>CAKPXN010000001.1 GCA_934202095.1 uncultured Veillonella sp.
GCTATTCCCGCATGTACATGGTGCCTCAGGACAGAATCGAACTGTCGACACACGGATTTTCAGTCCGTTGCTCTACCGACTGAGCTACCGAGGCATGAATGGCGACCCCGATCAGATTTGAACTGACGATCTTCGCCGTGACAGGGCGACATGTTAACCGCTACACCACGGGGCCGTATCCAAAGTACTTGCTTAGTATATCTGTTATCAGACTTTTTGTCAACACTATATGTGTAAATTCTTAATGAAGTTTTTTTCATTTCCCAAAATAGTGCTATCTTGATGTCCAGGTTCTACTAATAGTGCATCATTCAGCTCTAATATTTTACGTAAGCTATTACGTAGATTATCTGCATTGCCATTATAATTATCACTATTACCAACGTTTTGTTTAAAAATAGTATCACCTGTAAATAAATGACCTTCTATTTCATAACATACAGATCCGGCGCTATGACCAGGTGTATGGTACACCTGTATATGGAACGGACCAATAGTTAATACACCTTCTGTAATTGGCATACATTGAGTAAACATCTTTTTCTTATATACGCTAGGACGGCGCCGAATCAATTGCAATAATTCATGATCCCCCTCATGTAGATATGCAGGAATCTTATAATATTCACATATTTCATCCAGGGCTGACACATGGTCACAGTGACCATGTGTTAACAAAACCGCAATTGGTTTAGAATCTCCTACCATCTCAATTATATGTTTACTATGAAATCCAGGGTCAATTATGAGAGATTGATTGTATGTTTTTAATACATAACAATTTGCCTTATACAAGCCTAATGGACGTTTTATTATTTCCATTTTACAATCCTTCCCCCATAACTAATGCGATATACAATATAAACTTCTATAAAATTCTATATCGTTTTGTCGTATCTTTTTTAATAAAATACCCTTCCCAGAATTGTGGATGAAGCATAACTAGAATCGTAAATAATTCTAAACGACCTAATAGCATATCTACAATAGCCACACCTTTTGCACCTAATGGTAATAATGCAAAAGAATCAGTTGGTCCATAACTGCCAAAGGCTAAACCTACATTACTTTGGAATGCGGTGACTATTTGAAGTGCATCACCTGTAGACAAACCAAAACATGTCATTAGAAATACGGATATAACATAAATCATTAAATATAGAAATATAAATTGTTGCGTCATACGCACCCATTTATCTGGTAATGGCTTTCCATTGATTCGTACAACTTGAACCATATCAGGATGTATGGCTTTTCTCAAATAAATGATACTACTCTTAATTAAAATAATAAGACGAATAATCTTAACGCCACCGGTCGTAGATCCACTACAACCTCCAAAAAAACTAGATATAAATAACATCATTTGAGCCGCAGCAGGCCATAGATCGTAATCAGATACGGCAAAACCGCTGCCCGTTTGTATTGATACTAAGGTAAAGGCTGAATCTTGAAAAGCTTGTCCTATATCCATGGAATTAGATTGAAAATATAACGATATAAAGGTGATAAGAATACCAATAACTAATACAAGCCAATACATACGCGTTTCAAAATCAGAGAATAATTGAGAGAAACCCTTTTGAATTACATTATAATATACGGCAAAGTTACCACCAGCAATGACCATAAACAGTATAAATACTACACATATATATGTATTTTGACTATATAAAAAAGTACCTGCCGTAGTTGGCGTCAATCCACCAGTAGCAATAATAGAAAATGAATAATTCAATGCATCAAAGGGATCAATACCACCTAAGCAGAGCATTATAAAACAGATAATTGTAAATATTACGTACAATGTCCATAATTTCGATGCTATGGATTGAATCCGTGGTAACACTACACCTGGTTTTGGTACAGATGCCTCAGCATTGAAAAAATGCGCAGCATCAGCACCAAGATTGCGTAGAAATGATAGAATCAACACAATGATTCCCATACCGCCAATCCAATGCATTAATCCACGCCACAGTATGAAAGACTTTGGTATACTATCAACATCAAAAATAACTGTAGCACCAGTAGCAGTAATACCTGACATAGATTCAAACAGCGCGTCCATCGGATTAACTAATACACCAGATATAATAAAGGGAATAGCCCCCAATAACACTGTTAATATCCATGTTGAGCTAACCACTAGGAATCCATCTCTCAAGCTAAAGGTCTTACTCTTATTTCCACCAAGTACTAGTAGACTACCAAGCAGTATAGATAATACAGCCGTAATACAAAAGGACCAATATGCAGTTTCAAATAGAATACTATATATAAATGGTATAACAAGAAAAGCTCCAAAAATATAGAGTAATTTCCCTACCAAGGACATGACAATCTGTATACGCATATAACCCCTACGTTAAATAATTCAATAATTTAGTAACAGATTCAGGCAATGAGAATAGCACAATATGATCCCCCACTAACAGCTCTGTATTACCACGCGGAACAATCGCTTCATCACCGCGGAGTATAACACCAACTAAGGCTTTACCAGGTAGACGAATATCTTTTAGTTGTTTACCAGCTACGGGAGATTGTTCCGTAATAAGAATCTCTATAGATTCAGCCTTTCCACCTTCAAAAGTAGATATGGAAACAACGCCTTCTCCACTTCGAATAAATCGTAGTATTTGTCCAGCAGTCATTAGACGTGGTGAAAATACGATATCTATACCGACTTGTTCCATGAGCATTATATATTCAGGACGTCCTACACGGACAACGGTTTTAGGTATGCCCATATGTTTCCCTACTAAAGCAACTAAAAGATTTAATTTATCATCATCTGTTAAAACAATAATAACATCGTTATCGGCTACTTCTTCGGCTTCTAATAAATCAAAATCCGTACCGTCCCCATTGATGACAATGGCTTTATCCACTTGTGCAGCCAAGGCTTCACAACGCTCAATGTCTTTCTCAATAACCTTAACGGTAAATCCTGCTTTTTCCAATAAGATGGCCAAATTGCGACCTAATAAACCAGCGCCTACAATAACAACCCGTTTATGGAAGGTTGCATGATTAGAAAACCATTCTTGTTCTACTTCATTAATACCATCTTTTAAACCTAAAAAGAAAACACTGTCATTAGGTAATAGTATGCTTTCACCATGAGGTATAATCATTTCACCTAATCGTAAAATGCCAACCAATAACACACCTTCTGGAAAAGTTAACTCTTTTAAGGGTTTATTTACAAGCGGGAATGTACTATTAATTTTAAATTCCATTAAACGTACAGCACCTTGACCAAATTCTTCTACGTCCAAAGCGGATGGTGTTTCAATAATATGAAGTAATTCTTGTGCCGTAACCATCTCTGGATTAATAAATAAATCAACGCCTAATCGTTCTTTCATATGATCATCCATATGATCAACGATATTAGTATCTCTCACACGTGCTACAGTAGATGGGACACCTGCTATTTTAGCTACTGCACAAGATAACATATTAACTTCATCAGAATCAGTAACTGCAATAAACATGCCTACATCTGATAGGTCAATTTCATTCAATAACTGAATATCGCTACCATTACCGCATACTAAACTAACATCCAATGTATTTTCTAAATTATGGATACGTTCCTGGGAACGGTCTATAAGATATACGTCATGATCGTCTTGTACCAGTCTTTCACATAAGGAATAGCCTACCTTACCAGCACCTACTACAATAATTTTCATAGTTTAGTCCTCTTGTTGATTAGGATTCCATTGTTTTCCTGATTCTGTAAGCAATGTCCACCCATCTTCTTGCACGACAAGGCGTTCTTTCATTAAATGACCTAAAGCACGTTTAAAGGCTGCTTTGCTAATATTAAATTTATCTTTAATTAACATAGCAGAAGACTCATCACTATAAGGCATTTTACCGCCTCGTTCTAATAGGTATTCCATAATAATCTGACCATCAGAAATTAATGCTTTTTCTTTAATTGGACGCATAGAAACATTAATACGACCATCATCACGCTTAAATGTTACACGAGCCTCTACCATTTCACCAACATTTAACTTTCTCGTCATTTCAGAACGATGTAAAAAGGCTATCCATCGTTCTGGGGTGATAAAGAATGCACCATCACTTGTCAAATTATAGATGGCTCCCGTCACTTGTTGGCCAACAACAGCATCAGTAGCTGCTTTAGACGCTCGGCGCATTTCATCATCAACATCCATGGAAACAGCCATACGGCCCGATTTATCGGTATATAGCTTTACCCATACCTTTTCACCTACTTGCGGTCTGCCACGCATTTCAGCATGGGGCATGAAAATTCCCCGTTCTGTACCAACCTCTACAAAGCAGCCAAAATTGGTTACATTAATTACCTCCACATAACCAATTTGCCCAACCTTCATAGCTGGTAAGCGCATAGATGCGGTCAAACGGCCCTTTGGATCTCGATATAAAAAGACCTCTACCTCGTCACCAATGACAACAGGTGATGTCTGTTGATCCTTATGGAGTAAGATATCATCATTTGTATTGCCCGTTTGACCATCTAGGAAAGCGCCATAGTCACTAGTACGTAAAACACGCAGTGTAGCAATGGTATTTTCCAACAATTCGCTAGCCATACATTATTCTCCTTCAAAAGGAACACGTCCTGCATCGTTCCATAAAGCTTCAAGGCCATAAAATTCACGAATTTCATCATTACCAAAGACGTGGCAAATAATATCGCCAAAGTCCAATAAAATCCATTCCCCTTCGCGATATCCTTCACGATGGAGGACCGTCATGCCTTGTTCTGCTGCTATATCTTCAATCTCATCGGCAATACTTTGGGATTGTTTAATATTATTAGCACTGGCAATCATAAAATAATCACCTAGCATTGAAATACCTTCTAGGTCTAATATTTCAATGTTATGGCCTTTTTTATCATATGCAGCTTGTGCAAGGGTTAACACATGTTGTTTAATTTCTTCTTTTTGTTTCATCGTATCTCCTATTATTCTTTCTTTTCTGGTTCCGAACCTGGTTCTGATGGTTTTGTGCGTGTACTTTGTTCAGATTCGACTGCAACAGGCTCTTTTTTAGTCTCTGGGGTAGCTACAAATTGAGTTAAATCCTCAGGTGCTAATGTTCCCATCGTAATACCCACTAAGCGCTGTGCCTCCGTTGGATTAACATGCCAGTACACAACATTATTTATTTTTTCCTTTTCCCCAGGCAAAATATAAAAATGAATATGATCTTTTTCCATTTGACCAATTGTGCGCATCAATTTGATAGCATCCCACGTAGAAATATTACTTTCATAATGGCTCCATAGTCTCCAAATATGCCAAGCTTTGGTAATAAACCATGTATCTTGTTCACGATCAACCCATAATTTCAAGAACCGTTCTTGCCGTTGAACGCGTCCAAAATTATCATTATTTTCATCTGTATAGCGTAAATATGCCAACGCATTATCACTATCTAAATTTTGATAACCACGACGTAAATCTATATCTTTAGATCCTGTTTCAGCATCCACATGTTCCATATTTTTTTCTACATAAAACTGTTGGCTGCCTAACACATCACTCGTTTTTTTGAAAGCTGCTTCATCAACGACAACATAGTATGGAATACTAATATGGAACATATCCTCTACAACAGCTTTTGTTAATTCAATATTTCCTTCTGCATACATTTGATTTAACATAGAAGCAGACTTTTGATCTCTACTTTCAATCTTACTGTTACTAGGAATGCCAATGATATCCATCGTATTCGTATTCATATTAATAGACATGAGAAATAGAGAATCAGCTTGACTCGGATTATTAGTATCTCGACCGACAATCAACACATATACAGGTTTATTTAATGCTTTCTGTTCTACATTAACAGTATCAGTATGTTTAGGTTCACTGGATTCTTCAATTTCACTTGCTGTATCGGTTTGTGTTACACGATGATATACATAGCTAATGCCACTGTACATCCCCCATCCAATACCACAAACAACGGTAAGTGCTAAGGCGAATACAATGATTAGACGCCACCACTGAACCTTATTCTTTTTCATCTGACGCTCTCTACGTCTTCTACGACGACGAGCACGTGCTTTCTCTAATTCATCCATTGTAGGCACCTTCCTTTTTCATATGATGTATTAGATCATTACGACTAATAATAGTAAGCGGATAAATTGTATCCCCACTATCAATTAAATGTCGAATAGTCATATCAAATCCACATAATACCCCATCATCAAGGGATTGTTCGGCAGCCTTACGAATATCATTTACACCAGGAAAATTACGATTTGGCTCAATATAATCAGCTAAAAATATAATCTTATCTAATTTCGACATTCCTACTTTTCCGGTTGTATGAACACGGATAGCTTCCAACACTTCACGATTAGTAATACCATATTGAGTGTTGGCTAAAACCATCCCCGCTAGACCATGTAATAAAGCACCACTGCGCAACATATCTGCATCACAGGATAAGTCGGCAACTACATCTTGCATTTCCAATAGAGGTAATTCTTTAGCGCAATCATGTAATAATGCAGCTATATGCGCATCCTCTACATTAGCTCCATATTTTTTTGCTAAATAGATGGCTGACTCTACAACACCTAATGTGTGTATAAATCGCTTCTTACTTAACTTATTGGATAAATCGGTTTCAATTTGTTGTATATCCACCTTAACTATTCCTTCCGATAAATATCATATTCTTCAATATACTGAACTACACATTTAGGTAACATATACCTGACTGTTAAACCATGTCGCAGTCGGTCTCTTAAATAGGTAGCAGATAATTTCATTTCAGGTACATTCATTAGATGAATTCTATCAACAGCCTTTGGTCCTAATGACTCTAGGGTAGTATCAATAACCTGTGAACCATCAGGTCTCATAGCGCCAATAAAATGGCAATGATCTAATAATTCATCTATAAATTTCCAATTAGGTAAATCTCGTATCGTATCGGTACCGGCAATAAAGAAAAATTCTACCGCATTTCCATATATGCTTTTGAAATAATGAATCGTATCAATCGTATATGAAGGGCCTTCACGGTGCATTTCCACATCGGATATTTCAAAATATGGATTATCTGCTACGGCAGCAGCAGTCATAGCATAACGATGCTTTGCATCGATAACATCATTATGCTTATGAGGAGGTATCCTTGCAGGAACAAATATAACTTTTTCTAACTGAAAGCTTTCTCTTGCCACTTCTGCAATCATTAGATGTCCTAAGTGGATAGGATTAAAGGTTCCTCCTATAATCCCAATTCGCCTAGTGTCTACCATATATAAGTCACACCCTTTATGACGATAATGCAAATCAAGATAAATAATACTATTGTCTTTATATACGATACCCACTCATAACGACCTTTTGGAGTCTGAATATAGCGATAGTAGGCCCGTATTAGATAATATAAACGCATCACGAACGAATTTGCCCCGTTCCAAATACGAAGTATTTATAAGATGTTAGAGCTTGTAATCCCATTGGCCCACGAGCATGAAGCTTTTGGGTACTAATACCGATTTCAGCACCAAATCCAAATTCAAAACCATCGGTAAAACGAGTAGATGCATTATGATATACAGTAGAACAATCAATAAGATTCATAAACTGTTGTGCTGTATTAATATTGTCTGTCACAATTGCTTCGGAATGATGTGTTGTATATCGATTAATATGAGAGATTGCCTCATCTACTGAGGGTACAATTGCTATATTTAAATCAAAATCATTATATTCTGTACTAAAGGAATACTCATCAACAGTAACACCCTTAACGATCTGTAATACTTCTGGGGTACCATGAATTATGACATGGTGAGGTGCTAATCTTTGCTCTAATGCCAATAAAAACTCGTGTGCAATAGATTTATGAACCAATAAAGTTTCCATAGAATTACATACAGATGGGCGTTGCACCTTAGCATTCACAGCAATATCAACAGCCATATCTATATTAGCTTCGGCATCAACATAGGTGTGACAAACACCACTTCCCGTCTCTATAACCGGTATCATACTATCTCGTACAACTCGTTGTATTAATCCAGCCCCACCACGTGGAATGACTACGTCTATATACCGTCGTTGTTGTAGTAAAACACTGACTGCTTCACGGTCCAATACTTCTACAAGCTGTATCGATAAACGCGGTAAATCATATGACTCTAGTACATCTTGCATGATGGATACGATGGTTCGATTCGTATGAAACGCCTCTTTACCACCACGTAAAATAGTGGCATTTGCAGTTTTAAAGCATAGTGCACCAGCATCAACCGTTACATTGGGACGAGCCTCAAAAATAATGCCAATAACACCAAAAGGTACGGCTCGTTTTTCAATGTGAAGTCCATTGGGTCTATCAATAGTCTCTAATACAGTACCCACAGGAGAAGGTAGTAAACTAACTTGACGTACACCTTCAGCTATTTGATTAATACGCTCTTTAGATAGTAGTAATCTATCCAACATAGTATCAGGCACTACACCTCGAGCACCATCCATATCTAAACCATTGGCTTCTAAAATTGTATCACCATGTTTTACTAATGCATCAGCCATTGCGCATAATACTTCATTGATACGTGTTTCTGGTAATTGTTGTAAAACAATAGATGCTGCCCGTGCAGATTCACCCATTTCTTTAAATATACTTTCATATGAATTCATACCGCACCTCTTCAATGAATCAGAACTAAGTTGTTCCTATGCACAACTTCATCATAAGTCGAATTAATCCCCAATACCTCTGCAATATCTTGTGTATTATGACCTTTAATTTTTAGTAAATCCGTAGCACTATAATTTACTAAACCTCTGGCAATCTCTTTACCATTAAAAATGATTGATACCGTATCACCCGGTTCAAAAGAACCTTCTACGCCTATTACACCTGCAGGTAAAATGCTTGCACCATGATTCAATACAGCCTTAGTACACCCTTCATCAATGACGATAGATCCAGTTAGACGTTTACCATACGCTACCCAATGATGTTTTTGAGAAACACCTTGATCATTAGCGACGAATAATGTACCTATATTCTCACCTTTACATACTTTGCGTAAAGAATTATCTGATTCACCACTGGCAATAATCATATGTATACCTGAATTAGTCGCCATATGAGCAGCCTTAATTTTTGTATACATTCCACCGGTACCCATACTTGAACCTGCACCACCAGCGATTTCATAAGTTTCATCTGTAATCACAGAAACTTCGTGGATTAAAGTAGCTGTAGAATCTGTAGCTGGATTAGCCGTATATAAACCATCAATATCAGATAAAATAATTAGCACATCAGCTTCTACAATCCCTGCTACAGTAGCCGATAATGTATCATTATCGCCTATTTTATATTCTTCAATAGCTACTACATCATTTTCATTAATGATTGGAATAACATGTAATTGTAACAACGCATGTAATGTATTTCGTAGGTTCAAATAGCTATGACGAGAAGTGCTATCCTCCTTAGTCAATAATATTTGGGCAACCGTTCTACCGTACTCTCGAAACATGCGTTCATACATATGAATGAGTACACCTTGTCCTACCGCTGCTGATGCTTGACGTAACACAAGATCTCTTGGTTTTTCTTTAAATCCTAACGGCGCAAGGCCTGCACCCGTCGCCCCCGAAGAAACAAGAATAACCTCTTTCCCTTGGTTGGCAAGATCTGATAATTGACGGACTAAATGTTCTATCCGTTCTAAATTTAAATGACCATTTGGGTAACATAATGTACTGCTACCCACTTTAACAACAATGCGTTTAGCATTCTTAATGGCATCTCTCATACAATCATCTCCTATAAGGGAAAAAGGTTATAACTATTATTTAGGTAATATAATTTTCGGCTCTTTTTTTGCTTTATATAGAACACCATTGAATCCAATAACTTGGACTAACTCAGCGCCAAGCATATCGGCTAATTCTTGAAAAATATCTTTACCTTCTGGACTATTATTAAGCAATTTCACTTTAATCAATTCACGTGCCATCAATGCCGATCTAGCGCTATCAATAACACTATTTTCAAGTCCGTTTTTACCAATTTGTACAACAGCTGGCATGGTAGCAGCTAATGAACGTAAATACCGTTTCTGTTTTCCTGTCATTATAACTCCTAGTCTCTAAATGTGAAGCGTTGATCACCAATAACAACTTCATCGCCTTCTTGGCAACCTTTTTCACGCAATTTATTATCTAATTCCATGAAACGCCAAATACGTTGGAATCGACGCAAAGATTGATCATCATCAAGATTTGTCATTGCCACAAGACGTTCGATACGCTTACCTGTAATATAAAAGGCAGCATCATCACCACGGGTGATAACAAATTCCGTATCTGGTTTTGCTTCGTACATAACTGTATCATCGGTGGCTTCTACCTCTGGCTCATAATTTTCTACATAATAATAAGCCCGTTCCATTAACTCAGGTAAGCCTTCACCACTTAATGCATTGATTAAGAAAACTTCGTAGCCCTTATCTTCAAAATAAGATTTTGTGTTTGGAATTGTTTCATCATCATAGACAAGATCTATTTTATTAAGTGCTATAATTTGTTTCTTATTAGCTAATTTTTCTGAGTATTTACGCAACTCGTCATTAATAGCATCAAAATCTACTTTAGGATCACGGCCTTCCATACCAGAAACATCTAGTACATGGATTAGAATATTCGTACGTTCTACATGACGCAAGAAATTATGACCAAGGCCAACACCTTCACTAGCCCCTTCAATAAGACCAGGAATATCAGCCAATACAAAACTACGATCTCCAGCAAGCGTCACAACACCCAATACAGGTGTCAATGTTGTAAAGTGATACGCAGCAACCTCTGGTTGTGCTTTTGATACCTTGCGTAAAATACTTGATTTACCAACGCTTGGATAGCCAAGTAAACCAACATCAGCCAATACCTTTAACTCTAGTTGTAACCAGCGTTCTTCCCCTGGTTCACCTTTTTCAGCAAAGGTTGGTGCACGATTAGAGCTAGATAAAAATCTCGCATTACCACGCCCACCACGGCCACCTTTTGCAATGACAAAAGTGTCGCCATCATGAACTAAATCACAAAATATTTTTCCGGTTTCCTCATCCTTAACAACTGTGCCTAACGGAACCGGAATAATTAAATTGTCCGCACCCCGGCCATGTTTATTGGCACTTTCACCATTGCCACCCTTTGGCGCTTTAAATTGGCGTTTATAACGAAAATCCACAAGAGTATTAATATTTTTATCTGCTTGTAAAATGACATCTGCCCCTTGACCACCATCGCCACCGCTTGGTCCGCCATTAGGAACATATTTCTCTCGACGGAAACTAGACATACCATCTCCGCCATCACCCGCTTTTACAAATACACGAGCGCGATCTATAAACATAATTACATCCTTTTCTGCAAAACTATTTTAATAGTTCTATTGCTTTTTGAATTTGAATATCTGACATATCACTAGATGGTGCAATACCTTTTGGTAATTCGAGAACTACATCAGGTTGAATACCAGTTCCATCGATAACGCGATCATTAGGGGTATGGTATTTAGCTATTGTCACCTTAATACCTTCATCATCTAGATTTGGATATACACTTTGAACCGTGCCCTTACCATAACTATTAGTGCCAACAATAGTACCTAATTTTCTATCTTGAATAGCACCAGCAATAATTTCAGATGCACTAGCAGAACCTTTATTTATGAGAACTACCATAGGCAAAGCAGGATTTTTACCATCCGACACATAATTTCTTGTCTTTCCATCACGTGTAGTAAAAGATACTAATGTGCCTTCTGGCATCATAATACTAGCAATATCTTGTGCACTATTAAGTAATCCACCTGGATTATCACGTAAATCGAGAACAAGTGAAGTCATCCCTTCGGATAGAAGCTGCTCATATTGCGTTTTGAAATCACCTGCTGTATGTTCAGCAAATTGACTAATCCGAATATATCCAATGTGGTCTGTTAGCATTTTGCTTTTAACCGTTGGTAACACGATTTCTTCTCTTGTTACTTTAAATGTTGATAACTGATTATCACGTTCTATCACAATCGTTACATCGCTGCCAGCTTCACCGCGAATTTTAGACGCTGCATCTTCAATGGTCATAGAATTAGTATCTACACCATCGATGGATACAATATGATCGCCGCTTTTGATGCCAGCTTTATAAGCCGGCATATCATCAATCACAGAAACAGCTTCTAATCCTTTTGAGCCATGACCGAGAACCATTCCCACGCCTGCATAAGTACCAGAGGTATGCTCTTTCATAGATTCAAAATCATCCTTGTCTAAATAGACACTATGAGGCTCTCCTAAAGAAGCAACTAAGCCTTTTAACATGCCATCAAACAAAGTGGCTTTACTAATTGGTGTCATGAATTTCTGAGTCGCTATGTAATAGGTTACAACAAATCTAGGTAAACCCATTGCTGATCCAGAAATATACCAAAATACTAGCCACAACATGATGATGGAAGCAAATAGATATTTAATTAATGCTAAACCAATTGTTTTAAATTTATTATTCATTCTATAAATAACCCATAGGATCTACCGGATCCCCGTTTGCACGAACTTCAAAGTGAACATGAGGTCCTGTACTATTACCAGTACTGCCGGCATAAGAAATAACTTGGCCCTTCGCAACGGATTGACCTTCATCTACAGCGAGCTCAGAGTTATGACCATAGAGTGTAGAAAGTCCATTTCCATGATCGATAACAACAGCATAACCATAGCCGCCCATCCATCCAGACCAAACTACGACGCCACCGTCAGCAGCATGAACTGGTGTACCTTCATCAACACCAATATCAATACCGGAGTGATAAATTGTAGTCCCCCAAATTGGATGAACACGATAGCCATAAGGGGAAGTAATTTCACCACTAACAGGCCAGCCAAGTTGCCCTGTACCTTGTACCCAATTATCTGATGCACCTTGTCCACCAGAGGATTGAGCCGCAGCGGCTGCCGCTGCAGCAGCTGCCGCACGTGCAGCTTGGCGTTCTTTCAACATAGCACTTACTTGCGCAGAAGAAGCATTGAGTTCCTCTATAGCCTGCATAGCAGTAGCTCTATCATTTTGAGCCTTTTGAAGTACTACATTTCGCTCAGCCTTTTTCTGTTCAATTTCGGCTTGTTTTGCAAGCGCCGCTTTTTCTAGTTCAACCAATTTAGCTCGATCTGATTCTAGCTTTTGTTTATGCTCTTCTATTTGAGCTCGCTCTTTTTTTATTTCCCCAATTAACGTAATATCAGAATCGATGATTCGTTTTAAAACTTCTAAGCGATTGGCAAAATCACTAAAATCTTTAGATCCAATAACAACATCAATATAGCTTAGTCTACCATTGATATAGATATCGCGAACCCGTTTATAAAATACGGCTTCCCGACCTTCCAATCTTTTTTGTGCCTCAGCTAATTGACGTTCATTAAGTGTAATATCATTTTCTACTGCTACACGCTGTTCTTTAATGGTACTCAACTCGGCAGTCGCTTGACGAAGTTGCTCTTCAATTTGTCGCAATTGTTCAGAAACGCTACCAATTACAGTCTCTGCATCTGCTTTTGCAGCATTTTGTTGATTCATTTGTTGTTGAATCGAATCGAGTTGATTTGTTAAATCCTCATCTTCAGCCATAATATAGGCTGGTGTCCCGCACAATACCACTCCCGATAGAAGGGCTGCAACGAGACGAGTTTTAAATGTATACTGTCTCATAATCTCCCTACTATACTTTCATGTATTGTTTTAATGAAATGGTACTGCCAATAATCCCTACAATAATGCCGCCACCGATTAAACATGCTACCAATTGATAGAAGAATGGGAACATAGGAACTAGTGGGAAGAATGCAAGTGAGTCGGAAACTTCTATGGTAATAAAATGATAGAATTCGCCTACACATAATACAGCAATAATAGCCCCGATAAAGCCAAGTAACATACCTTCAATAACAAATGGCCAACGAATAAACCCATTTGTAGCACCTACATATTTCATAATTGCAATTTCTTTCCGACGTGCAAAGACAGTCAATCGAATTGTATTAGAAATAATGAATAATGTAGCAGCTGCTAAGAAACCGATAAGCACAATACCACCGATGCGAATAATTTGAGTAATACGGAACAGTTCTTCGATGATATCTTGCCCATAATGTGTACTTTCCACACCGGGGAATGTAGTAACCAGTTTAGCTGTAGACTTAACATCTTCCGGGTTTTCAAAGGTAAGAACATAAGAATTTGGCAATGGATTTACACCGCCTAAGGCATTCACTAATTGTTGTTGATCCCCTAAGCGTTCCTTAAATTCTTTCATGGCTTGCTCTTTATTAACAAACTCTAAATGTTTAAGATTTGGAATCGCTTTTACCTTCTTACCAACAGCCATAATTTGTTCAGTAGTAAGGCCATCCTTTAAATACACACTTAATTGAACTTGGTTTTCTAAGCTAGACGCCATATTATTAAGATTGATTACACCACAGAGAAATACACCGAGCATAAATAGTGACAATGCCACTGTAGATATGGATGCCAATGTCATAAGGCCATTGCGTTTCATGGACTTTAAGGCTTCCTTAAAGAAATATTTCATTGTTCTAGGCTTCATTAAATTCTGCACCCCTCATATTATCACTAAGAACACGACCATCTTTCAATTCGATAACTCGTTTATTTAAATAGGTAACAATATCCATATTATGAGTAACCATAATTACGGTAGTGCCAAAATTATTAATATGCTTAAACAAGTCCACAATACCCTTACTTGTATTTGGGTCAAGATTGCCCGTTGGTTCGTCGGCTATCAATACAGATGGACGATTAACGATGGCGCGAGCTATAGCAACGCGTTGTTGTTCACCACCAGACAAATCTTCTGGTAAATCATTTGCCTTGTCCGATAATCCAACTAATTCAAGAACATGAGCTACCTTCTCTTTTATTACCTTAGGTTTCTCCTCGATAACCTCTAAGGCAAAAGCAATATTTTCAGCCACGCTTTTATTAGGTAATAAGCGGAAATCTTGAAATACTACGCCTAATTTACGACGTAATTTTGGTATCTTACTACGTTTCATTTTTGTAACATCAAACTCATCGACGATGACTACACCAGAATCAGGTGTCACTTCATGAGTTAATAACTTAAACAACGTAGACTTACCAGCCCCACTATGACCACAAATCAATACAAATTCACCATCATTGATGGTAATGCACACATTATCAAGTGCTGTAGATCCATTGTCATACACTTTACTAACATTCTTAAATTCTATCATCGGTTCCCCTTTTATTTACGTGTCACCACTTTTTTAACTGCTTTTACAATATCATCAGCTGTTAGCCCATATTTCGCCATCAATTCTTTTGGTGTACCACTCTCCCCAAATGTATCCTGTACACCAACAAATTCCATAGGAACAGGTTTATGAGCAACAACAACTTCAGAAACAGCAGAACCTAAACCGCCTAAAATATTATGTTCTTCAGCAGTCACAATGGCGCCTGTTTCTTCAGCGGCTTTAATAATAGCGTCAGCATCGATAGGTTTAATGGATGCCATATTAATAACGCGAGCAGAAATTTGTTCACCTTCTAGTTGTTTAGCCGCTTCAACTGCTGGTCCTACCAACGCACCACAAGCGATAATTGTTACATCAGAACCATCTTTTAATTGATTAGATTTACCAGGTGTGAAAGTATAGCCTTCTGCAGTCACATCATCAACACCAGCACGACCGAGACGTACATAAACTGGACCATTATAATCAGCTGCCCATTTAATGACAGATTCTGTTTCTTTTTCATCTGCTGGCACAATAACAGTCATATTAGGTAAAACACGCATACATGCGATATCTTCTAAGCTTTGATGAGTTGCGCCATCTTCACCTACAGTAATACCCGCATGTGTAGCGCATACTTTCACATTAAGTTTTGGATAACATACAGCATTACGGATTTGTTCAAATGCGCGTCCTGTTGCAAACATAGCAAAGGATGATACAAAAGGAATCTTTCCGGCTGCTGCTAAACCAGCACCTACAGAAATAAGATTTTGCTCTGCAATGCCTACATTAAAGAAACGTTCTGGACACTCTTTCTTAAATGTATCAGTCTTAGTAGATTTTGATAAATCAGCATCAAGAACAATAATATTAGAATTTTCTTTACCAATTTTTGCTAGCGCATTACCGTACGCTTCACGTGTTGCTTTACCCATTATTGCACCCCCATGATTTCATTTACGAATGCCACACCTTGTTCTTCACTAGGTGCCTTACCATGCCAACCAGCTTGACCTTCCATTTCTGCAACACCTTTACCTTTTACAGTATGCATTACAATACATGTAGGGCCATCTGTGAAAGCTTTCGCATCTTCAATAGCTTGATGTAATTCGTCGATGTCATGACCATTGACTTCAATTACATTCCATTTGAAAGCTTTAAATTTATCAGGGATTGGCAATGGGGACATAACCTTTTCAATATCACCATCAATTTGTAATCCATTATAATCTACAAATGCAGTTAAATTATTTAATTTATAATGGCCTGCAAACATAGCAGCTTCCCAAACTTGACCTTCTTCAAGTTCACCATCACCAAGAATGGAATATACACGATAGTCAGCATTATCAATCTTTCCTGCTAATGCCATACCACAAGCAGCAGAAATGCCTTGGCCTAAAGATCCAGTAGACATATCAACACCTGGTGTATGCTTCATATCTGGATGGCCTTGTAGGAAATGATTAATTTTACGCAAATTAATTAATTCGGATTTAGGAAAATATCCCTTTTCAGCAAGTGTCGCATACAATGCTGGCGCTGCATGACCTTTTGATAACACAAAACGGTCACGATCTTGCTTTTTAGGATTACATGGGTCTACATTCATTTCTACAAAATATAAAAGAGACATTATATCAGCAATAGATAAAGAGCCACCTGGATGTCCAGATTTAGCTGCTGTAACAGACTGAACGATGCTTACGCGAATCGCTTTTGCTTTCTCTTGTACTAATTGTTTTTGATCTTGACTCAATGTAGCCATAAAGACCTCACTTTCTGGATAATCTCCAATTTATATTTAACACTCTTCTAAAAGGGAAATAGCAAATTCTGCATTGCGTTTTGACACTTGACGCAATATTTGAATACGATTGAATGAATGCTGATAAGATTCTGTAGACTGTAAAAGCTCTACACATCGATTATATAACACATTAGAATCTAATTTGGTCATTGTACCAATCGGTTCTTGTTCAATCATATGCAAAAAGCTTGTAATTTTAGGATCATAGGAAATACCTATAACTGGTTTTCCCATCAAAGAGCTAAACACAAGCGCGTGTAGACGTATACCAATCATTAGATCTACATTACCAGATAAAGATAGTTGTTCTTCCGTAGTAAAAGGACCCTCTAATACAATTGGTTTCACCTTCATCAATGAAGCTATAATCTTTGCTTCCTTCGTATCATCAGGATGAGACATAGGTATGAATACTATTTCAGCATCTTGCTCCAAACTTAGCCGGCTCAATACATCTGCCAAACTCTGTCTATACGCCGTATCATCCTTCCAACTGCGAACAGCAATGCCGACACGTTTTTTACCACTTTCAAGAGGCGCACAATTATATTTGGTTAATATATTAGATCCAATGGTTGGATCAGCCTTATGCATTGCGAGTACTGCATCGGCGGTAACCTCCACATCATGAATTCCCAATGCATTCAACTCATCTTTAGAAATGGAATCACGAACCGTAATCCCATCTACATATTTCAACATAAACCGAACTGCACGCTTTGTAGATTTACGATACAAAGGTCCAATGCCTTGCGAGTAAAGCATAACAGGCTTGCCAAGCAATTTTGCGAGCCCCATAATACTTAGATAGTAATAGGTATTTCGAATACTCGTCGCATCTTGTAATAAACTACCTCCGCCACTAATCACTAGGTCCGCACTACGTATAGCATTCAAAATACCAAAGGCAGCAAATGTTCCAACAGCCTTAATTTTATGTTTTCTACTAGTCTCTTGCGGATTACCGGAGATAACCGTAATATGTGCATCGTCTTCTACATCACGAATAGCATCAATAATGGCACAAAGCATAGCTTCATCACCAGCATTACCAAAGCCATAGTAACCGGAAATAACGATATTACTCATGACTGTCCTCCCGATGCATAGCCCATTGCGTTATATAGATAACGAAACGAACTGCAAGAATAAGAACGATACCGATCGCACAACCAAGCAACAAACCATCATACCCACGCATAATAGACATGAATACCGGTGTTCTAATATGACAGAATGTTTCAACCATGGATGCGACGCCAATGACACCTGTTATAGTTAATACAAAATGAATAACCATAGGCCATTTACGTAGGAACGCAAATGTGGCAAGCATCAACAATGGGTGACCAATCATAAATTCTTTTTCACGTGGTCGAGCATATAGTGTATTCTCTAAGAATCTACGCAATACGAGTTCAAATGTTGGAACAGGCACACCTGCCGTATGTCCACTACGGCCTACAAATACCCAAGCCGCAGCACCAATGACAGCGAACACAAAGAACACATACATTTTTATATCTGTAGTTAGAAATTCTTTAACGAACTGTTTAGCTTCTGTACCAGAGTTAATCATGCGACCTTTCCATAATGGAAAGCGTTGCAAGTAAGCAATCACAACAAGGATGATTGGTAATACAAATGTAAGTTTTACACCTCTAAATATTTCAAATTCCATGAAGAATTTAGTATTACCTAATAATGCAGCAATATACATGCCTCCAATAGCGGCAAATAATGTTGCAATAACAAGATAAAGAACAGCTAGTAGGGTCGATTTCCAAGCACCTACAGAGCGTATACCATCTGATCTACGCCATTCTTCCATAAGGGTTACCACAGCCCCAACCGGCGCCATAATAGCAGCAGATAGAGCCCAAATTTGAACTAACAACGTGCCACTAGTAACAATAAAGCCGACAATGGATACTAATGATAAGGCAAAGAATAACACCAATTGTTTATGTTGTGACATAGCTATAAACATTTGTCCTACATACACAAATAATGCAATGCTACCAATCATTGTTAACACGACTAATAAAGGATTTGGAGTATAAGCAGGATAAATGTCCGCCGGTCCAAATTCATACCCCTTAGCACTTAGCTTATCTGTTGCACTACGAACATAATTAATGGTCGTTTGTAAAACAGTTTCATTATTTTGCCCTACTTCATACATTGGGAATAAATTAAATCGAATATTACGTTCAATATCACTAATGTAGAATCGTTGTGCTGCTTCTTCAGGAGTAATCTTTTTCAACTCATCCTTAGAGATTGTATAGACACGACCGACACTGTAATTCTTCTTAGCTGCCATATCTAAGAAACCCAATTGAGGTTCGTATTGTAACTGATTAACTGCTTCAATGCCTACCAATGGTATATGCAGATTATTCATAGCCTCTAAGGTTTCATCGATATGATCTGGTGCACCCAATGCTTCTTTGCCTGCAAAAATGATACCTGTTACATGAGGGACACCATCCAAACGATTAAATACATATTTAATATCATCAGACGTTACATTTCGATAGTTTGTAGGTCTTACAATAACATTAAATCCGCGATTTGATACTTCCATAGCTTGGAGCTTAGAAATACCTAAGTTCATCTTTGCATAACTATCAGAAGGTGCACCTTGTAGTTCTAGTACAGGACCTATGCTAGTGTTAAGTTCTTTAACCTTGTCTTTACTAATACGGTGATACAAGTCTTCACGGATTTCTTTATAATAGCCTTCTTTACCAGGAATAAGTGCAACATAAGTAGCCCCTGGTTTAATAGAACCACCATTGATACGAACATTGGACATATCTTGTGATGAAAGTAATTTGATTTCACCAGCATCATTAGCCTTTTCTAATGTTCTATCATAGATGGCAAACGCCGTAATTCCCGCCTCTTTCAGTGCATCAAAAGCATCTTTTTGACTACGTTTTTCAAAGGCATTAGCACGAAGTACAGCATCATAATCTAATATATTCTCAATATGATTTTGTGCCTTTTCAATTGTATTGCGCTCCATTACTAAGTAGAGTGCTGAAATAAGTCCTACTATGATACATAGTATAAGAACTAATGAGTGCTTAGTTTTCTTAGCTGTATGCACGATATTTCCTTTCTAATTGAGTACAGGTTTAATCTTAATGTGAATTTCTCCATTTTCAACGTTAACAGACTCAGCTTTAACCGGAACAGGGAAATTGTTGAAATCGTAAATTGAAATAGGTTGCAATTGTTGTGAAGTAATACCAGAAATAGTTAATCCACTAACAGTAAATCGACTAGGAGCAAATGATAAAACATTATCTTTCAACTGCAAAGCACCTTCTAAACTAGCTGTTCCTTTCAGAGACCCCATAATGTTAATAGTACCAGCTAATGCTATGCGATTATTATTAATCACTACATTAGCATCTTGTAGTCCTTCTGTATTTTGAATGAGGAATTTCTTTAAATCATCCTCTAATACAATACCTTCCACATAGGAAGGACCTAGATTAAGAACCTCTACCTCATGAGTTGCAATGAGAGAAATAGGATTGATTACAATATTATTAGCCTCATAGTGAAGGCTAGAAAAATTCAATTTTCCTAATTGAACATTTTCTAATGTTCCTGCAGCATGATCTGCCTGCCCATAAACCAGTTTAAAAGCTGGCGTAGATTCAACAACAACAGTTTGACTAGTAGGTTTAAGCGATTGATTTAACTCATCTTCCACAATAGATTCCATATATTTAGGAACTACAAACTGAGCACCGACTACACATACAATAATAAGCAAGACGATGAATAGTAAAAATTTTTTCATTATAGCACCTATACTGTTAAATTAGCTTCTTTCTTTAAATAGCCTTCTATGAATTGGTCGATATTACCATCCATAACAGCCTGTACATTACCAGTTTCAACCGATGTACGATGATCCTTTACCATATTATAAGGATGGAAAACATAAGATCTAATTTGACTACCCCATTCTATAGCTTGATATGTGCCGCCAATTTTTTCTTTAAGTTCAGCTTGTTTCTCAAGTTCTAATTCAAACAACTTTGCACGTAATAAACGAAGGGCTTGTTCTCTATTTTGCATTTGAGAACGTTGAGATTGACATTGAACCACGATTCCTGTTGGTTTATGCGTCATACGAACAGCGGAGTCAGTTTTATTAATATGCTGACCACCAGCACCACTTGCACGATATGTATCAACTTGAACATCTTTCATGTCGATATTAATTTCTACAGTATCATCAATTTCAGGCATCACATCCACAGCTGCAAACGATGTATGACGACGAGCCGCAGCATCAAATGGTGAAATACGAACAAGACGATGTACACCCTTTTCAGATTTTAAATAACCAAAAGCATTTTCGCCTTTAATAAGAAATGTCGCGCTTTTAATACCTGCTTCATCGCCTGGTTGCTCATCCATAAGTTCTACAGAAAATCCGCTTTTTTCAGCCCATCGTAAATACATCCGAATAAGCATTGAACACCAATCTTGTGCTTCAGTACCACCAGCGCCAGCATGGAATGTAAGAATCGCATTATTCTTATCATATTCCCCACCCAATAAAAGTAATACCTCTTGCTTTTCTACGGCCTCTTGAATACCATTTACAAGTTGCTTAATTTCGACTTCCATAGACATATCTTCTTCTTCGATTGCCATATCTAACATGACACTAGCATCTTCGATATCGGATACTAATTGTTTATAACCTTCTACAGAGTTTTTTAATTGTGTAGCTTCCTGAGAAATTTCACGTGCCTTATCTGGATCATCCCAAAATGTGGGGTCACTCATTTCTACATCAAGTGTGAAGATTCGTTCTTCTTTTTGAGCGATGTTAAAGTGAATCCCTCATTCCATAAATTCGCTCTTCTAAACCAGAAATAATAGGTTTTAAATCTTCTAACAATTTATGTTCACCACCTTTATATCAATACTATATGTATATAGTATTGATGTACTGTATTACTAAAATGAAAAATGGCCGTTGCTCAGAAGGTACTCTTCCCATTGAGCAACGTGCCATTCACAAATGTTAATCTATGTTTTGTGGCTCCAACACATCTTCATGATGGGGTTGTGCACCTTCTAAGTGATCAACTGGTTGTTCAATTTCCTGAATCAATTGTGCACGAATTTTGTATAACGCCATGATTGTTTCATCTTGGATGATATCAATCATGTGTTGGAACATATCGTAGGCTTCAAATTTATATTCCACCAATGGATTTTTTTGTCCATATGCACGAAGGCCAATACCTTCACGAAGCATATCCATGTTATCCAAATGTTCCATCCATTTACTATCGACAACACGTAGCATAATTGCTTTTTCAAGTTGGCTAAACATAGCATCTCCTAAGAGATCGACACGTTCTTGATATTCACTATGTGCAATTTCGTGTAAACGTTCATCCAATTCTTGACGTGTGTATTCTTCCATTTCTTCTGTAGACATAAGGTCAGAAGTTAAGAAGTATTGACTCAAGTGTTTATGTAGCCCTTCGTAATCCCATTCTTCAGGATACAATTTTTCATCAGCATACGCATCGACAGCATCAGTTACAAGCTTATCAATCATTTCATTGATAGTGTCTCGTAAAGATTCATTTCTTAAAATACGACGGCGTTGCTCATATAACACTTCACGTTGTTGGTTCATAACATCATCGTATTCCAAGATATACTTACGAATATTGTAGTTATGATCTTCAACCTTCTTTTGAGCTCGTTCGATAGATTTTGTAATTAAAGAATGTTCGATTGGTTCATCTTCTTCCATTCCAAGTTTATCCATAATCCCTGAAATATTGTCTGCACCAAAGATACGCATTAAGTCGTCTTCTAAGGATAGGAAGAATTGAGAAGAACCTGGGTCACCTTGACGGCCTGCACGACCGCGCAATTGGTTATCAATACGACGGCTTTCATGACGTTCCGTCCCTAAAATAGCCAAACCACCAAGTTCAGGTACACCTTCACCTAGTGTAATATCTGTACCACGTCCCGCCATATTAGTTGCGATGGTAACCATGCCCATTTGACCAGCATTAGCAACGATTTCCGCTTCTTGTTCATGATGTTTAGCATTCAATACCTTATGAGGTACACCTGCGCGTAATAACATGTCTGAAAGCTCTTCAGATTGAGTAATCGAAGTAGTACCAATCAAAATTGGTTGACCTGTTTTATGTCGTTCCACTGCATTGCGTACAACAGCACGATATTTAGCGGCTTTAGATTTAAAGATAAGATCTGGTAAATCTATACGAATCAACGGACGATTTGGAGGAATTGGAATAACTTCCAATCCATAAATATCATTAAATTCCTTTTCTTCTGTTTTCGCAGTACCAGTCATACCGGACAATTTTTCATACATACGGAAATAGTTTTGGAATGTAATGGATGCTAGTGTTTGACTTTCACGTTCAACCTTAAGGCCCTCTTTGGCTTCGATAGCTTGGTGTAAACCATCAGAATAGCGACGACCAAACATTAAACGGCCCGTAAATTCATCGACAATGACTACTTCGCCATCTTTGACTACGTAATCTGTATCACGATGCATCATAGCATACGCACGCAACGATGCGCCAAGCAAATGATTGAGTTCAATGTTGTCAGCATCATACAAGTTTTCAATGCCCAACATTTTTTCAACCTTAGCAATACCAGAATCTGTAGGTGCAATAGTTTTTTGTTTTTCATCAATAGTATAGTCTTCATCTTTTTTTAGATGAGGAACAACTTGTGCCAATTTATAGTAGTTATCAGTAGAACGGCTACCAGGTCCAGAAATGATAAGTGGTGTTCTAGCTTCATCAATTAAGATGGAGTCAACTTCATCGACGATTGCATAGTTTAATGGACGCTGTACCATTTGGGATACATCGGACACCATGTTATCGCGAAGATAATCAAAACCAAATTCATTATTAGTACCATAGGTAACATCAGCACCATATGCTTCTTTACGTTGGTTATAATCAAGATTGGCCACAATGAGACCTGTTGAAAGGCCTAAGAAATTATATAATCGGCCCATTTGTTCACTGTCACGGGTTGCCAAATAATCATTGACTGTAACAACGTGAACGCCCTTACCGGATAAAGCATTAAGATAAACAGCCAAGGTTGCAACTAATGTTTTACCTTCACCTGTACGCATTTCTGCAATATTGCCTCTATGCAAGCAAATACCACCTAGTAATTGCACATCAAAATGACGCATGCCAAGCACGCGTTTAGATGCTTCGCGACAAACGGCAAATGCTTCTGGTAAAATATCGTCTAAGGTTTCTCCCTTTTGTAAGCGACGCTTAAACTCATCGGTTTTTGCGACGAGATTAGCATCACTCAATTTTACATAATTAGGTTCTAATTCGTTAATATGATCAACGATTTTGCGCATTTTCTTAACTTCTTTTGCGCTATTATTTCCTATAAGACTTTGTAAAAAGCCGAACAAACAAATCACTCCTCTTCAGGATATCTTACATAATTATATCTAATTCATTATAACGAAAAAGCCTTGAATAGTCAAAGAATTCAAGGCTTTTCTATAAAGATATGACAGTATATATAAAATGGATACCCTTTCGGGTATCCATCGTATATTTGGTTCGGATAAATCAAAGCAGAAAGGAATAAAATGATTAACCGATACAATTATTTTAATTCTGGTTCAATTAAGCCATAGAACCCATCATGTCTGCGGTAAACTACATTCATTGTTTCTGTTTCCGCATTAAAGAACATGAAGAAGTCATGACCAATCAAATTCATTTGCAAGATAGCTTCTTCTACATCCATAGGACGAACAGCAAAATGTTTACGTTTTACAACTTCAATCTTTTCTTCTTCTACAGGTGTATCAAGAGGTGCTACATCAGGATGGAAAGCTTCTTGACGTTTGAATCGTTTTGCTAAACGAGTTTTATGTTTATGAATTTGTCGAACAATTTTATCCACTACTAGATCAATTGCTGCGTACATATCATCATTTGTTTCTACACCGCGAAGTACGATTTTATCTACGAAACATGTAATTTCAATTGTTGCTTTATCACGCACTACAGATAATACTGCTTGTGCATCTAATTCATCATCAAAGAAACGAGTTAATTTACTTAATCTTTTTTCTACATATTCGCGAAGAGCCGCTGTTACTTCAATGTTTTTACCTCTGATTGCTACTTTCATATGTCAACACCCTTTCTAAAAATCAACAACCAGTCCTTAGAATCAATCTTACTATTCTATTTCTGGTGTCTTATTTAGTATTTCTACATATGTATATAAAACTCCTCTTTTTAGATAAAAAATTTTATATTTTTTGTAGAAATATGTATTGTGCACTATTTAATATACAAAAAATCCCAACAAATGCGCTGTTGGGATTTTTTTAATTTTGTTTTTATGTATTATTTGGTATGTGATTACGCTTTTACAACATTTGCTGCTTGAGGGCCACGATTACCGTCAACAATATCAAAAGTTACATTTTGGCCTTCAGATAAAGATTTAAATCCTTCATCTTGAATAGCAGAAAAATGAACGAATACATCGCTACCATCTTCTCTTTCAATAAAGCCATAACCTTTTTCTGCACTAAACCATTTTACTTTACCTAACATTGGTAACATCCTCCTAAAAAATATATTTTGTCTTACTGTCTTGCTTTATATGTGTATCATAACATAGCATGTATAAAATATCAAATTACATCCCATGTATTTTATATAAATTATTATACATAAATAATAATATAAAATTATATGATTTAATCTTAAATTCCTCTCATTTGTTGGTTTTAATCTATATATTCTATAGCATTACAACTCATATTTATTTCATTATCATTTAAATATATAAGTTTTACAAATATTTTTATATTACTACAATGTATAAATTCTATCTTCATCACAAATATTTACATCTAATATCTATTAATACGAATAAACAAATATTCACAAATATTATATGCCTTTTCAAATATAGCATATTTGATTTATCAAAATTTATTATATAAAACAATATCCCCATAAATACAGTAAATGTAATAATGCAAAAAGGTACATACAATTACGAACTACCGTAATTGTATGTACCTTTATATGTATACTATAAAATTTTTGACAAGAATAATTTGGTTCTGTCACTAGTCGGTGCATCAAATACTTGTGCTGGTGTGCCATCCTCTAAGATTTGACCACCATCGACAAATAATACTCTATCTGCAACCTCCTTAGCAAAGCCCATTTCATGAGTAACGATGACCATCGTCATTCCTTCATCAGCCAACGATTTCATTACATCCAACACTTCTCGCACCATTTCTGGGTCAAGTGCAGATGTAGGTTCATCAAATAACATTACCTTAGGTTTCATTGCTAATGCACGTGCAATAGCAACACGTTGCTTTTGACCACCAGATAATGAGTCCGGATACATTTGAGCCTTATCCACTAATCCAACACGCTCTAACAGTTTCATAGCGATATCTTGAGCTTCTTTCTTATCCATTTTTCTAACATTTACTGGAGCTAACGTCAAATTATCCAATACTGTCATATGTGGGAATAGATTAAAATTTTGAAATACCATGCCTACTTCTGTACGTACAGCATTCAACTTATTTTTATCAGATAAATCCATACCATCCACAATGACCTGTCCACTAGTAGGTTCCTCTAGATAATTCATGGTCCGTAAGACTGTACTTTTACCAGATCCTGATGGACCGATGATTACAACTACTTCACCTTTATCAACATGCAGATTAATACCCTTTAATACTTCATTTTTACCAAATGATTTTCGCACATCTTTTAATTCTATCATTTTACGTTATATTTCCTTTCAAGGTAAGCAACCAATCGTGAAATCGGTATTGTCATACATAGATAGATAATAGCAACCGTTCCCCAAATTTCAGTAGCCGCATAAGTTTTAGCGATAATTAATTGACCACGACGCATCAATTCTTCAAAGCCAATAACAGAAACAAGAGAAGAATCTTTTAACATCGCAATAAATTCATTACCCAAAGGAGGAATTGATGCTTTAAAAGCTTGCGGAATAATGATAAAACGCATAGTTTGCCACCAAGATAATCCTAGTGAGCGACCTGCTTCCATTTGACCCTTATTTACAGATTGAATACCAGCACGGAATATTTCAGATACATATGCACCAGAGTTAATACTACATGCTGCACAGGCTGCTATATAAGGATCAATTCGCGTACCAATGATTTGAGGTAATGCAAAATAGATCATAAAGATTTGTACCAACATAGGGGTACCACGAATCACATCTACATAGCATTTAGCAATCAATCGAACAATTACAAAATTCGACATTCTAGCTAAAGAAACAATTAAACCAATAATGAAACCACAGCTTACAGCAACGGCCGTAATTTTTATGGTCATTAAAGCCCCATATAATAATAATGGTAAATTACTTGTTATGACATTCCAGTCCATTTACAACTCCCTAATTATTTAAAATCCAATACAACAGGCATATCTGCAGGTGCATCTACATTGAACCATTTCTTATATAATGTATTAAATTCACCATCTGCTTTCATATCAGCAATAGCTTTATTAATTTCCTCTTGTAAAGCTTTGTTGTCTTTATTTAAAGCTAAACCTAAATACTCCTTAGTATTAGGATATGGCAAGATTTGAATATGTTCATCAGGATGTTTTGTGCTGTAATATTGCGCAACAGGCAAGTCAATAACCGTAGCATCTACACCACCATTTTGTAACTCTAACAACGCTTCGTTACTGTGATCAAATTCTTTTACAGAAGTGCCTTCAATCTTATGAGCCAAATCAGAGCCAGTTGTTCCCATTTGAGCTGCTATTTTTTTATTCTTTAAATCATCTAATGAATGAATACTAGTTATATCTTTATATACAATAGCTAGTGCATTTTCATAGTATGGAGATGAGAATAATACCTTTTCACTACGTGCTTTTGTAATGGTCATACCAGAAGCCGCTACATCGATATCATGCGTATTTAAGGCTGGAATCAAAGCATCGAAAGCAACATTTTTAAGTTCCACATCTTTATGAATACGCTTACCAATTGCACGAATCAATTCAATATCAAAACCTGCATAATCTTGAGTCTTATCATCTTTAAATTCGAATGGTACAAATGTAGCATTTGTGCCAACAATTAACTTATTATTAGATGTTGTTGTAGACGAAGATCCACAACCACCAACTAAAGATGCAGCCATAACAACCATTAAACTACCGAGAACTAATTTTTTCACTTTTTTATTAAACATCTTCTTAACCTCATATATAACTAAGTTTATTTATATAGTATATATATGTAGCATAATTATGTCAATAAAAATGTATATAAAAATATTAAAACTCCATATATTAATGATTTTTCTTTTATATTTTATGCAAGATATGAATTAATATACAATTTCTGTATACTTAATATAGCTTAACTAACAGGATATTAGTAATTTTCATTTATACATCTGCATAAATGAAAAAGCACATGAGAAAAGCCTCATGTGCCCGTTATACGGCTGACCTGGTCTTTGCCCCCACACTCGCCTGCTGGAAGGTTCGCTCATAAGCCCTTGGCTCCCCACTACTACTCCTCTCGGTTCCCCGGCAGGACTTACATCTAAGCCGCACCATGCTCACAGCTCTCTGAGCTGCTTATGTGGATCGTTTTGCCTGCGACTGGCCTCGACTTGCAACCACAGACCCGTATTTCCATATTATAGATTATAAATTATATATATGTCCATATCTTTATTTTTAACGTTTTCAAACATATGTATTGTATAATATCACTGTCATGAGAATGAAAAAAGCAACCCCCAATTTGAATGTATAGAAAATAGGAATAGGAATATAAAATATTTCTTCATTTTTCTATCATAATTTTTAAATTCAAAATTTCCATCCCCATTATTAAAGCATTCTTTTTTTGTCAACACTTTTTATTATGCTAAATATGAATACCTATTCAAAGACCAAACATTATACCGATACACAAAGCATAATTTTTATTGTATAATACGAATACTGTTAAAGAAGAACGGACTATAAGTTGTACGATGTAAGTTCCTAGGGGTTGGAAATTTACATATTTGTATAGTAGAGGGGTTTATTATGTTTATGTTATCATTGATGCAGCCTTCGGGCCTGTATGAACTGGAGAAGGATAGTTTAGAGGCCATTAGTGCCCAACTATTACAAATGATACAAATGAAGAGCTATCACTTGTATACACATTCTGTACAAGTATCAAATTATGCAGTAAGTATTGCTGCTAAAATGGGGCTTCCACTCAATGAAATTGAACAAATCCGTCATGCTGCATTATTGCATGACGTTGGTCTTTTAATGATTCCTAATACGATGATTCAAAAAGCACCATATTTAAACAAACAAGAAATGTCTAAATATAAGCAACATGCTGCTAGTGGTGCGAATATGATTGAAAACTATCCATGTTGTCAACAAATCTTATCATATATTCGTTACCATCATGAAAAATGGGATGGCTCAGGATATCCAAAACATTTGCGCGGTGCTAATATTCCACTTGGTGCTCGCATCATTGCAGTTGCCGATTACTACGATTCAACTGTTAACCCATCTACTGAATTTTGGGCAAAAACAAAAGCTAAAGCAAAAGAAGAATTATTTAGTGCATCTGGCTCTCTCTTCGATCCAGATGTGGTTAAAGCATTTATAGATGTATTAGGCTAAATAATACACATAGGGCTGTAACAGAACTATTCTGTTACAGCTTTTTTATTTTAAAAACTACCACTAGCTAAGGTTAATGCTTCTATATGTATCGGATTATATTTACGCAAAATACGTGCAGCAGACTCCAATGTAGCCCCTGTAGTATATATATCATCAACCAAAAGAATACGCTTATCACGGATTAATGTAGAATCGTAGCTTTCATTCCACATAAATGCTGTATCTATTGTACTATGACGTTCTGTTCCAGTTAGTGCCCACATTTCTTTATGAGTATCCATTTTATATAGACAATCAAACCATTTATAATATTCTTGTTTCTCCTCCTCCTCATCATTTCTATGAGTATATTCATGCTCTACATCCTTATATGTTCTATCGAACTTATCACTGAAAAATGATGTAACCCAATCACGAAAGAATAAATCCACCTGATTATATCCTCTGATTTTTTTCTTCTCTGCACTTGATGGAATAGGAACCACATAGTGAGGTTTATATTCGTGCATCCTCAAGTTGTACGATGCTAAAAAAGGAGCAGCCCCCTTGGACTGCTCCTTTTTTTCGTTAAATTTTACGTCATATATCATGGATTTAATGCCACCTCGATAGTCAGCTAGAATCCAAGCTGAATCTAAAGAGGATAATAATTTAGGTGGCACTTGTCTTACATGTAGAACTTCTTCAATACAAGCATCACACCAATCCCCTTGTTGTTGTACATGGGTACCACAATGAGGACAAACAGGAGGAAATAAAAAATCAAATAGATTCATTATCCATCACATCTTCCTTGTAAACGTTCTTTAAACAATGTATATCGTTCTTCACCATTAACCGTTTTAACAGCACGCTCTACAGAGCTCTTTGTACCGATCATGATAACCTTTCGCTTAGCTCTTGTAACAGCTGTGTACAGTAGATTTCGTTGTAACATGCCTCCATACATAGGTACAAATGGAATGATAACAACACCATATTCACTGCCTTGACTCTTATGTACTGTTATAGCATAAGCAGGCATAATCATATGGGCCTCATCAATAGAAAGGCGAACCTCTTTATGGATAAAACGTATACAAATATCAGATTTTGTAATGGCATAAATAACGCCAATTTCACCATTAAAAACCTCTAATTCATAGTTATTAAGGACTTGAATTACCTTGTCGCCAACTCGGAATGTAATTCCATTAACACGCACTTCACCTTTATAACTATCGGGAGGGTTTACGGATTGCTGCACATATTGAGAGATGCTTGTACTACCAGCCTTACCTCTACGCATAGGTGAAATGATTTGTATATCAAGTTCATCATCGACAAATTTCTTTTCCCGTTTATACACATCAACGATGGCTTTCATCATATCACCAAGAGAGTTAACGGAAATGAACGTAAATTCATCACTAGTCGTATCAAGATTTGGCATTTCACCACGGTTAATAGCATACGCACTATCAACAATACTATTACCAGAACTTTGACGGTAAATATGTTGTAACCGCGTATAAGGAACCATATCACTATCCAGCAAATCTTTCAATACGAATCCAGCACCTATAGGAGGCAGCTGATCCACATCTCCTACGATAATGACATGAGCCTCACGAGGAATCGCTGACATTAGAGAATAAAATAATCTCACATTGAGCATGGATGCTTCATCGATGATAATAACATCTATATCAAGAGGATCATCTTCATTTTTAGTAAAATCATAAGAATCACTACCAGCTACCGGCATGAGCAAGCGATGTATAGTTGTGGCTTCAAACTCAGTGGCCTCTGTTAAACGCTTTGCGGCGCGTCCCGTTGGGGCACAAAGAATAATACGTCCTAATCCACCTAATTGAAATCCCTTTACCAAAGCTTTAATAATCGTCGTTTTACCGGTACCAGGTCCCCCGGTAATAAGCGAAAATTTTTCAAAAAAAGATAATTCTATGGCTTCCTTCTGTTCAGGACCAAAGGTAATATGATTATCTGCTTCAAAACGTTCAATAAAATCTGGTATATCTAGAGATATGGGATCAGCTTCAATTAAGAAATCACGTGTATAATGTACACCTTCCACTTCCGATACATACATTTCAGGAGGATACACATAGAGTATATCATCATAATAAGTGCTATACACGATAGCTTGAGAAATTAATGAGTCAATATGATTAGCGATTAAATCTGCATCTACTTGCAATAAATCATAGGTACGTCCTATCAATTCATCGACAGGTAAACACGTATGACCTTGATTATCTAAATTCCCTAAAATCCAATTAACACCGGCCTCTAAGCGTCGTTCATCATCAGCATCAAGACCTAAATTCATGGCTAATGTATCAGCTGTATTGAATAACATATCTGGGGCGATACGCAATAGATTATACGGATTATCTTGTATCACGTCTATAGATGATGCACCGTAATAGGTATATACAGTACGCGACCATTTAGAAGAAATTTGATGAGACTCAAAGAAATGATTCAGATCGGATAATATACCTTCACCGAGTAATGTATTGTATAATTCTTCTTTAACGCCTCTGCGTAAACCGGGCACATCTTTAATTTCTTCTGGTCGCTCTTCTCGTAGTATATCTAGCAGTCGAAGACCGAAGTATTCGCAGATTTTATCGACGGATTTCTCTCCTAAACCTTTTATGCCTAAGTTCATCAAATAGATTCTGGCAGCCCCCATATTATCGGGTTTCAATTTTTCTATACTAGATGCATCAAACTGAATGCCATACTTTTGATGTTCTACATAACGGCCTTTAATCTCGATGTCTTCCCCTTCTTTAGGGGCCTCAAAGCGACCAGTACAAGTAATGTATTCCTCATTATAATCTTTCACAAGAAATACACAGTATGTGTTCTGTGTGTTCTGATATATAATTCGGTATACAAATCCTCGTAATGCTTCCATTATTTCTCCGTATTAGGTAATGCTTCGATAATTTCTTGAACAGCGTCAGTAATGCTACCTTCATTGCCAATCTTAATATGAGCTACACTTTCATATAAAGGATATCGTTCCTCATACACATTGAAAATGTATTCAATGCTTTCTTTCACGAGCGGACGAATTTCTAAATCCAAATCATCTAGAATATGGTTAACATCGCGGTTAACGAAGACAACTAAACCATTATTGCGCATAAGATTTACAATTTTCTCAGAAGTAACCGTACCACCACCAGTAGCAATAACAGATGGTTTATTATGAATCAATTCCTTAATCGTTTCGTATTCATATTCACTAAAGGCATCCTTACCGTCATAGATAAAGATATTTTGTACCGTTTTTCCCACTTTATCTTGAATCGTTTGGTCCAAGTCATAAAAATCACGGCCTAGTTCCTTTGCAAGCATCTTACCAACTGTAGTTTTACCTGCACCGGGCATACCAATTAGGAAAATATGCTTATGCATGTGTTCTTTTAAGAACTCATTGCTAATAGAAATGACATTCTTCATATAGGATTCAATATATGTCAGCATACGTGAATCGTCACATTCAGTTTTAAGGCTAGAAATAATCTCCCGGTCCCGTTCTTCATCAATGAGTGGCAAATGATGTTCATCCTTAAATTTGCCGATTGATTTAATGATAGATAAACGTTGTTCAAATAAGTTGACTAACTGTTCATCAATAGAATCTATTTGTTTGCGTGCATCTTTAATATCCATGGCTCCCCCTCATGAGTTATTACGTAAAATACGAATGGCCCTATCCTCATCGACCTTCATTTGATCAATCAATTCTTGTAAATTGTTAAATTTAACTTCACCTCGAATATATGATATGAACTGAACCGTTACCTCTTTACCATATACATCTTGATCAAAATCAAATATATGTACTTCACAGCGATGATATTGATTTTTGAAAGTTGGATTATCCCCTATATTTCCAACACCATCATACCAAATGCCATCTATACATACACGATTGGCATATACACCATCAGGTGGAATAGCCATCTCATTAGGCAATAAAAAATTAATTGTTGGAAATCCTAGTGTACGGCCTCGTTGATCGCCTTGTATAACGATACCTCTAAATTGATAGGGCCGTCCAAGCCATGCAGAAGCTTCTTCCATGTGGCCTTCTTCTATAGCCTTACGAATGTTTGTACTACAGATTGGTCCTTCATCCGTGGAAAGTAGCGGTTCTACTATGATATGAATGCCCTTAGCAGACAAACGTTCTCGCATTAACTGAGGGTTACCTGCCCCTTTAGCACCAAATGTAAAATTAGTACCTATCGCAATGCCTACTACGTCTACACCTCGACAAAGAGCATCTAAAAATTCATCTGGAGACATTTTGAATATGTCTAAATCCATAGGCAAGCGTAAAATATAATCTACCTTAAGAGATTCTAATATCTCATCCATAATATCGGCAGATAATACCCGTTTAGGAACGGATTCAGGACGTAATATCGTCATGGGGTGCGCACTAAATGTGACAAGAACCGTAACGGCATCATGTGCCCTAGCCTCTGCAATTGCATTTCCAATGACCCGCTGATGACCACGGTGTACACCATCAAATGTGCCTAATGCGTATACAATTTTACGATTAATTTGACGTAATTCATCAAACGAGTGTAAATGTTTCATACTTATCCTTCAATAAAAATATTTTTATCCACTTTAAGTGAATGTTTAGTTCGTTTTAGAATACCTACAAAACCATTCGGTCCATAAGCTCTATATTTTTCGGATGGAACCGTGTGAGAAAAAGACTCAACGATTGGCAATTCCTTACCTTGCACCATCATCTTTAATTGTACACTATCTACATCTACTTTTGAAAGATGGGACACGGCAATATCAGTCGGCAATATAAGATTCTCACCTTGTTCTATTAGCTCCTCCACCATATAGGCAGATTGAATCATAAACGGTCCTACAGCAGTTCTAGCTAAGGATGTCATAGTCCCTGGTATACCGAGTTGCACGCAAATATCACGTAACAACGAACGAATATAGGTACCACCAGAACAGGTGACACGGATTGTAAAATAGGGAAATCCATAGGCTATTAGTTCAATATTAGAAACCATAATGGTTCGCATTGGTAACTCTACAGGAATCCCCTTACGTGCATATTCATAAGCTCGTATGCCATTAATTTTAATAGCCGAGTACTTGGATGGGCGTTGCTCTTGTGTGCCAACAAAGCTAGATAGCACTGATGATAATTCATCCCACGTTGGAGGAATCAATAGATCATTAACTACAGAGAAATCATCGAGCAATGTAATACCTTCGGCGAGTTTCATTTCGTCATCCGGTAATACAGGTTGGCCTGTACTATCTTCTGTATCTGTAAATGTTCCAAATTTACATTCTGCTACATAGGTCTTATCAAATCCATCCGTATATTCAATAAGACGTGTAGCCTTACCCAAAAAGATAGGCAGTACACCATAAGCCATGGGATCTAATGTACCACTATGACCAATGCGTTTTTCTTTTAAAATACGACGACATATACCTACAGCATCATGACTTGTTATACCAGGAGGTTTTAAAAATGGCAATACTCCATCCATTAGTTGATAACCTCCAAGAGACGAGCCTTAGCCTCTTCAATGGATCCTTCTATAGTACATCCAGCAGCACGAATATGACCGCCACCTCCAAAATGATTAGCGATAGCATTCACATCTGTACCTTTAGAACGAAGGCTAATACGCGTTCTATTTGGGCTTTCACCTTTCAACAAAATAGCTACATCCACTGTATCCACATTGCGGATAATATCAACAAATCCATCTGTATCATCGCCTAATATAGACATAACCTCTGGGGATAGCTCGATAGTAGCAACCCGATTATCCTTATAAAAAGCAATAGTTTGCATAATCTGTTTTGTCAATTCTAAACGGGACGCACTTACGGCCTCAATCGTTTCAGAAATAACATTAGGACGAGCCCCAGCGGCAACACAACGGCTAGCCATTTTAAGTGTATTAGCTGTAGTATTGCTAAATTTAAAGAATCCACAGTCGGTGGCAATCGCCATATATAGAGCGTTCCCCATAGACTCTGTTATAGGCCAATTCCATTGTTCGCACAAATCTGTAATAATTTCACCAGTAGCCGCAAAATCAGGTTTTAAATATAGATGATCTGCAAATTCTGAATTAGAAATATGATGATCTATATTAAAAATAGGTGCACTAAAGAGTGCACCTACGCGGCCAATCCGTTCATACGTGCTAGCATCTAATACCATTAGCATATCAACCTGTACAGGATGTGTTTCAAAATAGGCAACATCCTTAATTTGATCGATATACGATAAAAAGAAATATTTTTCAGGTATTACGTCATCCACAACCATAAATACAGTTTTGCCTTGCGCTACGAGAGCCTCATAAAAGGCAACCATAGATCCAATAGCATCGCCATCTGGTCGTACATGAACAGTGAGCATTATAGAATTAGCTTCACACAGAGCCATGTGTAATTGATTAATTGTAATTTTACTCATGTTCTGTATCCTTTGTGTTAATTTGTTTCTTCATCCTTTTTGATTTCATTCAAAAGGGACTCAATATGCATGCTGTAATCCAAGGATGTATCCTTATCAAAAGTAATCGTTGGAATATGGCGCAATTTTAATACCTTGCCAAGCTCGGTACGCACATGGCCAGATGCATGCTTTAATGCAATAAGAGTATCTTCTTTCTCTTTATCAGAACCAAACAAGCTAACATAAATCGTAGCTTCACGTAAATCACCTGTCACGTGGACATCGGTAACTGTAGTAAAGCCGATGCGAGGGTCTTTCAACCCACGCATCAACATTTGACTTACTTCTTGTTTGATGAATTCTTGTAATTTTCTTACACGAACATCACTCATAGTAACCTCCTAAATTTGAGGTGCAACTTCTTCCATCAAGTACGCTTCGATTACGTCGCCTTCCTTAATGTCGCGATAACCTTCCAAGGAGATACCGCATTCGAAGGATGTTTTAACTTCTTTCACTTCGTCTTTGAAACGACGTAAGGAATCAACCTTACCTTCAAATACAACAATACCATCACGAATCAAACGTACTTCAGAATCGTTCGTAATACGACCTTCTGTTACATAAGAGCCAGCAACGATAGCCTTAGGCGTGGAGATAACTTGGCGCACCTCTGCACGACCAACGACAACCTCTTTAAATTGAGGTGCCAACATACCTCGCATAGCGGATTCAACGTCATTGATAGCATCATAGATGACACGATAAGTACGCAAATCTACCTTTTCTTGTTCCGCAGCACGGCGAACATTTGCATCTGGACGTACGTTAAAGCCCATAACTATAGCATTAGATGCAGATGCCAACATGATATCGGATTCATTAATAGCACCTACGGCAGCATGAACGATAACGATACGAACTTCAGGGTTCTTAATACCTTCCAAGGATTGGCGCAATGCTTCTACAGAACCTTGAACGTCGGCTTTGATGATAATGTTAAGGTCTTTTAACTCACCTTGTTGAATTTGGTTAAAGATATCATCTAATGTAACCTTGTGAGTAGCTTGTAATTCTTGTACGCGTTGTTTTGCAATACGTTTTTCAGCAATTGTACGTGCTTCATTATCATCCATACCATAGATGATTTCACCAGCTTGAGGTACTTCAGAGAAACCCAAGATTTCTACTGGCATGGAAGGACGAGCTACTTTTACTTTTTCACCGCGTTCATTTGTCATGGCACGAACTTTACCGTATGCAGTACCAGCAAGAACAGTATCGCCTACACGAAGGGAACCTTTTTGAACGAGTACTGTACATACAGCACCACGGCCCTTATCAAGTTGAGCTTCGATAACCACACCATACGCTTTACGATTAGGGTTTGCTTTCAATTCCATAACCTCTGCTACGAGCAAGATATTTTCGAGCAAGTCATCAATACCTTGTTTTTTCTTAGCAGATACAGGAACCATGATTACATCGCCACCCCACTCTTCTGGCAATAAACCATGTTCAGATAGTTGTTGTTTTACATGGTCTGGGTTAGCACCTGGCTTATCCATTTTGTTGATGGCTACGATGATAGGCACATCTGCGGATTTAGCATGATTAATAGCTTCGATAGTTTGTGGCATTACACCATCATCGGCAGCTACTACGAGAACTGCAATATCTGTGGATTTTGCACCGCGTAGACGCATTGCTGTGAAAGCTTCATGGCCTGGTGTATCAAGGAATGTAATCTTATTATCATTATAACGAACTTGGTACGCACCGATATGTTGTGTAATACCGCCCGCTTCGCCAGCCGTTACATTTGTTTGACGAATTACGTCCAACAAGGATGTTTTACCATGGTCAACGTGGCCCATGATAGTAACAACAGGAGGACGAGGTTTCAATGTTTCTGGAGCATCTTCGATTTCGATGATATCCGTAGGATCTTCTTCCGGCTCTACTTCTGTTACTGTTACACCAAATTCTTCTGCTACGATAGTCGCTGTATCAACATCAACCTCTTGGTTGATGCTAGCCATAACGCCTAACAACATCAATTTTTTAATGATTTCAGAAACTTCACGGCCCATTTTTTCAGCTAATTCTTTAACTGTTAAAGGACCACTTAATTCGATTTCCGTAGCGATTGCTTCTTGTGCTTTACGCTCTTCTTCCGCTTTGTGTTGCAAATATTGTTCATTACGATGTTTTACCTTATTTTTCTTCTTTTGCATGGAAGTAGACAATAAGGATTGAGGGCGATTATTCCCTTTTTTATTCTTCTTGTTGCGACGATCATTGCCATTTTGTTGGTTACCGCCATTATTGTTGCGGTTATCTACCCGACGATTGCGGTTATCCCCATTACCATTGTGTCGGTTGTCATTCTTTTGACCTTGTTGACCATCATTCTTTTGGCCTTGTTGATTACCATCTTGACGGTTTTGTTTTTGATGATTACGACCATCTTGTTTTTGGCCATTATTTTGTTTCTTAGTAGGCTCATTGATTTGTACATGACGAACATTAGATTTCTTATCTTCACGTTTTTTATCGTCATGTTTAGCCTCTTTTTTATGGCTATGTTCTTTGGCTGGTTTTTCTGCTTTTACAGATTTATTAGGTGTAGCAACTTTTTCATGTTTGCTTGGATTGGCTGGTGCAGAAACTGCTTTTGTATCAGCACCATTTACTTTACCACTTAATTGATTTTTAACTACAGTGTAACCTGCATCATCTACTGTATTAACAGCTTTTGTAACATTAAAATTATGTTGTTGCAAGATAGATATAACCTGTTTACTTTCAACGCCAAATTCCTTAGCGATTTCATGTACGCGCTTTTTGGACATCTACATACCCCCTTCTTACTGATCAATCTCTTTTAGTAATGCTTTTGCAAATCCATCATCCTCTACGGCCACCACTACACGTACTTCTTTGCCTATAGCCGTACCTAATGTTTCTTTACAGCCGACTTTACGCAATGGGATATGATGTAATTCTGCTAATTGTATGTATTTCTTTTCATTATTGACCGCACAATCACCTGCTAATAGAACAAGCTTAGGGGACTTCTTTTTCATCGCTTTCTCTACGATGAAATCTCCGGAACTCAATTTTCCGGCCCGTTGTGCCAAGCCTAAGAGATTTAAAACTTTATCTTCATTCATATGCTGAAATTATTCATGACCTTCCAAATCGTGCTTCAATGCTTCATATACCTCTTTTGATACAGCATGCTTTAAAGAGCGTTCTAATTTTTTACCCTTATACGCAGCCTCAAAACAGTCCATGGATGCACAGATATAAGCACCACGACCAGGGGCTTTACCAGTTCTATCGATACTGATTGTCCCTTCTGGGCTTAGAGCAACACGCATTAACTCGCGTTTACTCTTTGGTTCACCACAGCCTACACAGGTGCGCATAGGTTGAGATTTGGTTTTCATTAGTCTTCACTTTCCGCTGCTTCAGTACTTTTAAAACCTGTGAAAGGATTTTCTGCAGCTTGTGTTTCACTCTTAATGTCGATTTTCCAGTTTGTCAATTTAGCTGCTAAGCGAGCATTTTGACCAGCTTTACCAATAGCCAAGGACAATTGGTAATCTGGTACTACAACATAGGAAGATTTTTCTTCTTCGCTAACATCTACAGAGATCACCTTTGCAGGGCTCAAAGAGTTCGCAATATAAATGGCAGGATCTTCATCCCATTTTACAATGTCGATTTTTTCATCGTGTAACTCATCTACAATATGTTGAACGCGTTGACCTTTAGGACCTACACAAGCGCCAACTGGATCGATGGATTCATCGCGGCTATATACGGCGATTTTAGAACGCATACCAGGTTCGCGTGCTACAGATTTAAGTTCTACCACACCTTCATAAATTTCAGGAACTTCTAATTCAAACAAGCGTTTCAATAGGCCTGGATGAGTACGGGAAATCATGATTTGAGGACCCTTCGTAGTTTTCTTAACCTCTACGATATAGCATTTAATGCGGTCACCTTCATGATATGTTTCTGTGGCAATTTGCTCAGTTGGAGGTAAGATTGCTTCTGTTTTACCAAGATTGATATATACGTTTTTACCTTCAACACGTGTAATCACACCGGTAATGATGTCGCCTTCACGGCTATAATATTCTTCGTATACTACGCTACGCTCAGCTTCTTTCAAACGTTGAATCAACATTTGTTTAGCTGTATGAGCAGCACTGCGTCCAAAGTTAGCAGGTGTTACATCTGCTTCAACAATATCGCCAATTTCATAGCGCTTATCAATTTTTCGAGCATCTAATAAGCTGATTTCAGTTTCTGGGAATTCAACAGTTTCTACAACTTGTTTTTTCGCCATTACTTTATAAGCACCAGTTTCACGATTCAATTCCACATACGCATCTGGATTAGAATGTGGTTCCTTACGATATGCTTGTAATAACGCAGCTTCTAAGGACTCAAAAATAACCTCAGGTGCAAAACCTTTTTGTTTAGTCAGCACCATAACTGCTTGAATTAATTCTTGACTCACTCGTATGCCTCCATATATTAAAAATCAAGATGTAATCGAATTTGTGCAATAGCAGAACGTTCAAATGATACGCTTTCACCATTGATTAAGAATTCTATCGTCGTATCGGTAAAGCCTTGTAGAACACCAGTATACTGTTTACTACCATTAACAGGTTTAAACAATTGGATGTCTACATCGCGCCCATTATAGCGAACGAAATCTTTATCTTTTTTTAGGACCCGATCAAGACCAGGGGAAGATACCTCAAGCAAATAATTTTCTGCGATCGGATCTTTTTCATCAAGGGCAACACTCAATTTTTCGCTAACCATTTGACAGTCATCCAAATCGACACCACCTGGCTTGTCGAGGTATACACGTAAATACCAATCCCGTTCTCGAACATAGTCGACATCGACTAATTCCAGATTCGTGCCAGCTATAACGCCTTCAACTACAGAGGATACAAATTCCTCTACGGCCTCTCTTTTCATAGCCATCGCCTCCTTATAACTTACTACATATTGATTTTATATGCTGTTCTTATTGTAGATTTGATACAATTATCTAGCTAATTACACCCAATCATAAACGAAAGAGTGAGCAAAAAATAGCCCACTCTTAAAAAAGTTTATATAAAAGTCATGTATAGTATAGCATAAATCCGGTAAAATGTACAATTTAACCACGTGAATTTAGTTCACACAGTATATTTTTCAAATGTTCAGATAGTACATGTTCCAGTTGATCTAATGTTTTCGCATCAAGATGATGGTCGATTTCCGGATAATTTTGATAGCGCAATTCTGCAAAGAATTCATCGCGGTATTCATTATAGAATAACAATAATCCTGTACATTCATCCATTCTTCGGTACTCACCTATGATGTACGAACCATTAATCATGCGCACCGCATTTTTAGGTGTAATATCTCGTACAAACCCTTCCAACTCAGCGGGCATTACAGATTCAAAATTCCAATCTTGTAGACCCTTACGCATATATGTATAGGTAAAATTTTCTGCACTATTGATGAGTAATTTCGTAAGACCTTGCACACACCGTTCTTGTAAGCCCTTCCAATAGGGCTCAAACTCTTGGCGCACAAAGGATATATCCACAAAGGAAAACAGTGGCATTACCACATGTACGGTATAATCTTCTACTTCTTTATCGTAAAGAGCGCACCACTTCCAACCTAAATCATTTTCATAATGAAATAGTGGTAATGTCAATACGACCTCTCCTGCAGCTAATGCCTCTTGAGCTTTCACAATTTCATCAGGGCCTGTTACAACAAGGTTAAAATTGCCAATCGTCTGTGGTAGCCAAGAATAGTCTAATTCCTTACAGGTTTCAATAATGTTTTCCATATAGTGATTCATACCTTTCTTGATAGGTTAAAACGGTTTTAACATACATACGCGTTTCAGGGAATGGAATCGTATCAACCATGCCATTCCAATTCTTTTCCTTAATCCATGACTCTACATGTCCACGTCCTGCATTATAAGCAGCTAACGCTTGCACTTCATCACCGTTAAATTCTTTTAATAAATACCCTAAATACCACGTACCTAACTGTATATTCGTTTCCGGTTCTTTTAGTTGACGATCTGTGTAGTTACCATGACCCATTTGTTGTGCTACCCAACGGGCCGTATCCGGCATGAGTTGCATGAGCCCAAGAGCTCCCGTTTCGGATTCGGCTGAATTCTTATACTTACTTTCAGCTAAAATAACACTGGCCACCAACGATGGTGACACCTCTTCTTTTTCAGCAGCCGATATAACTACATCTCTATAATCAAAGGGGTATGCCGTATAGCGTGCTACAGGATCTTGCATATGATTAAAATAAAACCATCCCAACACGACAACAGCCAATGCTGTTGCTGTATTTCGTTTCATACATCCTCCCCTTAATCCTAATCGTATATATTTTGAATCGATTCAATCTTATATATATATATTGATGATTATTTATTATACAACGGTAGTAGTTTCTCATGCCACAATTTTTCTAACTGAATATATAAATCATCAGGTGTACCATCATTATTAATGATGACATCTGCAAATGAGCGTTTATCATCTAATAACATTTGACTTTGAATACGCGCTAATGCGTCCTCTTTTGAGTATCCATTGCGCTCCATTAATCGCTGGACCTGCACCTCTGGCGATACATAGACAAGCCAAACCGTATCGAGTCGCTCATACCACTTGCCTTCAATGAGAAGAGGAATATCATAAATTACGGCTGGTGCCTCTTCCTCTTCGTACATAGCACTCAGTTCATCAATACGCTGACGAATGAAACCATGTAAGCAGCTATTTAACTGTAGGCGTTTTTCTTCATTATGAAAGACGATACTCCCTAGCGCTTCTCGATTTAATCTACCATCGACTTGAATAACAGTATCTCCAAATAGTTCACGAATAGCAGCGAGTCCAGGCGTTCCTACCTCTACCACTTCACGTGCTACTACGTCGGCATCAATATATGGTACGTTCTTCTTTTTAAAAAAATCTAGTACTGTACTCTTACCAGATGCGATGCCACCTGTTAAACCTATTTTTAACATATGTGCCTCCTGCATTCATCGTTCTATTCAAAACGGTATATGCAAATTTTATTTGACAAGTGCCCAGTTTTCCGCATTATGTACATCAACAATAAGTGGAACATGAAGTTCTACAATCGATTCCATCGTTTCCTTAAGCAACGTTTGAATGGCATCCAATTCGTCGTTAATGACTTCTAATACAAGTTCATCATGAACCTGTAACAATAAACGAGATTTGAATTTCTTATCTTCTAAAATAGATTCCACCTTGTTCATAGCTAATTTAATGATGTCTGCAGCTGTCCCCTGAATCGGTGTATTCATAGCTGTCCGTTCAGCAAAAGAACGGCGGTTGAAATTACGACTATTAATATCTGGCAACTCGCGCATACGACCAAACATCGTACGCACCTTACCCGTTTCATGGGCCTCTTTTACCATGTTGTCCATATATTCTTTAACCTTCGGATATCGGCTAAAATAAAGCTCAATATAGTTTTTTGCTTCTTGTCGTGTAATGCCTAAATCACGGGACAAACCAAAATCTGAAATACCATAGATAATGCCAAAGTTGACAGCCTTTGCATGAGATCGTTCTTCGCTGGTTACCTCATCTTGAGACTTACCAAGCACTTCGGCAGCAGTAAATCTATGAATATCTTTACCATCGTTGAAAGCCTTAATCAACGCTTCATCACCAGATAAATGAGCCAATATACGAAGCTCGATTTGTGAATAATCGGCACTCACTAATGTATCAAAGCCTTCTCCAGGATAGAATAATGCTCTAATTTCACGACCCTTTTCTGTACGAACAGGAATATTTTGTAAGTTCGGATCAGAAGAACTCAATCGTCCAGTAGCTGTTACCATTTGATTGAATGTGGTATGAATGCGATGCGTTTCAGGATTGATGAGGACCGCTAAGCCTTCACAATAGGTAGAGACTAATTTGGCAACTGACCGATAGGCCAAAATCTTCTCTACAATAGGGCTTTCATGACGAAGCATATCCAATACTTCTGCATCTGTAGAGTAACCTGTTTTCGTCTTTTTAATGACAGGTAGATTCATCTTTTCAAACAAGATGATGCCCAATTGTTTTGGAGAATTAATATTAAACGTTTCTCCTGCCAATTCATAAATTTCTTGCTGAACAGCTTCAAGTTCTGCCTTGAATTTAACAGTTGTTTCTTCTAATTTTACAGGGTCAATATAAATACCATTTTTCTCCATAACTAATAATGTATGAATCAATGGCAATTCAATATTGTTATATAAATCCCATAAGGATTCGTCTTGTAAGGTCTTAACAGCAGCATCGTCCATAGCAAGCAATGCTTTCACCATAGAAACGCATTCTACATCTACGCTACCTGTAGCAATAGATGGCACACTAAAACGCTCTGTTAAATAGAGATATCCATAATTGGTACGTGTTGGGTCCAACAAATAGGCCATCAAGGATACATCGTGAATACGAGCCACGCCGGCATCATATAAACGAATCTGAGCCGGTTCATTGTGACAAAGAACCTCCATCAATTCCTTGCTTTGCGTCGTAACCACTGTTTTGGCACCATTTAATGCATGTAATAGTACATCATTATGAGCCCCATCTAGCTTGATAATGCTTTCACCATTATTAATGAAAGCAGATGTAATCGTACGGAACGGCGCCTTGCCGTCTGTAATAATATGGACGCCAATGGTTTTATTTTTGTAAAAGTCCTCAGTAAGAGCAGATGCATCTAACAAATCTTCGATTTTAATCTCTTCGGCCATACTAAAGAGGCCACCAAAATCCTCTACATCGCCACCTTCTGCGCCCATCACACTGGCCAAACGAGGTGTCAATTTAGTAAAGCCTAGGGTTTCAAACATAGGTTTCACTTCACCAAGGTGGAAATTCTGTACAAATTGATCGAGCGTATAGGACAAGTCCATGTCAGTCTTGATGGTAGCCAATTGACGTGATAAGAAGGCTAAATCCTTGTTTTCAACAAGACGCTCTTTTAATTTCTTGCCAGAAATGTTATCGATATTCTCATATACAGACTCTAAATCACCGTATTCATTAATCAATTTAAGAGCTGTTTTTTCACCAACACCAGGCACGCCAGGAATATTATCTGAAGAATCGCCCATAAGCGCCTTCATTTCGATAACCTTATCTGGGCCATAACCATATAATTCAGTCATATTCTCTAAGGTAACCTCAAGCATATCTGAGATACCTTTTTTCGTTAAAAATACATGACTATAATCGGTAACAAGCTGTAAATTATCGCGGTCACCAGTAATAATTTTTACCGCTAGATCAGAGGAACCGAATTTCTTTGATAAGGATCCGAGGATATCGTCCCCTTCAAAACCTTCCTCTTCAATAACACATATGCCAAGAGCCTTTAATACATCTTGAATCAAGCTAAACTGGGGCCGTAAATCTTCTGGTGCATCAGGGCGATTACCCTTATATTCACTGTACATTTCGGTACGGAATGTTTGACGACCTTTATCAAATGCTACAGCAATATAGTCAGGTTTAATTTCCTCATAGAGTTTAATGAGCATCGTTAAAAAACCATATACCGCATTGGTAGGCGTGCCAAGGGCAGACTTCAACGGAGGAAGCGCGAAAAAAGCACGGAATAATAGGCTGCTGCCATCTATAATCATTAATTTTTTCATAAGTACACCTCGCTTAATCATATGTTTCATTATAGCATATTGAGGCGTAATAAAATTGATTTTTAATGGCTTATAAGAAGGTAAAAATATATGTACTACGCATTCTTACTTTAGAAGAATGGGAACACGGGTGACCTAAAGCTTCCACCGGCCGGGTCTGACTACGGCCTGCGGCCTTCGCAGGGCCAAAGTCAGCTTTAGATCACCCGTGTTCCCCCATATCAAGCATTTAATACATATATACATATATTTTTACATTCTGCTTCTACGATATATAAATCAATTTTATTACTACACTAATATTACTATTCAATGAAACGTATAATTAAGCGTTCGCCAATCCCGGCCGTAGAGAAAAGGACTAAGGGCAGCCCCAAAACCTCCACCGGCCGGGTCTGTCTACGGCCTGCGGCCTTCGCAGGGCCAAAGTCGGTTTTGGGGCTGCCCTCAGTCCACTAGCAAAAGGTATTCAAAATGTTATGCATATATTTTATGATTACAGCATTTATCACTAAAAATCAATTTTATTACTGCCGGTTGTAAGAGAAAAGGACGCCATTCTGGCGTCCTTTGAGTATAAAAAAAGCCCATCGATGATGGGCTTTGGCTCTATAAAATTATAAAGCATTTACTTTAGCTGCAAGGTTGGATTTTTTGCGAGCTGCAGTGTTTTTATGAAGTACACCTTTGGAGGCTGCTTTATCAATTACGCTAGTAGCATGAACAAGTGCTTGTTTTGCTTCTTCTACTGCGCCTGCTTGAACAGCTTCAACGGTTTTACGAGCTGCTGTACGGATTTGAGATTTTACAGCGGCGTTTTTCGCACGACGTTCAGCATCCGTTTTTACGCTTCTAATACTGGATTTAATGTTTGGCAATTGAGTCACCTCCTTAAAAATCGTTTCTTATACCTGAATGATTATATCATACAAGATATTGTGACGCAAGGATTATATTACACAATACGACTATTTCGTAATATCTTTTAAAAATGATATGCCTACTGCATATGGTGAAAGTCCAAAGTTCGCCAATACGGTTTGTCCTATATCGCCAAAACTATGGCGTAAACCTAAATCGATAGCTCCTTTCATACTTGGACTATAGGCAAGTAATGGAACGTGTTCACGCGTATGGTCTGTGCCATGCCATGTAGGATCATTACCATGGTCAGCTGTGATGATAAGCAAATCATCATCTTTCAATAATGGCAATAATCCACTTAATTGGTAATCAAAATCTTCGATGGCACGTTTGTAACCTTCTACGTTACGACGATGACCATATAAACTATCAAATTCAACTAAGTTTACCATCATGAGGCCACTTTCAAAGGAAGAACCTAATAAGTAAGGCACCACATTCATGCCATGAGCATTCGATTTCGTTGGATAGCTTTCATCCCATCCAACATGAGCATAGATATCGCCAATTTTGCCGACGGCCACCGTCGGAATTTGAGCCGCTTGTAATTCCTGTTGCACCATGCGGTGTTCAGGCATACGGCTATAGTCATGACGATTCGATGTACGCACAAAATGACCTGGTTTCCCTACAAATGGACGGGCGATAATACGACCTACATAATAGTCACCAACGCATACTTTGTTACGCGTAATTTCGCACATACGATATAAATCCTCTAAAGGAATCACATCTTCGTGCGCTGCAATTTGAAATACTGAATCGGCAGAGGTATACACAATAGGTTTCCCCGTTTTCATATGTTCCACGCCAAGGCGCTCAATGATTTCTGTACCAGATGCAACCTCATTACCAAGATACCCATAACCGGTTTCTTTGGTAAAAGTATCCATCAACTCCTTAGGAAATCCATCATAGAATGTTGGAAACGGCACCGTCACAGGATGGCCCATCATTTCCCAATGACCACTGGTTGTATCCTTTCCAGTACTAACTTCCTCCATTTTCCCATAAGCACCCTTAACAGGTGCTTCATCGGCCTTAATATCCGCAATATTTGCTAAGCCTAGAGAACGCAATGTAGGACAATGAATCAAACCTGCAGTCGATTCAATATGACCTAATGTATTAGCCCCTTCATCATTAAATTTTGCGGCGTCTGAGGCATGACCAATGCCAACAGAATCCATAACTAATATAATGATTCTTTTATACATAATAACTCCTTCCAAAGGAAGCTTATTTAAGATATGGCATAGCAAGCATAAGTGCTGCTAGTGATTTACTATCCTTAATTTGTTCTGCCTTAATAGCCTCTAATAATTCAGGCAATGTATAGTATTCAAGTTCTACGTATTCATCAGGATCCCAATGTGTTTCACCCATGGTAAGGTCTTTGGCTAAGTATAGATGCAATACTTCGTTACAGAAACCAGGACTTGTGGCAATGGTACCTAATGAAATCCATTCCTTAGCGCGGTAACCAGTTTCCTCTGCCAATTCACGTTTAGCACAATTAATAGGTTCTTCGTTAGAATCTAATTTACCTGCAGGAATTTCAAGCAAAGGTTGTTGTAAAGCATAACGGAATTGGCGTTCCATTACAATTTTATTGTCTTCAGTAACAACAACAATAGCGGTAGCACCCGGATGATGCACCACCTCACGCCACGCATCATTACCATTTACATCAGCTATATCATAAGTGACCTTAATTAGTTTACCATCAAACTTCATTTCGCTAGATTTTTGTATTTCTTTGCTAATTGCCATACTTAATTCCTCGTATATATAAAATGATTGTTATGTTATAAAACCTACAACTCATTATAGCACAAATTATGTACACCAAAAGAAGGTTCCTACTCGTCATATTGTGACAAATAGGAACCTGTGTTAATGAGATTATATAGATGTTAAGCTACCTTTACATAGCCTTGTAATGCTGTATCTACAATACTACATTTGGCATCTAGTTCTGCTTTGAGTGCCGTTTCAGGATCGAGTTCTCTAGATACTACCATATCTACGATAGACTTAGAGAATCCAGATACGAGAACGACACCACTTGGATGCATTTGTACAGGAATTGTATTATGTGCATAGACAGATACGTTCCAGAAAATTAGCCTTGGCATAGTATACCCAAGGGCCTCAAATTTCTGGCGACATGATTCAACAACGGTCTTGTTATCCTCATGCTTTGTAGCCTGATCAAACTGCATATCAGAAATAACGAGACACGCTGAAGGTAACTCCTCTTGACGCAGATGATTTTTTACAGCTGTATCTAGAACTAAGTCAAATGTTGCCTCTATATCCGTATTGCTGTAATCATCAAAGCGATGCAATCGTCTAAGCTTATCGCGTAAAGTTTCACACATCGAAATATCTACCATCTGAGGGCGATTGCTAAAGGTAATGAATCGATTTTTAAAGGATTCATTCTTATTATGCTGTGCACAATACAGTGCAATAGAGTCTGCTACGCTAAGTGCGGTGACGGAACTATTGCCAGATAGTTGTTGCCCCATAGATCCAGACCCATCTCGTATAACTAAGATATCGTCATAATCCTTAGGTGCCTCCTGCGCATTCCATAATTGCTCTAGCGTTTCGTCATAAGGATTTAGACTACTATCCCAGCAACTATCCGCCTTTACATAGGCTTGCACGATATCATATAAGAACATAGAATTTGCATTAATCTTAACAGAATCGTCTCCCTTTTGTAATGATGTAAGATACGCCTTGCGACGTTCTTCATCATGTTTTAAAAAGGCATTACGATATTTAAGGTTAGCCTTAGATGGTACATGATTATAGTTAATATCGTTCCATTGGTTGAGCGATGCCTTTCGATCGACTACCGCTAGATGTTCGCGTAACCTTGATAAGGTTTTACGATACTCTCGTGCATTTAGATGTAACAAGGATTGCAAAATAACAGCCTCAGAACGTTTCTGCTTAGACGATGTATTATTGGATGGCATCCATTTCGCTAACAAACTAATAGAGTCGCCGAGTCCACACCCCATTACATCACGTCTAAACTGATTGGCAATTAATTCACCTAGTCCATCGTGTAAAATACCGCTTGTCGTATCAAAGAAGATGCGTAGCACATCATCCCAACGACCATAGTTCCACAACTCAGTACCGATGATAAACTGCAATGCCATCTCTGGATGCAAGTCACCGATTTTAGTGAACATCATGCGGAATACATCACGCTCACCAAGGCCTAGCTTAATATGGCGGACATACATAAGCCATTTCATGGTATAAAGAGGGTCTTCTTCGTAGGATGTAATGAATAAACGCAGCGCTTCTACTGCATCCATAGCGCGATCTGCACCATAGAAATATCGGTTATGTTTACTTTTACCATAGAAGTCAACTGCAACCTGACGCAATGCAGGCACAGAGAAATTAAGATCTACAAGAGGACTGCCACTTGTACGATACGCAGTACCATCATTAGCAGTATAAGATTTTTCATTGTTTGTTAAAGCGTCCATAAATGTATTCATAGTTTTTATCTCCTTGGCATATAAAAAACCGCTGCGGATTATCACAACGTAAATTTTGAAAGCAAAATAAACAAGACAACCGTGAGCGGTTACAATACAAAGTTCAAGACAATTACTAACCTCACTGAGGCTAAGGATAACTAGACACGATACTCTAGACCAAAGGGTCTCCAAAATCGCTTTTTCTGGTTAAATCATCGAGAGTTGCTGCTAGTGTCTAACCTTATGAATCGTTTATGAACGATAACTATGAAATTATACTAGATTCTATACTCATCTTAATCAAGTTATGTATGTGATAGGATTGCTGTTAGAATCTAAGTCTTTCTGTTCTACATGTTGGTGAGTTCTTTCACCTGATGATGTAATTATAATACACGTATCCGTGTGTGTCAATAACTTTTTTTAACATTTTGCTTTTCTTGAAAGTTAGAACTAGCAACACACTTATACTGTATCGCTAGTTCCATATAGTTCTACTAATACTCTGCCTCTACGCGCCAAATTTCATCAACCAACCATTTCATTGGTCCCCACGAAGGTTTAAATACTCTTGCTGCCATACCTTCTATACTAAGTTGTGTGGATTCTAGTTGACCTGTTTTACACCAAAGAGCAAAGTGCTCACAATTATGATTAAATAAATTATAGTCTCCTTTTCCAATCATAGATCTAGCACGTTGTACAGTTTTACGCGGCCCATAAAAGCTAGCAGTTACATCAGAGTCTTGGAAAATAGATAATAAACTATCGTCCTCAGCAATATATAAGGTATCTCCGTCACAAAACTCTTCAATGCTAGTTTCTGCAATGCGTCCATCTAATGGAGAATCCCCTTTTACATAATGAATAATTTTATGATAACCCGCATATACGCCATAATGTTGATATAAGTTACGGCCTAATAATCCACTACGTCGTTCACAAAAAACAATATCACCTAATTTTAACTTTTTTGAAGCCATTATTACTCTCCCATACGACTCGTTATTTATGATTATTTATATACGTAATAATATCGTCTAAAGAAATATTTTGATTCTTACCTCGTAATAATCTCCATACCTTTCTTACTAATTTATAGAACAGATATAACCCAGCCAATGGCCAGAATACACCAAGTGGATTATGTTCAAATGGATTCCGTGGATAAGGAAACGGTCCATGTATAGGTCCTATAATATTAGGCCATTTATGTTCTTGATACACCCCATCAGGATGAACACCGGTTTTATTTCTATTAGAAGAAATATACTCTACTACATCCTCGTATAATTTAGGATCCTCTTTTTTTACACTTTCAAGAGCTTCTTTAATAACATCTGTCTTCATACCATACACCTCTATACTACAAACAATATTAGAATAACTAACTGATTACATCTATATTGTACAAAAGCAGATGTGTATAAAACTACGCATTAATAATATATTTAATTAATATTAAATCTTTCAAGCAAGAAAATTAATTATAATACTATACAAATCTGTTTTACATCTAATAGAAAGCTATAAAGATTAAAATTCTTCTCCTATAATTTTTATAACGGATTTATTACCGGTTTTTAATGCCCTTTTCAGCCACTCCATAGCCTTAACTGGATTTTTATCAACTCCTCTTCCATAAAAATATAAGAATCCTATTTTAAGCATAACTATAGCTGCATCATTTTTATTTTCATAATTTTCATAAGCCATATTATATAATTTAAAAGCTGTATTAAATTCTTTTTTATCCGAATATATATCAGCCATACTTACTAAGGCTTGAACCTCACCATGTGTAGAAGCTAATTTATACCACTCAATAGCCTTTTCACTACTTTTAATGATTCCAAGCCCTTCTTCATACATTTTACCAATATTAAATTCTGCCCTACCATAATTAAATCTAGCGGCCATTTTAAAATAAAACATAGCTAAATCATAGTCCTGCTCTATTTTATATCCACTATAATATTTATCTCCCAATAAATACATGGCTTTATAATTATTATTATTTATTGCATCCTCATATAACTTAATAATATTATTCATATCACATTGATCAGATGCTTTTTTCCATAATATACCGGCAAGCTCAAATTTAGAATTGCTGATGAGTTCTTTATTTTCTGAATTATTAATGCAAATTTGATAATTTTTTTCAGCTAAATCTTTATTTACTTCAATCCCCTTACCATAATCATACGCATAACCTAATAAATAAGCACAATCATATTTTCCACTAGAAATTCCTTTTTCACAAAGATTAATAGCTTCATTAACATTATATAGATTGAATTTTTCATCAAATAATAATTCTGCTAATGGATATATTGAATCCAAATTACCATTTTCATAACTCTTATGTAAATATTCATATGCTTGTAAATAATCTTTATCTATTTTAAAATTTATACCTTTAAAATATAGTTCACTAGCATACTCTTCTATTTTTATTTTAGTATATGATTGATAGTTATCTAAGTCACCATCAATCATAATATTTTTTTCCTGAGATAAATAATTAAGATTTGATATTAACTCTATTAAAAAATCATACATTTCAATTGAACGGTCAATATCGATATAGTATTTATAAAAAATATAATCCTGGATATAGTTTCTTACAATCGTATAATCATTAAACTTAGACTTTGAAAATTCTTTACAAGTATTAAGTAAGAAATATTCATCATCATAAAATTTATTTATTTTATTTAATACTAACGGAGTTACTAAAAGTGACTTATTCTCGGTATCATCAATAGAAATACAATCAAAATATTTAGATCTTAAGTTTGCATCGTTGTAAATAGTTAATATACTATCTAAAAAATTGATTTTATCATTTGGATTTATATCTAATTTTCTTAAAGCGCCTTTTAATAAGAGTAAATCATCATCATCCCAGTTTCTCTTAGTTTTATCAAAAAAATCACGTGCAAGACAGACTATTTTTGACAGATTATCTAATTGAATATAATTACAGCCATTAAACTCACGATCAGGTAATGTTAAAAACCATTTGATGAATTTATCATTTGCTTCTAAATTATTTATACGTTTATTGGTTGATTCCACATAAGATTCAATTATACTGTATAAATTATTAATATCTCCAGAAAGATTTTCTCTTATTAAATTTAGCTTCCTATTGATAGAATATATTAAGTCCAAAGAAACTAAATGTTCTTCCATCAATTTTTTTAGAGTTAATTCCGCTAAATAATGTGACTGAATTAGATTATTTGAAATTTTATCTCTTAATTTATTATTAGCTCCTGTAATTACACCTAAAAAGCTCTGCATAAAATTTTTAGATTTTAATTCTCTTTGTGCCTCTTCTGCACTAGCTAATAACTCAATGCTATCAAAAACTAATTTGTTGATAACAAATTTATCTTCTCTAAAAATCTGAATTGCATTTTCTATGGACTTATTAATTAGAAATTTATCATCATCAATAGCATCAATTATATTTACTGATTTATTTTTCATTTCCTAAACTCCTAGTCTCAGACAAAGTTTTTTGAATTCTCTCTTTTTTTTCATTTATGCTTGACTCTAATTCAAGCATTGTAATCTTATGACTATATTCATCATCCACTATATCACTTAAAATTATTTCTTTTTCAGAACCAATAATATTAAATTGATTAGTTACATATAAAGCTTTTTGAGCTGAATAAGTTGAAGTATGTCGATTTAATATTTTAGCTGCAATATCTTGCGGATCAAGTTGGGAACTCTCTGAAATATAAAACATATTATTCTCAAGCTTGTCTAAGACTCTACTTATACCTTTCGTCAAAATAATTTGCCCAGGAATACGTACTCTTGTTCGCCACACAATAATTGATTGAATGCACTTTTCAATCAATTCATCTGCAAATCTTATCCTATCTTCAGATGCATACATTTCTAATAATTTACTGTATACTAAACACCCTCTAAGAACTTCAACTGCAAGATCTAACTCACTTTTACTTAACAAATATTCATTAGCAAGAATAGCAAATCTGTTATTTACAATCTCAATAAGTTTAACAGCATCATCTTCTATAAATTGATTTAATAATCTTCTCATAGCTTCAGAGCTTAAACCAGTCCCTATAATACTACCAATAATAACTCCTACAGGCCCTAATGGTGCTAGTAATACACCTACTACACCTCCACCTATCAATCCACTAACTAATGTTGTGACCTCTTTAAAAAGCTGTTTTCCTGATATTTTTCCTTGTGCATAATGAAAAATATCATTACTACTTAATACTAATACAGTCACTACTTGAGTTATAAAATTACCTCTCAATAATTTAGCTAAATTTTTACTTGCAGCAGCACCATAAATAGGTGCACCATCTCTTATCGCAGCAAGCAATTGTTTTCTAACAGTACTAGGTAGTAATTTAACTAGCTCATTAGACGGTTTAATCAATAAATTACTAACGCCTGTTTTCGTAATTTGAGATGAAACAACTGAAGTTACAAAAGCAATCCCACCTGCTTGTATACCAGAATACATAGCTATATATAATGCGGTATCTAAATCTTCACCATTCCATAAGGCTCTAGCTAAAATAATAGTGGATGAAATACCAGCTGCACTTAAACCAATAACTGCACCATGAGCCGCATCGAACACAAGCGACTCTACTGTTCCAGCCTTTGCAATATTGATAGCCTGTTTTAATGTAATATTTCCTTTTCTTATAATTTTTGATGCATCTTTAGGATTTTTACACCCAGGCACTTGCCCTTTTCTAATTTTTTCTTCCATAATTCGAATAGCTTCATCATATTGATCAGATGGTACTTCTAATTGCATTGGGTTTCCATTACTATCCAAGTAACGATATTTACCATTCTTAAATCCTGAATTTACAGAAGCATTAGCATTTTGGCAATATTTCGTTTGTATAAGTTGTCCATCAACAATTCGATCTGGACCATTCTTAGCATTGTCATCACCAAGTATTTCTGCATTTCTCCCATTTATCGTGTCATATAAATTATTACCTTGTTCCGCAGCATATCCATGTCCTTGTCGGCCATTAAACCTAAGTAATTTATCATTATGAGCTATCGTTTCATTTTGACTATAATATAAAACTTTTTTCTTTTTCTTATCACTCATGATATCCCCTTACATTTTTAGCTCTATAGAAAAATATATGAAATGATATTAGTTAATTATATTATCACTTCATCTATACTTCATCTTATATTTTAATTCTTTCTTACTAATTTTTCTATAGTTGATAAGAACATTATATTAATGAAAATGCGTATTTTTTTGTACATAAAAACCACCCAATTTTTGTTGGGTGGCTTTGACTATAAGGGTTATAAATTTCATTATAAATGATACACATCTTTAAGCTGAATATCGGTTTTATTTCTATTAGAAGAAATATATTTTACTACATCCTTGTATTATTTTGGGTTTTCTTTATTACACTTTCAAGAGTCCCTCTAATAACATCTGTTTTCATATAGTATACCTCTATATTTTAAAACAAGATTTGAGTATTAAAATGATTACAAATATACTATATAAAATGACATATCTATAAAATTATTCATAGTACAGATAAATGTAAGATTTACATCTTACACTCGCCCATAAGCATCATCAATCCTTATAATATCATTTTCATCAATATAGTCACCCTCTTGTAATTCAAGAATTTGTAAAGGCGTATTAGATATATTTTCTAAACGATGAATATGATTTCTAGGTATTAATATTATATTATCTGGAAAAATCATAAACTTCATATCACCAAGAGTTACTAAACCAGTACCACGATATACATACCACAGTTCGTTTCTTAATAAGTGCAATTGTAAGCTAATTTTAGAGTTAATAGAAATTACAATATGTTTTAAAACATAATTTTTTTTCCATTCTATAACACGATAATATCCCCAAGGCCTTTCTACTATTTCATTTATTTTAACGCTGCAAGTTTTAAGTTCTATCATAGTTTTGAGACTTTATATTTTCTTGTCCTAAATAATTCAAGCATTAAATTGTCAAATAACTCTATTTCAATTCTAGCGGTACTACTATCTGAAAAACTATATACAATATCTGCAGTCAATGTATCAAAGTCAAAATAAACTTTCAATTGGTTATTCTGATCTTTGTAAGAACAAGATATTTGATTATCATTCTGATAAATATGATTACATTGACCAAATAATTCTAAGCGTTCTTTCAACCTATTGAAAATTTTTTCATATACTATAGAATTATTTAAACCAGAATTTAGTTCGTAAATATGAGAATGATAGCTTTGAAAATCCACACTTGAAGAATTAGCCAATTCATTAACATGTAATCCTTTTTCTTGTATTGATTTAATTGCCTTTGTCTCATAGCCAGTAGGAATAGTTATTATAAATGTTGACGGCATATGAATAGACGCTAGAATATTGTTTTTTCTTGCAAAATCAGTAATCGCATCATTATAGATTTTTAAATCTGAAAAAAGTGTTTCATCTAACTCTACACCTATATCAGCAAATTGGATTGGACACCCCTCTCTATGATATTCAAAATACTTGTCACCAGTTGAATTAATTCTTTTAACTTTTATACCTTCTTGAGATAAAAAAGATTCTACTTTATTTATACTTAAATCAATAAGTGGTCTAACTACAGATATACTAGTCGGTAAAACCATTCCCATTTCTGATCCCCAGTATGTGTTAAATTTAAGACTCTCATTTAACTTATTGTTTGATATATGGTCTTTAATTCTAGCTATTGTAGTACGATCATTAGCATTATCACCAATACAAAGCCATCCATATTTTTGTGATGAAAGATAATCTAACAAAATAGAATACATTGTTTTCTTACATATTAAGCAAGGTCTTCCAGCTTGATAACCACTTACAGTTTCAGAAAACTCCTTTGTAAAATCATAAATAATTAGTGGGATATCAAACTGTTTACATATACGCTTTGCTTCATTTGTTGGTATCTCACTTCCCCATTTATGAATAAAATGAATGGCAGTAACAGATACACCTGCTTTTTTTAACATAACCACAGAGGCAATACTATCTTTACCGCCTGAAAGCATTGCAATCACATTAGGGTTGATTGAATTTAATATATTATCGAAGTTCAATTAAATCAGCCTCCCCTTTACTAATATATTTTTTCACTTGATTATATAAATTAATGTAATCAGTTTCTATATGATTAGTATTTAAATGTAGTACATTATCTCCTATAGAATTTTCTAAAACATTTTTTTGAATATTACTTACATCATCTTCTGTTATAGGCTTATGCAAAATGCTAATACCAGTGATATATGGGAAATAATTTGTAGTAGATAGACCTAGATGCCTTTCTCCTTCCTGAATTCTTTTATTATACCGTGTGGCTAATATCTTATAATCCGCCATACAAACAACACAGAATAACTCTACTTGATTCTTTGCATTTAATAATAAACGCAAAGAATCAAATTCTTTAAAATTATTGTCAATGATTAAGTCTTGATTTCTACTAATATAAAATTTAATAACACGATACATCATCGCTTCACCTTTTATACTTAGTAATTTTTTCTCATCATGATTTTTAAAACCATACTTATCAAATAAATGCATCTTAAATAGATCTTTGGATATACAATCTATCTTAAGCTCCTTAGCAATATTTGATGATAATGAACTTTTACCACTAGCAGGTGGTCCAGTAAAAATTATTAATTTCATTCAAATACCTCATATATTTAAAATCATTCCATCATATGAAATAATATATCCCAGTTCGTTCCCTTTAATAACAGCATCATCATAACTAATTAAACCATTATGAGAAAAATGATTAGCAATAATCTTAGTATCTAAATCAATTAAATCATATTTTTTCATTAAATCACACATTATTTTCATACGTTCAAAATTCATATGACCCGGATAATCAATATGTTTAATACCTTCAGTACAATCTAAAGAAATTGCATCAAATCTTATATTTTTTGATTTTAAATATAACAAAGACTCTTCTGACAAAACATCTGTATCATGGGCATATAAAAAAACAGAACCATCCTTTCGAATAACATAAACTAAAGGATTCGTTGTATTATGAATACTTGAAATTGGTATAATCTCATACTTATCCTCGATATAAAAAGGACTATAATCGTAAACTGGTTGATAGAAAATACTTTTATCTTTTGTTACAAAACCATTATCATCTGGCTTTAAAATCTCTTTAACACCTCTACCACCATAAACAGTTAATGTGGGTGTGCCTAAATCTAAGTTTGCACGACTTCTTCTACGAGCCCTTAAATCTTCTACATAAAGATGATCATCATGTGTATGTGTTATTAAACAATGGTATATATCAGCTAGTGAAATATCATATTGTAGTGAATGCATATAAGTATCTGGACCAAAATCTATAAGAATAGTATCGTCAATTAAAACTTGTGATCGAGTACGAATATTCTTACCTTTATGTTTTCTAGCATATTTACAAACATCACAATGACAAAACAAAGCGGGAATACCTTCAGCCGCACTAGTTCCTAAATAAGCGATTTTCATTATAATACTACCTCAATATAATACGAGAATCAAAAGCTTCATTAGTTAAACTCGTCCTTAAAGCTTTAGAACAATAAAAAGGATTAAAAGATTCCGTATTATTTAATATATTCAATTGATAATAAAAGTCTAATACAGTATCAAGATCAGGTACATTACAATCGAGTTTATTCCCTTTATCTAGATGTAATACATTACCACTTACAACGATGCCTTTATCGATGATATTTTTACAATAAGATAAAACCTCATCAATTGGTTCTAAACCAACAACCAAATTTGTCCAAACATTTCCTTTGCCAAAAATATTTACTGCATAAATTAATCTATCAATAAAATATTCACGCCCCAAAGCAGCTTTGCCTGGGCAATAATGTTGAAATCCTTTAGGCGAAATTGCTTCAAGATTAAAAACAACCTTCTCTATTCCTGACTTTTTCATAAGATCAATATTGTCTAAATTATTTGGCGGTGATATTACCGCAACAAGTCCCTCTGTTGCACGTTCTTTTAATATTGGAGAAATAGATTTTGCTATTTCTGAATAAATTTGAGCCTGTTCATCTAGCTTATCATTTGATAGATTTCCACTAATCATAATGGCATGAAGGTGTTCATCATAACATTCAGATTCAATCGCTATATCTAGCGCTTCCAATAAATTAGGAATATATTCTTGTTTATATTTATCCCAAGTAACTAGCCCCTTAGAAATCTTCTGAGCTGATATATCCTCTAATCGAATAAAATTATTTATCCCACAGAAAAGACACCCATCAGAAATATTACATCCTTTCCAAGGAATTATATTTAATTCATCATATCCACAGGCAGTAATATAATTAGTAACATTAATATTATTAGAAAGTTTATTGTTATAATAACTTGGAGTTTGAACAAACGATAATTCTATATTTGGAATTAAATCGTTATTATATCTAGCAAATAACTTATCATCTTCATTAACATCAATGAGCACTGGAGATGTTATACCATTAGAGGCAACACAAGAAACAACCACCTCATAACCATCAATACTATTTTTAATATTTAGTTCTTGAGGTCTATACCTATCAGAAGCAATTGGCATATTATAAACTAAATTTTGTTGTTTCGCATTTGATTGAGCTGCTTTGTTTAAAGCTTTACTAGTGAATTCAACACCATTAACCAATATTAAAGATTTTAATAATGTTTCTTCTTTACATATATAAGTTGAACTATAAACATTCATTATGTTTTCTTCCCCTAATTATCGTATTAATTACACTAATTCCCCATACAATATGAAAGATTGGAAATACTATTTCATAGATAACAGAATAAAAAACTAGATTTTTAGGCTTAGAAATAGTGAATGAAATTACTCCTAAATATATTAATCCTAAAATAATATTTATTTCAAAGAAGATATAGCATAAAAACCAGATTATAATCCATAAAAAATGGTAAGCAAATCCATGAATCAATAATCGTCTTCTATAACTACTATTATCCCAAATCGACAATAATAATGTTGAATAACCGATTCCCCATCTCCATCGTTGTAAAACTAACCCCATAAAAGTATTATTAGGGGCTTCACTTCCTAATATCTTATCTGAAATATAGCGTTTATCAATATATTTACTAACGTATAAACCAATTGCTAAATCATCTAAATATGTATCGGTATTCAATAATTTACTATCAAAAATACTACGTTTTAAACAAAAAAATTGACCAGGTATACTTATACCTGTATTTAACTTCCATAAAGTTGGTCTAATAATATTATGAGATAATACCTTATCTATTAAAACCATTAACTCCCATACATTAGAATATTTGGAAACATTAATCTTTCCCCAACCTATAGAATAATTTTCTTTAATCATTATCTCTAAAAAAGATTTAATGTCATGTGTATTAGGTGTTATATCATTATCAATACTAATAAAGTATTCAGATTGATCAATACTAAATAAATGTAATAGTTTCTTATATTTAGTACCATGATATTTAATCAATTGAATATGATAAGGCTTTTTAGGTAAATCAAAAAACTCCTCACAATATATAATTACTTTAAAACCGTTACCATATATATGGTAGAGCTCTAAAGCCAGTCTATCTAAATGCGTAGTATATACTTCATTTTTTCTTGTATATGTAACCAAACATAATTTATTCATACATTCCTCTAGTACAACCATAGATCTTTTCTTGATTCAATATAAAAATCAAAATCACAATTAGTTAAATCTACTCCTAAGATCTCAATAAGTTCAGATATTTCCTGATTTAATTTATGATGAGTAATTGATTCATTTCCATCTTGAAGCATAAAAATACCAATCGGTAAGATCAATAAATTTTTATATTTATATATATTTAGATCAATATACTCAATAAGATTATTAGGTTTTATATTTCTCAAAAGATTGTTAAATAATAATATTGGATATAAATAAACTCTAGAGTTCATATAATTACATATTTTTCTGTATTTATGACTATCAAGCAGATTCATATTATTACATAATTGCTGAACAGTTTCTTCAATTCCTTTTTTATATCCAAATATTTTTTTATTATTTGTGCACAAAAGAAGTAATTTCAAATAAAAATGACTTTTAAAAGAATACGGCCACATACTCAATTTTCTATTCAAAGAACTATGAAAACTATTACTAGAATTTTTTATAGGAAAATCAGCAATTTTAGATAAAAAATGATAGATATAATTATAGTAATCTGTCAGTTCATAATAAGAAATTAGATCTCTAAAATACTTCCAATTAAAATTTTTATTTTGCAGCATATAATATAAGTCATTAATATCTTTCATGTATACTGTTTCATGTTTAAATACATGAGATATAGTTATACAAGAGACTTCTTCTATCGATAAACCATCTTTTGGTGTAAATGGAATTAACTGGGTTCTTCCTAATGGAAAGCCGCCCATATTAATATCCACGATTACTTGATATTTATTCTGTAATATTTTTTCTAAATGGATATGACCATTTAAAACTTCTTCATCTTTAAAATATACTGCTTTAAATGAAAATGGTACGGATCCATTAAAAGAAAATTTAAACCCTCTATTTTCTACTAAAAAGTTAATCAAGTTATATGCATCATCAAAATTGTATGCTAGATAATCAAAATCCATATGCACTCTATAAGTATCTTTAGGATAATATGTATTAGTTACTCCGCCCTTTACTTTTGAAACTTTTAACTTTTTATTATTAATATAATCATCTATAATATTAATCTCTGTATTAGCAATATTTAAACTTACAATTTGTTTTACGGCTAACTCAATTATCTTACTATCTAATTTTAAGTTATATTTATTTGCATTATTATAAAAAGGAACAGCCAGTCTTAGCTTTTTTATAAGTTTCATATCTTCATCAGATATAGTCGTTAGATTTTCTAAAAATATTTTTTGTTCTTCTTTAGATAATATACATAGTCCTAATTTCTGAAAAAGAATTTCTCTACTATCATCTAAACCATTTATTTCTGAAACAATTTTTCTAGCCCTATTAATAGTTGGAGCCACTTTTGCTTCATTTTTCCATTGAAAATTTTTAGTAGAGACACAAGCATCACAAGCCAAACTAATCCCATGATTATTATCACAACTTTTTATTGTTATACTACTTTTCTCTGCAGCTTTTAATAACAGCTCAACAGGTAAACTAAGACAGCCATGACGATTTATATCTTGGATATGAAATAACTTTTTATAACTAAAATAATTATTATCGATAATATTTTGAACTTCTTTTTTTACATGCAAAATATTCTTTCCTGAAAATTTTAATTCTAAGTCCTTTGCAACAGACATTGCTAAATTACATGATTGACCATGAAAAGAAAAATAAATATTAGAATTCTCAACATAAGAGTTTATAACTAAATGATCACCGCAAGCTACACCATTTGAATCAATAACACTCTCAGGTGCTAAAATAATATTCTTGTTCATTATATAGCCTCATAAAGTACCTTGAAAAATTTATCTATATCAGATTCAGTTGTTGCAATTCCCCAGGAAAATCGTAGAACAGAAATTAACCCCAAGTTATTGAGCACATTTTGCGCACATAAATGTCCTGTTCTAATAATAATGTTATTATTAGCCATAATTTCACCCATATCATGTACATGTATATTCTTGATATCCATCGAACACAAAGCTATATGCCCATTGCTACCTTTATTGATAATGCTAATCTTTGAATTATCAATTTTTTTATTTACATACTCCCATAATTTATCCTCATGTTTAATTATTTGATTTAGATTAATACTACTCATAAATTTACATGCGGTAGCCCATCCAGCTAATAAACCTATATCAAAAGTTCCTGATAAATATTTTCTTTCGTGCTCATGAGCTTTAAGGTTTTGACCAAGAACACTCCAAACCATGCCTCCCCCCCAAAAAATGGGCTTAATTAGCTTACTAATTTTCTTATTTATTGCTGCTGCACCAATTTGTTTTGGACCATACATTTTATGGGCGGATAAAAAATAACCATCTGCAGCTAATTCTGAAAAAGAAACACTCTGATGCCCTATTGACTGACATACATCTAAAAAAATCATTGCATTTGTATTTTCACGAAAATACTGTAACGTTAGTTTGTCCAAATTATATGAGTTAACATTTGATGTAAGAGATAAAGATATAATCTTTACCCGATTTATCTCCAAAGTGTCTATAAAATGATAATCAATAGATCCTTCTTTAGATAAAGGTAACTCTAATAATATTGCACCTTTAGTACGACAAAGATTTATCCAAGGCAAATAATTACTATGATGTTCATAGGGCCCTAATATCACAATATCTCCTCTAGAAATAAAATCATATAAGCCTAGTGCAACTAGATTAATTGCTTCTGTGGAATTTTTAGTAAGCATTAATTCATATTGATTATTTCCATCAAAAAAATCCAATATTGTAGAGATACTATCATCAAATGTGGTTTGGGCTAATTTAGATAATGTACCATCACCTCTAAAAGCACTTACCCCTATATTCTCCTGATAATCTACCCATTTATTAATGACACACTGTGGCGTAGGTGTAGTAGCTGCATAATCAAGATATACTAGTTCTTGGTTACGCATTAATAATGGAAAAAATTCTTTATAATTCATCATATATATAACTTCACCTGTTCAAATACACTATCTACATCAATTAAATCTAAACAAATATGATTATTATCGCATTTTCCTTGCCATAAATACTTACATTTACAACGCTTTTCATTAAAAACAGTGCTACCTTGTCCATATTTCCATATTCCGTTAACAACAGGAGATAGTGGACCACAAATCATAATTGCAGCTACATTTCGCCAAACGGCAAAATGAATATATGCGGAATCATTTCCAATTACTAAAGTAGTATCAGCTAAAATTTTATCTAGCTCCTGCCAATTATTACTAATAATAATATTCTTAATATTATTCTCTACTAATATATCGTAAAGATCCAACTCCTCCGGCCCTAGTACAAATATAACTTTATGATTTATAATCATTCTAGATAACTTTATGTAATATTCTATTGGCCATCGTTTTAGAACGCCCATCTTACTACTTCCAGGAAATATCAAAACTGTTCTCGATTTCGGTCTTTGTTTGATGATTGGTTTTATTTCTGGATATATATGATTAATAATTTTAAAATGTCGTTCCATTCTATTAATTTCAGAATCCACTATCGATGCTATATCAGTATAAAATAAACTAGCACCATCTTTTGTCGTTTCACCACTTCTTCCAAGACGTTTCTTGATATTGGAAAGACTTCCAAATAAAGCACTTTGAAATACGCCATGTAAATCTACATATAAATCAAAGTTCTCTTTCCTAACAGCTTCTATAGTTGAAGTAAATATACTGCAATCAAGAACTCGTGTTTCTCCTTGAATGTCGATTACCGGTTTTAATCTAGGCTGTGGAATGATTATATCTATATTAGTATTTAATTTACATAACTCTACCATCTCTTTAAAACAAGTAAATCCAATGATCCAATTAGGGTATTGTTTTTTAATTGCATCTATTAATGGAAAAATTCGAATAATATCTCCATGATTTCTAAGTTGACAAAATAAAATTTTCATCCTTACTCCTGTAGCACAAAATATTTAAACTATTTTCAAAGAGTTCTATATCTTCATTTGATATTATGTTTTCCAATATAGATTTAATTTTATTCTGATTGTCAACAATAAATTTTACATCAGAATCTATCATAAATATATTATTCTCAAGCATATATTTAACCAAATTCTTAGCAACTAAATAATGTCTATATGTTTTATAATCATTATGATTCCTAAACGTTTTTTGAATAATTTTATTTAGCTTATTAAGTAATAATGGTGTTGGTGCCATTACCAAATATTCTTTATGGTAAAAAATTCTTTCAATACAAGGTATATTTTTACATAATAAAACATCTAATTTGATATACTTATCTTTAATGTTCCAAAATGCTGTAATCACATCATCACCAAATCGATTTTTATTCAGATAAATTATATCTGCTACTTGTAATACTTTTATAATGTCACGTTTACTAGAATAATCTGCTATAAAATCGATATCTTTTAAGGGATACACAAAATCTTTTGTTAATAATATATATGCTAATCCCCCCCTAATAATTACTTTATTTAAAGCATTTAACTCTTCAATTACTCTAACTATATAATTAGGTAAATCATTCCATTGAAATAGCATTAAAGGATAGTTTGAAGAATTATATTGTTTTTCTATAACCTTTTCCACTTAAATACCCCTGTAAAATATTTACGATTCTATTAGTTACCTCAACTTGTGATCCTGCAGCATCAATAAAATGGGTAGGAATAGTATTAAGTCTATGTAGAAACTCATTTAATTTATATTGATCCTTATGCATTTGATCTATTGAATCCATTTCTCTAAGAGGTCCTCTGTTTCTTATAACCACTCTTTTATGAGCTTCTTCAATAGGCAAATCCATATAGATGATAGCAGTGGGTTTATAAAATCCTCTTAAATGATTTTCTAGTAACTTCCAATTCTGTATCTCTGAATTACCATAAGCATCTAAATTATAGTAGAATGTTGAAAGTATTCCTCGAGACATTAATGCAAATTTTGCCCCTGATAGCGCTGCATTTTTTAATGCTAAGTGTAAATCCAATGTAATCATAAGGGGATTAAACCAAGGACATTTGATTCTCAAATCATTCCAATGAATCTCCTTATTGATATAAACAGATTTTAATATTTGTCCAATTCCAGACTTTGTAGGCAAATCTATATATGCACATTTTCCATATGTTTTTGTTAATTCTGAAGAGACTAATTTAATCTGCGTCGTCTTACCTGCACCTGGTAGTCCCTCAAATGAAAAAAAAGGAATCAATGGCTCACCTACAGTTGATTCATTATAAATACAATCCAATATTAATTTTAATTCATCTAAACCGTCCATCGTTCCTCCATACTATTCACTAGTAATTAAATAACATTGATATCCATATTTCTGTTTAACAAACTGAATTATCTCTCTTGCCTTATTTTTATCTGTTAATAATATTTGGGCAAAACCATCCCCCTGTGATCCCACCCCTTTACATGCTAAAACATCACTATGATGTTTCATGCAATCTATAAAGTTGTGTAATAAAGGGGCTTTTAGTTCATCACAATATTGAGTTAAATATTCATCAAATAACATTTGATACTCATTTAATAATTGGCCTACCGTTTTTATATCATTACTTTTTAAACTCTCTATAACTTGATCAACATAACAATTACTAATTTGATTGAGAAATTGCTTTATAGAATTATTTAAAACACCTTTATCTCCAATATAAGCTCTATTTAAGTCACTTAAAATCTTTGTGGTATTTTTATTGCCATTCAAATCTACTAATACAAATATCAATTTAGATGGAACATAAATTGGATTAATAACAATATTATCGTCATAAAATTTTAAATCATATACACCAGTCCCTAATGCGCAGCATTGATCCATTTTCCCACACTTAGATCCTGTTAATATTTCAGCTTCAAAAGCAAGCTCCATCTGAAGTATTAAGGGTATTTTCAAATTATAAATTTTACTACATAAATCAATTATAGCTACACAAATTGCTGCACTAGAAGATAAACCTTTTTTTATTGGTAACGTCATCTTATAACAGTCTATATATACTCCTGGAATGCTATAACGATTAGACAAAACGTAGAAAGTTGCAATAACATAAGAAAAAAAATCATCATTAATATAATTTTTTAAGTTATCTGTATCTAAATGAATAGACTTCCTACCAAACTTATAAAAAAAGTGGTTTGATTTACAACCTCTTAAATAAACACCTAAATTCAGATTACAAATGATAGCGTGTCCATAGTTATCACTTGATATTAAAGCTACCCAATCTGTATGTTCTCCTAATAAACATAATCTTCCGGGAGTGAACACCTTACAAAATGCACTATTATTCATAAAACCTAACCAATATACCTAATCTTAATATTATTATGTAGACTAATATTTTCTAACCATTTCTTACATTCAATAGGTTCACTATAAGCTATTATATTTATAGAATCTATTAAAGCTAATAGCTTAATAATTTCACTCTCTATTCTCGAATATTCCTTATTTTTTTGAATAAGCAAAACATTAAATTCCATTGATTTTAGACATCTTTCTAAATGACTTAATTGTGCTAGTATATTTTCTTCAATTACTAGTAAATTGGTTTTAGTGACATCTAAATAACTTAAAATCACCTTAAGCTGATCTAAACTACATAATTTTCGACAACTATCTTCTTTATTCAAGGACATAATAACTTTACTGATCAAATCTTGCTTATTTAAAATATACGTTTCTTGAGATTGTACTGCTAAAGCTCCTACTTCATTGAGTAATGTTAATTCATCAAAATCAAATTTACCACAACACTCAATTATTGATGCAGTAGCTAAAACTGAATCTCCAGCGCCCGATACATTTATAGGGTTTACTAAAGACTGTTTCTTATGTATATTTTTATAACAATCTATATAAGTAACTCCATTTGCCCCTTCGGTTATTATTCGTCTATTAGTTATATCTTGATCCGAAATATTTAAACTATATTTATACGTCGAATACTCCTCTTTATTTAAGAACAATACTGTTTCTTTAGCTATCTTATATCTACTTAAATCTCTAGAGTGAACTATAACGTTTTTATTATTAGAAATACAGTAATTTTGTATCGTATCAATTACTTTTTGATTAATACAACCATATAAGTAATCCACAACAACTACTATATCTGGATTCTTTTGATGCAAATACATATTAAGTAAATCACTATCATAAGAACATGATTTAATATTATTATCTAACCGCATAACTTGTTGAGTATCAATATAAATCCGTTCTTTTAAATTAGTTTTATCTGATTTCTGTGATAGTAGCATCACACCATTTTTATAACATAAATCACTAACTACGGTTGCATAGTAATCATTTCCGATATGACCTAATAAATAAGTTTCATTATAAAAATCAGCTAAATTTGAAGCAACATTACTAGCTCCACCTAAATTATATATTGTCTTATTTTTTTCGATTATAGGTAATTTAATACCGGTAGATATAGATGACACTTTACCATATGTATATTTGTCTAATAAAATATCTCCAATTACAAAAACTTTCTTTTTCTTTATATCCTTAAGATATTTTAAAGATTTTGTGAGCAACATATTATTCATAAGGCCTAAACCATTTAATCCGATACTATAAAAATATAATTATATATTCACATATTATCACGAAAACCTTTCATCCTCATAAAGTTTTCATTAACTTATATTTTAAGAAATTGATATCACTTCACTAACATACAAATATAAATGTATATATAATCATGTGGCTCAATCATTATATTCAATAGTGTATCGTATTGATTTGAATTCCTATATTAACATTTATATTAAGATAGGAGATAAAGGTAAATTATAATACCTCTATCTCCATATAAATAAATTTAATATATTCTAATTACAATCATCCAAAAAGAATCGTTTTCCTTCTTTAGTTTTAAGTTCTAGATTACAGTCCTTATTTATATCATTTCCATTCAACCAATAAATCACCGCTTCACACCAATCAGAAATCATATCTTCTGTAAAGCCAAATATATCAGCAGCATCCACAACATAGTCCAAATATTTATTATACAAATTATTATCCAATGCTAATACTACTAACCACCAATATATTAATTTATATAAGTGATGTCTATATCCTTCAAACCCATAGGAAAAGTAGTAATTCCTTGATGACTTAAAGGGTAATTTATTAATCTTTTTTATGTATATATATATATTAGAACTACCTGAGACAAGTTCAAGTAAAGATTTATATTTCTCCAAAGCCTCTGAAGTGCAGATATAATGATACTTATCAGGATCCAACTCACTTACTATTACTTTAATAAATTCATTATTACTCTCATGTATCCATGAGGGTGTAAAAACATTGTAATAAAACTCAAATGAATCTAGTTTACTAGTAAAATAACTATCCAATGTATGTTGTAACGTCCCCAGTCTAACTCTAAAATTATCTAATTTAGTATTTTCCTTTACTATATCCATCCATTTATCCTCTTTTTAAGCTATAACATTTCAAAAATAACTCTTCCATTAAATAACTTACTTATTTAAAAAGAATTTGATACCTTCTGTACTTTTCAAATTAAGAGTAGCTCCATTATTAATTTCATTGCCATTTAACCAATATATCGATGCTTCACACCAATCATCCATCATAGTTTCAGTGAAACCGAATATATCAGCTACATCAGCCACATAATCCAAATAGTTTTCATATAAGGAATCATCTAATGCTAAAATAACTAGCCACCAAAATATTAAAATATATTCATACTTTCCAATGTTACGGTTACTAAATTGATAGGGTTTGTCTTTTACATCAGTTGGCAACTCCCCTAATCTTTTACTATATAAACTACATTGCTTCCCAATAATTAAATCTTTAATAGATAAAATATCAGTTTTTATATCGTCTCTAATTGTCCCAAGACCATATCTCCTTACAGTTTTCTTTGGAGATAATTCCTCTAATATTACTAATATAAATTCATTATTACTTTCATAGCACCAACTTGGAGTAAATATATTTATATCAAAATAAACACTATCTTTATGTCTATTCTTATTGTCATAAAATTTAAACCATTCTTGCATCAAACCTACACGATATCGAAATGATTCTAAACTACTATTTTCTTGAATATCTCCCATCTTATTTTTCTCCAAGTTTATTTTTAACTATTGCTTTCAGTTTATTTGATCTAATAAATAAATCTATTGTACTAACAGGAATAATACTATTTATACTATCCTTTAATTTATGTGTTCTACAATCAGAGTCATAAATAAAATTAATAAAACTCGCTTGAACTACTTTATGTAACTTTTCAGCATTAATTTTATTTACATCCACATCAAGATTAGCACCTTTATACTCAACTTCAGTTCTCAATCCTTTTTGTAAATGTGCTGGTAATACAACGTCTTTAAACTTAATTCCAAAATCGAATAACTCTCTTATATTCTCGGCTTCAACCTGAATACTTGGTTTACCAAAAAGCCCAACATATCTAATGTTTTTAAATTCTTTATTGATAGTATATGTTTGATTTTCATCAGCACATAAATAAATTAGTTCAGCCTTCTGAATAACTAATTCATCTAATTCTTGTTGATTAAATACTATATTCTCTACATTAGCTAATATATTTTCATCAGATGTTAAACGACGCAATCGATTTAACTTTTCTTCATTTTTCTGAATCTCATTTACTTCTATATCCAGATTTTCATACTCAATACCAAGAATATTGCATAATGTATTAACATAGGAGGCATCAGTAGTATCAAGTGAAATAATCTGAGATACTATATCATTATAATCACGTGCCTCTAACCATATTTTTAATTTTTCATTATGATAATATCTCAATATAGTTTCAACATCAGCATATTGTTGCAATTCTTCCAAAGTTCTAACTTTTACACCATTAGAAAACTCTAATGGAAATTTTATTTTTTTAGCCATCTATCTTATTACCTTTTAAAACCAGTTTAATGGATTTAAAGCCTTCACTACAGATTTAACACCACTACAAATTGCACTGCCAACTGATTTAGCAGTACTTAACGCACCTTTTACAATTCGTTTTGCTCCATTATATACTGCCTTACCAACGACTGAACCTGCAATAGCACCAACAATACCACCAATAACATTACCAATACCAGGGGCAATAGATCCTAATGTTGCACCTAATTCAGCACCAGACAAAAAACCAAAATGACTTGCCACACCAATTGTAGTAGCTTCGCCCATGCCATCAACCGCTTCTATAGGTGTAATATCTCCATTCCCTAATTTATATAATACTTTTGCATTTTCAATAATTATCGCTCCAGCTAATCCTAATGATGCAGCAGAAGTATTCTTAGCTATTGGTAACATACCTTTTCGTGTTGCAACTACAAGTGCTCCTGTTGTCGCAGCTTTAGCACCCGAATCTGCACCTGTAACAAATGCAGTTTCTATAACTTTATCAGATTTAACATCTTTACCATTCAACAAATCTCCTACAACTTGAATGGAAGCTCCCAATGCTGCACCTGTAACACCAGCAAACATAGTTTGCTTTCCAATATTAGTAATTAGTTGTTTATTTTTGTAATAACTCCAATCTTTCTTTCTTAAAGATTTTCCATCTTGCGCCCTATTTTGTAATGTTTTGGCTTGTCTTTTGCTTAACGCATCAGAAGAAACCCCATCATCTGTTTTAATTTGATCTGATACTGTCTTCTGTTTACTAAGTTTAGACTTAACAACCTCAGTTTGATTTTTAGGGACTAATATACGTTGATTATTATAATTTTTATCATTCACCATGCTAGCCGTTGCATTTGCATCTTTGCCAAATTTCACTTGGTGTCGCTGTATATTCTTTTGCCCCCAAAACTTATCATCAACAGCTATATCTACAGAGTTTTTACCATATGTTTGTCCTACTTCTGGTTGCAAAACACGTGCTCTAAAATTAGAATTCTCTAATGATGCATTAGCATTAAATGTATTTACTAACTCTTGTTCAGCTATAAAACCATCTAAATTAGGATTTTGATTAATAGTCCCGGCTTGTGTAGTTACTACATTAATCATATCCTCATTACATCTTGCAAGTGTACTGTCAATCTCAGATAAATATTGCGAGAAGCTTTCAGCACTAAAAGCTTCTCCACCTTTTAAAATTGTATTATTAAGCCATGCACTTCTACTTACATTATCGGATTTAGCCTTTTTATAATCATCTTGCGCTTTTTCATAACGCTCTAACGATTCTATACTGGACTTTGCAAGTTCATCAGCCTCTTCTTCACTTATTTCAGGCATTTCTGATTTAAAATAATCCTTTAACCATACTTGGTTAGATGCACCTGATTTATTTACAGAGTTATCATAAGAGATAGTTGCCTTTTTTAGTAAACCTTCAAATGCTTTCACATTAATAGTATTTGCCATGATTCCTCCATTATTTTGAAGCATTCTTAAATTTCTTTTCTTTATACATCTTAATCATGTCATCTATGGTTTTGCTCATGATAACCTTTAATGAATGTGTATTATCAATAGATTTAATAATATCGTCAGTAGTAACTGCATTACGTTCGGATGTGAAAGCTAATTCTATAGCATCTTTTACAACACCTTCAATATCTGCACCACTATATCCATCTGTTTTACTAACAATTTTATTTAAATCTATATTAGGCAAATCTGTTGGACGTCTTTTTTCTAAATGGATTTTAAAGATTTGTTCTCGTTCTTTATTATTTGGAAACTCAACAAAAAATACTTCATCAAGGCGACCTTTACGTATCAATTCTGCAGGTAACTTATTCACATCATTAGCAGTCATAATAACAAAAACTTGGCTTTTCTTCTCTTGTAGCCAGGTTAAAAAAGATCCAAGTAATCGATTCGTAATATCTCCTGTAGATGAACCACCACTAACACCGGAGAAAGCTTTTTCAATCTCATCAATCCACAAAACACACGGTGAGATATCTTCAGCTATCTTTATTGCTTTACGCATATTTTGTTCAGATTCACCGACGTACTTCCCCATAATGCGCCCCATATCTAGCCGTAACAATGGAGTATTAAAAAGTTTTGCAGTCGCTTTAGCACTTAATGACTTACCACAACCTGGAATACCTGCAATTAGAACTCCTTTTGGCATATCTACACCAAAAGCTTTAGCTGCATCAATATCTTTATATATCTTTGCCTTATTTTGAATCCATTCTTTTAGAACTTCTAAACCACCAATATCATTCATCGTTTCATCTAATGCAATCATCTCAAGAACACCAGACTTCTTAACAATTTGTTTTTTTTGTTCTAGTACTAATTCAAGATCGTTAGATGTAATTTCACCATCATCTGCATAAGATAATGCTAAAATATTTTCGATTTCATATTTTGATAGGCCTCTAAATGCGTTAACAAGCTTTCCTTTTAATATATTATCAACTGGAATATCTTGCTCATTACAAAACCGTTCAATACATGAAACTATCTCATTTGGTTTAACTGCATCTTCATCTATAATGGTTACGAATGGTTCCAACTCTACAGGTAACTCAATATTTTCTCCAAGTAAAACTAATGTACATTCTTCAACTCCGCCTGTAGTAATTAACTGGGCAATGTATTTTAAAAGACCAATAACTTTTGGATTACTAATATGATGTCTAATATCTTTCAAGATAACAATAGAGGAATTTAAATCTTCACCACCGGTAGATACCAAAAATTGCAACATTGAATCTAATGTTATATCATTAGCATCTGATTCATTTACTACCATACCAATTTCTGACCATTGAATAACAGTTCTACTATCATCCAAATTTGTCAATGTATTAACAGCATTAGGCTCATCATATGTGTTATACATTAAAATAGGAAATCCAGCATCCATATAACGCGCTAATTTACTTTCAGATGTATTCATTTTCTAATTCCCCCCAGAATATGTGAATATCCCCATTTACACCCAGTTCTTCATTTTTATTTCATGAAATATCATATCACAAATAATTTAAATTGAATACTAATATATGAGGTGTAAATCTCACATAGTATATTAGTTTAAAATATGTAATTACTAATAAAAATCAATTTTTCAAATATAGAAAGATACAGCAATATATTAAATATATTGCTGTAAATCCTATTATCATACTATTAAAGAATGATAATATTTAACATACTCTATTTTAAGCTGATTAACTCTTTGACTTGTTATCTCTCTGTTAATTGTATTCGCATAATACATCACATCACATTCATAAGGACTACCAGGTAATATAGCTAATAGTTCTTCTACAGGATTTAAATCATCCAAATATAAATATTCCCATTCGTCTTCTAGATCCGTATAATACTCAAATGAATGTGCATTACTATATTCAACCTTTTCACTTAGGTTTCTATCTAATAAGGTAAATACATTTATATAGATTTGTTTTAGTTCATCAGTAAATGTTCCTTTCATATAGAAATCATTAGTCAAGAAGGCTTTCATCACAAGTAGTTCTTCGTTCCATTGTAAAAGTGGTACAATTTCTACATCAAAGATATTAATAATTCTTTGGTCATGGTCTTCTAAAGCTTCTTCTAGATTACGTTTTACCATTTCTTCAGCTTCATCTCTTGAACCACTTTCAGAGGGAATAAAAATTTTCATTAATGCACCACATTCGGATGCTTCTCGAATTGATTCGATAGAACGTAAACGTAGTTCTTCATTAATTACAGCAATGAAAATATCTACAGTCCCCCATAGGTCTATTACCCAATCCTTAAAATGTTCTTTGTCAGCAAAGGCTTCCTTTAGTTCATCTCTATACTTCTTTAATCCTTTTACAGCCCATTCTGCATGTAATCGATCATAGCGATCACCAAAATCCTCATCTTCTCTTGGAACATCAAATTCTGCTTTTTCAATTTCTGCTTTAATCTCTTCTACTGTGATGATTTTTTCTTTTAAAGTTTTCATAGCTAATCACCTCATAACACAACAAACAAAATAACTATAGTTCTGGATTACCTTTAGTATATCTAACCCTATACGTAATTTTTTACACACAAAAAAGCCGCCCAACCTAAGTTGAGCGGCTTTCACCATTCTATTTAGAATTGTATGTAGTTTACATAGTCCCAGTACTACCAATACCACCTGTACGTACGCCTGTTGCGTCGTCGTCATTAGTGATAAGGTATTTAGAGAAAATGCCTTGTGCAACGCGTTCGCCTTTTTCAAGTGTAACAGGTTCGTTGCCAAAGTTATAGAGGGCGATCATGATATGACCTTCGTTGTCCTCATTGTTGTAGTAATCGCTATCGATGATACCTGTGCTGTTCACAAGTGCTAGATGGCGTTTAATGGCCATGCTAGAACGAATGTGGATAGCAAGGTATTCATCGTATGCCATGAAGGCCTTAAGGCCTGTTGGCACGAGAACTACTTGGTTAGGTTCTAATGTAACAGCTTCAGCGCATTCAATATCATAGCCTGCGCTTTCTGTGGTTTTACGTGTTGGTAAATTGATATTTTGTTCTTCAAAAGCAGAAACTACTTCAAAGCCACGAATATCCATGTAACACCTCTTATTTTAAACAATCTTTACGGGACAAGTTGATACGGCCTTGTTTATCGATTTCGATAACTTTTACCATAATCTCATCGCCTACATTTACTACATCTTCTACATTTTCAACGCGTTCTTTTGCAAGTTTGGAAATGTGTACAAGACCTTCTTTACCTGGTAATACCTCTACGAAAGCACCAAATGCCATCAAACGAGTTACTTTACCAAGGTATACTTCACCTACTTCAACCTCTTTAGTAAGGTTTTCGATGATTTGTTGAGCTTTAGCAGCACCTTCTTGGTCTACAGAAGCAATGAATACTGTGCCATCATCTTCGATGTCAATTTTTGCACCTGTTTCATCGATGATACCACGAATTACTTTACCGCCAGAACCGATTACATCGCGAATCTTATCTGGATCAATTTTCATGGTAATGATACGTGGAGCGTATTGAGACATTTGTTGACGTGGTTCAGAAATTGTATCAAGCATGATGCCCATAATATGCATACGGCCTTTATGAGCTTGTTCTAATGCTTCATGAAGGATTTCACGGGACAAGCCAGAAATCTTGATATCCATTTGAATAGCAGTTACGCCCTTAGCTGTACCAGCAACCTTGAAGTCCATATCGCCAAGAGCATCTTCCATACCTTGAATATCTGTTAAGATTGTGTAGTGTTCACCTTGTGTTACAAGACCCATTGCAATACCAGCTACAGGAGCTTTAATAGGTACACCAGCATCCATCAAAGATAATGTAGAACCACATACAGATGCCATGGAGCTAGAACCATTAGATTCCAATACTTCGGATACAAGACGCAATGCATATGGGAATTCTTCTTCGCTAGGAATTACAGGTACCAATGCACGTTCAGCCAACGCACCATGACCAATTTCACGACGGCCAGGACCGCGGGAGGAACGAGTTTCACCTACGGAGAAGGATGGGAAATTATAGTGGTGAATATAACGTTTTTCTGTTTCTAAACCAATGCCATCAATTGTTTGAGTTTCAGACAATGGTGCTACAGTAGCAACGTTCAATACTTGAGTTTGACCACGTGTAAATAAGCCAGAACCATGTGTACGAGGTAATACACCTGTACGGCAAGAGATAGGACGTACTTCATCAAGTTTACGACCGTCTGGACGAATTTTTTCAACAGTAATCATATGACGCACGATTTCTTTTGTCATTGCATCAAATGCTTTATTTACATCAGCTAAGTTATCTGGGTAGATTTCTTCAAAGTGAGCTAATACATCTGCACGTACTTCACTTTCTTGAGCATCACGTTGTTGTTTATCTGCACAACGAACTGCTGCATCAAGTTTATCATGACCATAGGCACGAACTGCATCAGCGATTTCAGCAGGCACGTCTTTACTTTCAAATACGCGTTTTTCCTTGCCTACTTTAGCTTTCATGTCTTCTTGGAAAGCTACGATTTTTTTGATTTCTTCATGAGCTGCCATGATAACTTCAAGAATAGTTTCTTCTGGAACCTCTTGAGCACCACCTTCAACCATGAGGATAGCATCTTTTGTACCAGCTACAACGATATTAAGGTCTGTTGCTTCCAATTGTTCTTTTGTTGGATTAACAACAAATTCACCATTGATACGGCCCATGCGAACGCCTGCAATAGGACCATTCCAAGGAATATCAGAAATAGACAATGCTGCAGATGCACCAATCATACCACAGATTGCAGGATCACAATCTTGATCAACGGACATAACTGTTGCTACTACGTGTACTTCATTACGTACACCTTTATCGAATAATGGACGAATAGGACGGTCAATCAAACGGCTATTCAAAATCGCAGATTCAGGTGGACGTGCTTCACGTTTAATAAAGCCACCTGGTAAACGACCAACAGCGTACATTTTTTCTTCATAGTCTACTGTAAGTGGGAAGAAATCGATATCCTTCGCCTCTTTAGAACCTGTAGCGGTAACGAGTACACGAGTATCGCCATAACCAACCATTACGGCACCGCCAGCTTGTTTTGCAAGTTCCCCAGTCTCGATCGTAAGCGTACGACCAGCTAGGTCCATTTGGAATTGTTCCATTCCTATTCCTCCTAAAAATCTTCTTATATGTATACCTTCTTATTATATATCATCAAGAAAAAATAAGCTAATTATTATAGCAATTAGCACAATAAAAAGGACAGAGTTGCCGCTCTGTCCTTTTTTTCGTGTTGCCACAATTGAATATCGGCATTCGTTTCCCTTTGCCTATCGTCATTATAACATAGAGAACTAAAATAAAAAAGCCGTCCTATAGGACGGCTAGTTTTATTATTTACGAAGACCAAGACGTTCGATAAGGGAACGGTAACGTTCGATATCTTTACGACGAAGGTAGTCAAGCATGTTACGGCGTTGACCAACCAATTTCAACAAACCACGACGGGAATGATGGTCTTTTTTGTGTTCTTTCAAGTGATCTGTTAAGTATTGGATGCGGCTTGTCAAAATCGCAACTTGTACTTCTGGAGAACCAGTGTCACCTTCATGAGTAGCGTATTCTTTAATTACTGCTAATTTAGCTTCTGTAGTTAACATTAATGTTACCTCCTAAAAAATAAATAATCCCGATAAGCTTAAGTAACCGTTGGAGATTCGAATACTTCGCTTACGATATGTCTTATGACTTAGTTAAGTATACAGTATAATCCCCGTAGTGTAAAGGTTTTCATGAAAAAAGAGAGGATATTATCCCCTCTTTTTTAGACCATATGATTTGGGCACTTATTTTGAACCAAGCATCATACGGTCGCTTAATGCACCTTCACCAGCTACTTCAAATTTTTGTAACAAATCAGCAACTGTTAATTTTTTCTTTTCTTCCCCTTTTACATCATAGATGATACGACCAGCGTCCATCATGATAAGGCGATTACCAAAGCGCAATGCATCGCGCATGTTATGAGTAATCATAAGGGTTGTTAAGTTATGTTCTGCAACGAGCTTATCTGTCAATTGCAATACATTTTCAGCCGTCTTAGGATCAAGTGCTGCTGTATGTTCGTCCAAGAGTAATAGTTCAGGACGAAGCATAGTAGCCATAAGCAATGTAATGGATTGGCGTTGACCACCAGATAATAAACCCATACGTGCAGATAAACGATCTTCAAGGCCTAGACCTAATAGTGCAAGGCGTTCTTTAAAGAATGCTTGTTCACTATCTTTGAAAGCCCATTTAAGGCCTAAGTTTTTGCCACGGCGCATCGCAAGAATCAAGTTTTCTTCGATTTGCATATTGCCTGCTGTACCAACCATAGGGTCTTGGAATACACGACCAATGTATTTAGCACGTTTGTATTCTGGCATTTTTGTTACATCAATATTATTGATGGTAATACTGCCTTCATCGACAGGGAACACACCAGCGATGGAGTTTAGCAATGTACTTTTACCAGCACCATTACCACCGATTACGGTACAGAAATCGCCTTCTTCTAAGCGAAGGTCGATGCCTTGTAGTGCAGTTTTTTCATTAATTGTGCCCTTAAAGAAGGTCTTTACCATATTTTTTACTTCTAACATAGTGTCCTCCTTAGCGAGCTAGCCATTTGGCTTTCAAAGTAGGCAATGAAAGCGCGATGGCAACAAGAATTGCAGTGAATAATTTCAAATCGTTTGGTGGCATACCCATGTAGAGTACGGCAGCGATAACGATACGATATACGATGGAACCGAGTACTACGGCAACGAGGCTACGTACGAAGGATTTTGTACCGAACACAACCTCACCGATGATAACGGATGCCAAGCCGATTACGATGGTACCGATACCCATGCCTACGTCGGCAAAGCCTTGGAATTGACCGATAAGCGCACCGGACATACCAACGAAACCGTTGGAAATCAATAGGCCAAGAACGATCATATTATCTGTGTTCACGCCTTGGGCGCGAATCATTTGAGGGTTAACGCCTGTTGCACGTAAGGCGGTACCAATTTCAGTACCGAAGAACCAGAATAGTAATAAACATACAACAACAGCTACGATAACACCAACAATGGCTGCAGACCACATATTTGGTGTATGAAGCACGCTACCAATAATTGTATAAATGGTATCCATGCGAAGTAAGGATACGTTCGCTTTCCCCATGATATGAAGGTTAATGGAGTACAAAGCAATCATCGTCAAGATACCAGCTAACAATGCAGGAATCTTTAATTTTGTATGAATCCAACCTGTTACAGCACCGGCAGCCATGCCACCTACGCCAGCAATCAAGATAGAAAGAATTGGGTTCATACCAGTTGTAATCAAGATGGCGGAGATGGCCGCCCCCATTGGGAATGTCCCTTCAACAGTCAAGTCGGCCACATCAAGAACGCGGAAGGTAATGAATACACCGACCGCCAACAAGGACCACAAAAGGCCTGTTGTTATGGTGCCTACCACTAAATCTAACATTAAAATCTCCTCTTTTATTTCATATCTTTACGAAGTGCTTCAGGAATTGTAATACCCAATTTTTTAGCACGTTCGTCGTTGACAGTCAATTTAATTTCTTTTTGAGTTTCAATAGCCATATCGCTAACTTTTGCTTCGCCAGAAAGAACTTTAGCTGCCATCAAACCTGTTTGATAACCCAATTTATAGTAATCTACAGAATATGTTGCTACGCCACCAGTCATTGTCATACCTTCATCAGCTGCAAATACTGGAATTTTAGCAGCATCTGTAATTTGTGCTAAGTTAGCCATAGCAGATGCTAATACATTATCTGTTGGTGTATAAATAGCTTGTACATCTTGATTTACAAGATTAGTTGCTGCTTGTTGGATATCGTTTACATTGGAAACCGTAGCTTCTACAACTGTGATACCTTTTGTAGCAGCATACGCCTTCATCTTTTCAACTTGAAGTTGGGAGTTGATTTCAGAGGATGTGTAAATCGCACCAATACGTTTTACATTTGGTACTAATGCGATGATAAGATCGACCTCTTTTTCAACAGGTGTCATATCGGATGTACCAGTTACATTGCCACCTGGGTGTTCATTGGATTGAACGAGTTTAGCGCTTACATAGTCTGTAATAGCTGTACCCAAGATTGGCATATCATGAGATGCATTTGCCATCGTTTGCGCTGCTGGCGTTGCAATCGCTAGTACTAAATCCTTTTTATCAGATACAAAACGTTGCGCAATACTATTCAAATTAGATTGATCAGCTTGTGCATTTTGTTGGTCGATTTTAATGTTTTCCCCATCTTTAAAGCCTTTAGATGCAAGACCATCTACAAAGCCTTTATTAGCAGCATCAAGGGATGGATGTTCTACTAATTGAATAACGCCAATTTTCTTTTGGTCACCAGTAGTAGTGTTGGAACCACAACCAGCTACCATTGCCATAACAGTGATGGCACTAAGTGCCACTGCAATACCTTTTTTCCAGTTCATGTGTAACTCCTTACCAGTTAAGTACTAAATCATAGTTGCTTTGTTCATCAAATCCTCTGGTAAGGTGATGCCCAATTTTTGTAATTTATCTTTATTTACAACTAATTTGAATTCTTTTTGCATTTCGATAGGCATATCTTCGACTTTAGCTTCACCAGTTAAAACCTTAGCTGCCATCAAGCCAGTTTGGTAACCAAGTTTGTAGTAGTCTACGGATAAGGACATAAGCGCACCGCCTTTTACGTGGTTATCTTCACCGCCAAATACAGGAATTTTTGCAGGGTCGGTAATCGCTACAAGGTTGCTCATAGCAGATGCTACCACATTATCTGTTGGTACATAAATGGCATCAACATGTTGAGATACAAGGTTTTGTGCCGCTTGTTGAATATCGTTTACATTGGAAACAGTAACTTCTTCAACCTTTATGCCCTTTGTAGCTGCGTAAGCTTTCATCTTCTCAACTTGAATTTGAGAATTCACTTCGCTAGAGCTATAAATCGTACCGATAGTTTTAGCATTTGGCAATACTTTTAAAATCAAATCTACTTGTTGTTCTACAGGGTTCATATCGGATGTACCGGATACATTGCCACCTGGATGTTCATTAGATTTAACAAGTTTAGCAGCTTCGTAATCGGTAATGGCCGTACCCAAGATTGGAATATCATGAGTTGCGTTCGCCATGGATTGAGCCGCTGGTGTAGCAATTGCTAAAATCAAATTTTTACGATCAGATACGAAACGCTGTGCAATACTGTTCAAATTAGATTGGTCAGCTTGTGCGTTTTGTTGGTCAAAGGTGATTTTGTCAGATAAGCCCTTTTCCTTAAGAGCATCAACAAAACCTTTATTTGCCGCATCTAGTGCTGGATGTTCTACGAGTTGTACAACACCAACCTTATATTCTCCATTAGATGTAGTTCCATTTGTGCCACAGCCTGTGAAAGCCATCAATGCTGCCGCCGTGAGCGCGAGGGCAATGCCTTTTTTCAAGTTCATTGGGATTTCCTTCCTATATTCGAAATAATAATACTTCTATTATAAACAACTTTGAGCACTACATCAATGTATCAGACTAAAGTATTTTACATTTGTCCTTATGTAGAGCACATATTGTATGCTAACAGATTTACTATTTATCTAGAGAAGCTAGCATATCCTCTGTCAATTCATTAGCCGCTAAAATGTATTCTTTGAGTGTCCCCTTATCTAGGGCCACCTTCATAACAGGCACTTCAAATGGGTCAAGGATGACACACATTAAAATTTCTCCCGTTACATAATAGCCAACCACAGCTTCCCCTTCATCTTCCTCTAAGGTTTCCCGTTTAACGGTCACACAATATGGTTTCATAACCTCCATGGCAGCCTTTGCTACCTCTTCGCGGGTAGCGATATATTCTTTTGCCTTTGTTTCAGGAATATCAAAGATATCGACCTTTACGGTCTTAACCTCTGTTTCCTCTCCCTTTGCCGCCTCGATTGCAGCGCCTAATTCCGTTTGTTTCATCCTATACCTCACATAACATGGACTTTCAGCAATGGTGAAAGCCCCATCATACTAGATTGTTTCATCATCTGCATTCAAAAATGCTACGTAACAACGTTTTGCTTCATAAATATCGGCCTTAGATGTAACCTCCCATGGTGCATGCATGCTAAGAACAGCAACACCGCAGTCGATTACATTCATACCATATAATGCCATGATATACGCAATGGTGCCGCCACCGCCAAGGTCAACCTTGCCGAGTTCAGCCGTTTGGTAAGTCACATTATTAGATTCCATTACACGGCGGATAAAGCCCATGTATTCCGCATTGGCATCATTGGAACCGGATTTACCACGAGAACCGGTAAATTTATTAAATACGACGCCCATACCAAGGTAAGAAGCATTTTTCTTTTCAAAGGCAGATGCATACAATGGATCGTATCCAGCACTAACATCAGAGGATAACATACGAGAATTTTCCAATGTACGGCGAACATTTACCGAATTAGGTTTCCCCATCAATGTCAAAATCTCTGCTACCGCATTTTCAAAGAATTTGGATTGCATGCCTGTAGCACCAACGGAACCAATTTCTTCTTTATCTACCAATAAACAGCAAGTCGTACGTTTTACCTTATCCACTTCGAGCATAGCCACCAAGGATGTGTAAGCACAGACACGGTCATCTTGACCATATGCTAACACCATAGAGCGGTCAAAGCCCATATCGCGTGCCTTGCCAGCTGGTACAATTTCAAGTTCAGCAGATAGTAAATCGCGTTCTACGAATCCATATTCTTTTTCAAGAAGATTATTAATAAATTTAGTAACCCCTTCTTTTTCTTCATCTTTAACAGGACGGCTACCGATGAGAAGATCTAGAGCCTCACCTTCTATCACCTTGGCTGCATTCTTTTGCATTTGTTCTTGCCCTAAGTGAGGCAATAAATCTGTAATGCAGAATACAGGGTCAGATTCTTTATCGCCAATATTAATGTTGATGCGTGTACCATCTGTTTTTACTACAACCCCATGAATGGCGAGCGGCATAGCTACCCAATGGTATTTTTTTATACCACCATAGTAGTGTGTGTCCCAAAATACTAAATTACTATCTTCATATTGAGGATTTTGTTTTACATCAATGCGCGGAGAATCGATATGAGCACCAAGGATATTCATACCGATGTCTAAATCATCAGTACCGATATTAAATAGCGCAATAGATTTATCCATATGAGTATAGTAAATCTTATCGCCCGCTTTAATTGATGTATTTGATTTAATTAAGTCTTTTAAATCCACGTAACCAGCTTCTTTTGCAGCTGCTACAGATTGAATAACACATTCTCGTTCAGTTTTACCATTATCCAAAAACTGACGATATGCATCCCCCAATGACATTACATCCTGTAATGTTTGTTCATCATAATTATGCCAAGCATATTTACGTTCCATAATTCATTCCTTTCTATGAAAGCATACAGCACAATATATCGTGTGTTATGCTTTTGATTTCTCTAATAATTCTTTTTGACGGCGCTCATAGTAGAGCCGCTCTTTCTCTCGGTTAATTTCCGATTTTTCTCTATATAGTTTATCGATTTCATCAGTACTATGACTCAATACCTTTGTTACATAAAACTTGGTAATGCCTGACTTAATCGTATATTTTCCTACCTTTAACTGAATGGCAAATTCTCCGTGTTTCGGACAAACGCCTATAGATAAATGCTTATCTCCTTGTATCCGCTCAGGACGTGTCGTTTCCAACCGACTTTGGCAATAGGGACAAAAGGATAGTCGCACCCGTCTATCATAAACGATACGTTTCTTTTCTTGAAAGTTATCGTACATAAAGAAAGTCAAACCCGGTGGATATAAAAATGGATTTGGCGCCTCTTTTCGTATGGAATCATAATGCAACAATGCTTTTGGCAAATCTAGCTTTTGACAGATATGTGCCGTAAATATAGCATCATGCAGTGCATTATGAGCGGATAATTCTTCAGATGATATGTGTAAATCCTCCATCGCATGAGCTACGGAGTACTGGTGTGTCGTACCATATCGTTGATAGCTATATATCATCTGCGCATCAGCCCAAGAATCATAGTCGATACTCTTTAATTTATGGAGCAATAAATTTTCACGCAATATAAGAATATCGTCAGCTCCCCAAGATAGGAGCATATAATCCTTTCCACACCATTGTTCGAAATGACTGTAGGCCACTCTAAATGGGACACCTCGGTTCAAATCCTGATTGCTTATCCCTGTAAGGGCTTTCACATGCTTATGCATATGTGGTAAATATTTAGGTTTTACATACATTGTGAACGAATCCACAATCTCTAAATTCTCATTGAGCTTAATAGCTCCGATTTGAATGATTTCACCGGTCAACGGCATACGCGCTCGTTTCATAAAGCTAATGTCGTTGCTATATGGTTGATTCCACTCTAAATCAAAAATAATATAATCCATAACTTACGATTCCTGCAGTAATGTTTCAGCTGCCTTAATCACTTGTTCTTCGGTAATAACAGAAATACCTTTATACTTGCCTTCTTTAATGACCTGTTTCATGCTTTTACCAATTTCATAATGGTCCATCGATTCAAGTACGATAGATTTTGCTTGGTACGGACCATAGAAAAATGGATTGGACGGTCCATAAAGGGCAACGATAGGAACACCCTGACTAATGGCTACATGCATAGGTCCAGAATCATTCGTAATCAGCAAGTCACACCATTTCATAGCCGCGGCTAAAGACCCTAATTTAAAAACACCGGTGGCCACGATTGGTTTTGTTTTCATCTGTTCTACAACAGGTTTTACCATGTCCAAATCCATGGGACCACCAAAGAATACCGTTTTATACCCTTTATTGCCAAAAAAATCGGCTACATCTGCAAACCGCTCTGCAGGCCATCGTTTCTCAGGCACTGCACTTCCGATATTAAAGCCAATAATCTTATCACGAGGCATAACGCCTTGGCTTTCATAAAAACGAGAGACCTCATCATTCCATTTCTTACATGTCTCGATATGTAATCCGTGATTGGCTACGTCGGTAACGCCTAATTGTTCTAATACGTTTATATACATATCAGCAGCGTGACGTGTCTTGCGATCAAGACGGGTATATTTCGTCATAAATGGTCTAAATAGGAAATGGCTCATCCCCGTCGTTACCTTGCCGTGAATTTTCCACGCCAAGTATGATGTACGTTCATTAGGATGCAGGTTGATAACAATATCTGGACGACCTTGGTCATTAATGCGACGAGCGATTTCATTTAACCCTTTAATGCTATTATGACGTTCTTTTTTATCGACAGTAATCAAATCATCGATATAAGGATTGTATTTCATCACATCTTGTAACTTTTCATCAATCACATAGGTGATATGACTATGAGGTGCTGCTTTACGCAACACCTCTAGAAATGGAGTCGTTAACACTACATCACCTAAATGCATGAGAAAGGTTACGACAATGCGTTTATAATCAAGTTCCATCATAAATCCTTTCTCAACATTTCAGAATATACATCCCATACCGCATCTACGGGAATTTGAGCCATGCAATCTGGATCATCTACCAATGGCTGTTCTGGAGTAGCCTTTGATGTAGGGGAAATAATAAGATGCACATGACTGCCCCCATATGGGCCCGTCCTATGCGGTGATGTCGTACCAAACAACGCGATTAATGGTTTCTTTAATGCATTTGCAATATGTAAAGGTCCCGTATCAGCGCTGATAAAAATATGGCAGTGACGAATCAACTCGATGAGCTCAGCCATGGACGTTTGACCAACTAAATTAATGAGGTTATCGCTCTTCACATAGTTTTCTATAAATTGACCCTTTTCAGCATCATCAGGGGAACCTGCAATGACTACCTTTTTACCACTTTCACAAAGGCGAATACATAATTCGCCAAAGTTTAACAATGGCCATTCCTTAACAATCCATCGCGCACCAGGTACAACGACCACATAATCATCGGTTACACCTAGTTCGGCTAACCGGTTACGTATTGTTGTTTCTGCTGAATGGTCATGAGGCATGGGAAATTCCACGCCATCCACTTCACCACCTAGTGCACGCACCGTATCGAGATAGCGCTCAATAACATGATCGTATTTATGAGCCCCTACAAGGGCTTTATTAACTAATTGACTGCCTTCTCGAAGTTCCCAATAGCCATATTTCTCAGGAGCCCCCGATAATAGAGATACAATGGCACTTTTGGCAATACATTGTAAATCTAAGGTCATATCAAAATGACGGCTATGTAATTCTTTACGAAGATTCCACAAGTAAGATGGCAATTTTAATTGCTTCTTGTCGATAATAATTACATCATCCACCCAAGGGGTCCCTGGCAAGAGACTAGCAAATTGTTCATGTATGGCCCAGGTAATTTTTGCGTGTGGCAAATTTTGGCGCAATGCATATAATGTTGGCAATGCGTGAATGACATCACCTAAGGAACTCATTTTTATGATGAGTATATTGGAATAGTCCTTCATAATAACCCCTCTATGAATGAAGAATACACACAAACGTGGTTCATCCAGAAATTAATGCTTTACAATCTTTTTCATGAAATCTAACAAATTGGATTCTGTAAATAAATATCCCTTTACCCCTGCGGCCTCAGCAGCCTCTACATCACGTTGGCTATCACCGATGAGAAAGCTATGTTCTACATCAACATCAAAATCCTTGATAGCTTGCAAAATCATACCAGGCTTTGGTTTACGACAATTACAATCGACAGCATAGCGTTCTACAACGCCATCCTTGTGATGTGGGCAATAATAGAAATGTAAGATAGGTGCCCCCGCTTTAAATAGTTCATTCCCCATATAATCATGTAAGATTTGTACATCGGTTTCCTTATAGTAACCACGCGCCACACCACTTTGGTTTGTTACTACTATAAGTTCATAACCAGCATCATGGGCCAATTTCAATGCTTCTTTTGCACCGTCAACCCACTGTAGATCAGCTATCTTATAGAGATAGGAAACATCCTTATTAATGACCCCATCTCTATCGAGGAATAACACCTTTCTCATACTGCATCCTTTACAATTATCAAAGAATTGACATTAATCTGTCACAACAGATTAGCGCAAATAACCTTCGTTATTATCTAATAATTCACAATACTCTTTTACGGCCTCAGCTAATGGTGTAAAACCTTTATCATAACCAGCCGCCATCAATTTTGTTGTATCTGCTTCGGTAAAGCTTTGGTATTTACCAATCAACACTTCTGGGAACGGAATGTATTCAATGCGACCTTTACCATTATAGTCGATAACAGCTTGCATAAATTCATTAAAGCTATGTGCATGACCTGTACCACAATTGAATGTACCAGAAATTTCAGGATGTTCCCAGAAATAGAAATTTACATTTACTACGTCTTTTACATAGATGAAATCACGTGTTTGGCCACCATTTTCATAGCCATCTGTGCCTTCAAACAAATTGATAACGCCTGTTTCTTGGTTTTTATAGAACATTTGGCGTACAAGAGATGCCATTTTATCCTTATGTGCTTCATTAGGACCAAATACATTGAAATAACGCAAACCTACAACTTGCGCTGTATATTCGCCCTCAAACTTACGTACATAGCGGTCAAATAATAGCTTAGAATATGCATACGGATTCAACGCTTCTTCTGCTTCTGGCGTTTCTACAAAGCCATTTTTGCCACTGCCATAGGTAGATGCAGAGGATGCATAGATAAATGGAATAGCACGATCTTGGCAATAGTGGAATAGATTTTTGGAACCTTCATAGTTGTTCTTCATCATATATTTGCCATTGTATTCCATCGTATCTGCACATGCGCCTTCGTGGAAAATGACTTCAATAGGACCTACATTGAATGTGCCGTCTGCAATGGCAGCATCAAAATCATCACAGTCAATGTAATCTAAATAATCTAAATTTTGGAGATTGCGAATTTTACGACCGTCTGTTAAATCATCAACGATTAAAATATCATTGCGACCGCGTTCGTTTAAGGCTTTCACAATATTACTACCAATAAAACCGGCACCACCAGTTACAATAATCATAATTTCCCCTCCTTAGCCATCGTGGCTATTTTCTTTACGATATCCGATGTGGAGTACCCTTCTTTAAATGAAAGTACTTCTACTTCATCTACAGATTCTCTACCAACGATATCCTCTTTTTTATAATCGCCGCCCTTAACAAGAATATTAGGGCGTAGGTATGCTAATAATTCGGCAGGTGTATCCTCCTCAAAAAGGACAACACCATCTACACATTGTAAAGCGCTTAATAAGGCTGCTCTATCCTCTTCGGATACGATAGGTCTTGTTTCGCCCTTTAAACGTCTAACGGACGCGTCAGAGTTCAGTCCAATAATGAGGTGAGCGCCCAGTTGTGCCGCCTCTTGCAAATACGTAATATGTCCTCGATGTAAAATATCAAAGCAACCATTTGTAAATACAACGGTTTCGTCCATGCTTTGCCATTTATCGATTAAAGCCTTCATTTCTTCTTTTGTATATAAAGGACTAGATGTAGTCAATTGTCGCACAGAGCGCCATAAATCAATCAGCTCTTGGCGATGGATTGGATATGTACCCACCTTGGATACGACGATACCAGCAGCGCCATTGGCGATATGTAGGGCTAAACGCATGGATAAACCACTGGCTAAGCAAGAAATCATCATGGCTACGACCGTATCACCAGCGCCACTCACATCGAATACATCCTGTTGTGTTGCTGGATTATGCCAAGTTCGACCATCCTTAGCCACAACTGTAATGCCCTTGGCGGAACGAGTACCGATAATATATTTAATGTTAACCTTATTAAGTACTTTCTTAGCCGCCTCGATAACAGATGTATCATCATTGGGAATCACACGACCTAAAGATTCACCCAATTCTTTTACATTCGGTGTGATACATGTAGCACCATCATATTTGGACCAATCAGCGCCCTTAGGATCTACGATGGTCTGTACTTGATAGGCGTTTGCCAACTTGAATACATGTTGCAACAATGTCGGTGTGCATACGCCCTTGCCATAGTCGGAAATAACGATGCCTTGTAAACCACGTTGACAAAGACCTTCAAGCCAACTGATTAATTGTTCTTCTTCAGCAGATGTAATGGGTGTAATCGTTTCAAAGTCGAGGCGCATCATTTGTTGACGATCACCTAAAATACGCATTTTAGTAATCGTTGACCGGCTTTCATCATGGATGAGACCAGATGTATCAATATGATCGGCGGCCAATAAGTTATCGAGCACTCTACTATGGTCATCGACACCTGCTACGGCCCCTAAATAGACATGGCAATCGAGATTAGCTAAGTTAGACGCTACGTTACCTGCCCCGCCAAGCACTTCTTTCACAGAGGATACACGATTGACCGGCACGGGGGCCTCTGGTGAAATCCGGCTCACATCGCCAAATACATAGCGATCCACCATAACATCACCGATAACTGCAATGTTTAGGTTCGGTAATGAATTTGTCAAAAATTCATTCACTGTTTTTGTAATCATAGGTCCCCTTTCAAGAAATCTGTGATTTCTTCCCTATCTCGATTAATAATCTTCTTCAATAAGTTCGCAAATGATATGGCCTGCTAAGATATGCATTTCTTGAATACGAGCTGTTACTGTACTTGGAATGGCCAATGTAAGATCGCATAATTCTGCCAATTTACCGCCACCTTCACCGGTGAAAGCAATCGTGTGCATTCCCGTATTGCGAGCCATTTCTACGGCTTTCACAACATTTTTAGAATTACCAGATGTGGAAATACCGATAAGTACATCCCCAGAACGGCCTAAGCCTTCAACTTGACGCGCAAACACTGCATCATAGTCATAATCATTGGCCACAGCTGTCAAAATAGATGTATCTGTAGTAAGCGCAATGGATGCAAGAGAACGGCGTTCCTTTTTAAAACGTCCAATAAGTTCGGCTGCAAGATGTTGAGAATCCGCAGCGGAACCACCATTGCCACAGAATAAAATTTTATTACCACTATTCAAAGCCACAATACAGCGGTTAGCAATTTCTTGGATAACCTCCATTTGCTCCATCGTTTTACTAAATACATCAAGATGATCTGTAAACCGATCTGCAATAATTGGATTTATATCTGTCATTATAAAATCTCCTTTAGTAGGCGATCAGCATTTTTCCAGAATATTTTTTCCGTTTGTTCCTCTGAAAGCCCGGCTCCCCTAAACGCATCATATAAACGATGCATATCTGAAATATCTTGAATTTCTGTATTTGGCTTAATACCATCGAAATCCGTGCCCAAAGCAACTACATCTTCGCCGCCCTTATTGATGATATACAATCCGTGTTTCACAATATCATCGATGCGACTGATGGGTGAAGCCCCTAAGAAGGATTGAGCAAAGTTCAAACCGATAACGCCCCCCTTTTCGCCAATTAGACGAATCAAGTGGTCCGGCAAATTACGACGATGAGCTGTCACTTCGCGCGCATTAGAATGAGATGCAATAAAAGGCACATTAAGAATATCGCCTAATTGTTCTGTTCCCCCATCATTAAGATGAGAACAATCAACAATCATGCCTAATTCTTGCATCCGTTCTACAAATGCAACGCCTGTTTTAGTCAATTTCTTATGGGGATCTCCTGTATTAGGTTCCCCTAATTCGTTAGGATAATTCCAGGTCAATGTGATAAGTCGAACCCCATCGGCATAAGCCTTATCTAACTTAGCAAGGTCACCACCTAGGATACCGCCCTCTTCAATGGATAATAAGGCAGCCACTTTATGGTTTTCATAACATGATGCAATATCATCATAAGAACGCACATGACTGATATAATCACTATATTTCTCTATCTGACTATTAAACAATTGACGCATAGATTCATATCTACCATACGAATCATCTTGTTCCTCTAAGTCTACAAATAATGCAAAATCCTGTAGTCGACTATGACCTTTTATGAGACGTTCTATATCAATTTTCCAATGATTGGAGAATAAATCACCATCATGAGGGTGATCGATTAATTGCATTATCGTATCACAATGTAAATCAATCATATATTCACGCTATTTCTTTGCTTTTTTAGCATCTAATTTTTTTAATGCTTTAAGTTCAGCCATAAAGCTATCAATATTATCAAACTTACGATATACAGAAGCAAAACGTACATATGCAACTTGGTCGATATCTTTTAGTTGTTGTAATACAAGTTCACCAATACGATCTGTAGAAATTTCTTGGTTTACTTCATTGCGAATGTCGCGTTCTACATTATTGACTACTTCTTCCATAACGGACATAGGAACTGTTCGTTTGTCACAGGAACGCAACAAACCATTTAACAATTTACCACGGTCGAATAATTCACGGCGACCATTCTTCTTTGCTACCATGAGTGGTACTTCTTCGATGATTTCATAAGTAGTAAAGCGGCGTCCACAATTAATACACTCCCGACGACGACGGATACTATTTCCTTCATCAGTCGTTCTTGAGTCTGTTACCTTCGTGTCTGTATGTTGGCAATAAGGACATCTCATTAGCTAATACTCCTTTTCTAATCAGTCAGCAATCACGAAAAAGGCACAATACGCCTATTTTCTTATACCTTATATAGTACCATATTTAGTAGGAAAAGTACAAAAAGAACCATATAATGCTACTTAATAGTACTAACTTGTCTAAATCTTTTTCATTTTGTATACTATTATTAATCATAAACCAACTTACACTCACTTGTCCGCTTGATTGGGCGTTATTGACTGTTAGTTGGTTTATTTTTTTTGGGGATATAGGAGAAACTTAAAAAGTCCCCCATATAATACAAAAGAGTATTATATGGAGGACTTTTTTATGCACTTACGCGCTAAATCGTATGAAATTAACGTTTAGGAGCATCTTGAATACGTAACAAGCAATCGCCAGATTCGATACGGCTACCTTCACGAACAAGGATTTCTTCTACGATACCATCGATAGGAGCTGTAATTGTTGTTTCCATCTTCATAGCTTCTGTTACGATTAATGGTTCACCTTTAGTTACGGATTGACCATTCTTAACGAGAATCTTAACAACGGAACCGGACAATGTAGCACCGATTTCACCAGGGTTGGATTCATCAACTTTACGACGAACAACACCAGTTGTTTTAGCATGTTTATCATGAACTTTGATGGAGCGTGGTTGACCATTGAATTCAAAGAGGATAATGCGATTACCATCTTCATCAGGATCGGATACTCCATTCATCTTGATGATCAATGTTTTACCTTTTTCGATAGTAACTTGGATTTCTTCACCACGTTTCATACCGAAGAAGAATGTTGGAGTATCTAATACAGATACATCACCAAAGTCTTTTGTGAATTTAGTATAGTCTTGGAATACTTTAGGATATAAGCAGTATGCACTTACATCTTCATCAGTTGTATTAGCACCCATTTCGCTCAATTCATTGCGAACGTGTTCGAAATCAGTTGGAGGCAATACAGCACCAGGACGAACTGTAATAGGACGTGCACCTTTTAAGATGATTTTTTGAAGTTCTTCAGGGAATCCTTGGTATGGTGTGCCCAAACGTCCTTCGAAGAATTCTACTACAGATTGAGGGAAATCAAGAGTATCGCCTTTTTCATAGATATCTTTTTCAGTCAAGTTGTTTTGTACCATGTACAATGTCATATCGCCAACAACCTTAGAGGAAGGTGTTACTTTGATGATATCGCCAAACATCATGTTAACTTGATGGTATACCTTTTTGATTTCTGTCCAACGATCGCCAAGGCCAACCATTTTAGCTTGTTGTTGCAAGTTGGAGTATTGACCGCCTGGCATTTCATGTTGATATACTTCTGTATTTGGATATTTTTCAGCTTTATCCACACCTTTGTAGTAAGGACGGATGCTACCGAAGTAGTGAGACATTTCTTCCATGTAATCGATGTTCATTTGTGGTTGACGTTCTGTACCTGCCAATGCATAGTACATAGAGTTCATGCTAGGTTGGCTTGTACCATTTGCAAATGCAGAGTAAGCCAAGTCGATAACGTCTACACCAGCATCTACAGCGCGACCATAGGAATAAATCGTATTGCCAGAACCTTCATGAGAATGTAAATGAATTGGTACTGTCACAGCGTCTTTCAACGCGGATACTAAGTTGTATGCAGCTTGAGGTTTCAACAAACCAGCCATATCTTTAATAGCGATGATGTTGGCACCAGCATTTTGCAATTCTTTAGCCATTTTTACATAGTAATCAAGATTGTATTTAGGACGATTGCTATCGAGGATATCGCCTGTGTAGCACAATGCAACTTCAGCAATCTTATTTTGATTACGAACTTCATCGATGGCAACCTTCATATTGTCAAGGCTATTCAAGCTATCGAATACACGGAATACATCGATACCGTTTTTAGCGGATAATTGAATGAAGTTACGAACTACATTATCTGGATAGGATGTATAACCAACAGCATTAGCACCGCGAATCAACATTTGAAGTAATGTATTAGGTACTTCTTTACGGAACATGCGCAAACGTTCCCATGGATCTTCATGCAAGAAACGATAGGATACGTCAAATGTTGCACCACCCCAACATTCTAAGGAGAATAGATTTGGTACACCTTTAGCAGCATCACCAGCTACGCGCGCCATATCGATGGTACGCAAACGTGTAGCAAATAAGGATTGGTGAGCATCACGCCATGTTGTATCGGTAAAGAATACTTGTTTTTGGTCAGCCAACCATTTGCTGAAGCCTTCTGGACCTAATTCATCGAATTTTTGTTTTGTACCAGGTGCAGGAGATACATCTAACTTAGATGGTAATTGCATTGGTTCAAAATCAGGCACTTCTTGAGGGCCTGCACCGGAGTAACCATTGATTGTAGTATCCGCAATGTAGCGAAGCAATTTAGTACCACGGTCACGATCTGGTTTTAATTCGAATAATTCAGGATGGTCTTCAATGAAGTTAACTGTGTAGTTACCGCTTTGGAATTCAGGGTTTTCAAGAACGTTAATCAAGAAATGAATATTTGTTTTAACGCCACGAATACGGAATTCTTTCAAGCAACGAAGCATTTTACGAATCGTTTCTTCATTGTTAGGACCGAATGCAGTTGCTTTTACAAGTAAGGAATCATAATAAGGTGTTACTACGGCACCTGTGAAAGCATTACCGGAGTCTAAGCGGATACCAAAGCCACCAGAGCTACGGTATGCCAAGATTTTACCTGTATCAGGCATGAAGTTATTTTTAGGATCTTCTGTAGTGATACGACATTGAATAGCAGTACCTTTACAAGGAACTTCATCTTGTGCAGGAATGCCTACTTCTGGGCTATGTAAGTCATAACCTTCAGCAATACGGATTTGAGAATGAACAATATCAATATCTGTAATCATTTCTGTTACAGTATGTTCTACTTGGATACGAGGGTTAACTTCGATGAAATAGAAGGAACCATCAGCAGTTACCAAGAATTCAACAGTACCAGCATTAACGTAGCCAACATTTTTCATGATTTTAACAGCTGCGTCACAGATGCGTTTACGAGTTTCTAATGGCAATGCAAAAGCTGGCGCCATTTCAACAACCTTTTGGTGACGGCGTTGTACAGAGCAATCACGTTCATGTAAATGAACTACATTACCATGTTCATCACCTAAAATTTGAACTTCTATATGTTTAGGTTCAACGATGAGTTTTTCTACATATACATCATCATCACCAAATGCTGCTTTAGCTTCGGATTTAGCGCGGTCATACGCATCGCGTAAATCTTCTTTACGGTGAACTTCGCGCATACCGCGACCGCCACCACCATTTACGGCCTTAATCATCAAAGGATAGCCGTGAGTTTCAGCGAATTCTTCCAATTGTGCAAAATCACGCAATGCTCCATCAGAACCTGGAATCATTGGAATATCTGCCAATTTAGCTTGTGTACGAGCATTAACCTTATCGCCAAACATATTCAAATGTTCTACGTGAGGTCCAATGAAAATGATGCCTTCTTCACCGCAACGACGAGCGAACTCTTCGTTTTCGGATAAGAAACCATAGCCAGGATGGATCGCATCAATATCATGCTCCTTAGCAATGCGGATGATATCTTCGATATCCAAATATGCATCAACTGGCTTTTTACCTTCCCCAACCAAATATGCTTCATCAGCTTGGTTACGGTGCAAGGACAATGTGTCTTCTTTAGAATAGATAGCTACTGTTTTAATACCCATTTCGTTACATGCACGAAATACGCGGATTGCGATTTCGCCACGATTGGCTACCAAAACGGATTTAATTTTCTTCATAATTGCCTCCTACCGAGTCCTATCGAATGATAGATTTGTGTGCATTGATATACATGGTTTGTATGTATATCGAAATACATGTTTTACTTAAACATTTATCACTTTTTTTGATATCCGATTATGAATCAAATATACTTCTATTATACAATAATTTTCAGATATTAAAAGCATTAATCATCAATATAGTTATATTTATAAATTATTTAAATTAATATAGAAATTCTTCTATTCATTAATTTTTCATATGTATTTTACATATATCGGATTTGAAATAAGATTATATTTATGTAATTTATTCATCACCCAAGAAATGTTGCATTAAATGATTCAATTCTTCTTGGTCTCTAGCCCCCATTGTTTCAACAGCGGAATGCATAGCTAATAATGGTAAGCCAATGTCCATCGTCCGCATTGGCAGCATAGCCGATGAAATAGAGCCTACAGTTGAGCCACCAGGAATATCAGAGCGGTTAACATAAATTTGATATGCTACACCTGCTTCCTCACAAAGACCTTTAACAATGGCAATAGCCTTTGCATCGCCTGCATAAGATTGGCTGCAGGCCTGTTTTAATGTAACGCCTCCATTGAGTACAGGGAAATTGGTAATATCATTCTTCTCTGGATAATTTGGATGCAATCCATGGGCTACATCAGATGAAATCATGAAACCACGAGCCACATCGAGATCCATATCATCACGATTCAATCCCAAGCTGCGGTATACGCGTTCTAATAAGTTTGGTAAAAGCATTCCTGCCCCGCCCTGTTTTGTACGGCTACCCACTTCTTCATTGTCAAATAGAATGGCACAACGAATACCATCAGCTTTGTTTTTCTTTGCCTCCACGATTCCTGCAAGAACACCAAAGCAAGACGTCAAATTATCAAGTCGTGGTGAGCTAATGAAATCAAAGTCGGTACCTACCAAAGTACCTTCTGTTACGGGATAGAGTGTAATTTCATAGGATAGAATTTCTGAAGGATCACAATTTATTTCTTCTGCTAAGAATCTATTCCATGCATCTATATCTGATTCTTTCGCATCATCATCGGATTTCATCATAATAATAGGTAACATTTCTTTTTGGCGATTTAATGCAACCCCATCATTCACATTGCGATTCATGTGAATCGCTAAATTTGGGATAATAGCGATTGGCCGTTTAGTATCGAACAAAACAGAATCAACATCATATGGATTTTCACCTTTTAAAACAACTGTCCCAGCAGCCCCTAAAGGTCTGTCCAACCAAGTATTTTGAATTAAGCCGCCATACATCTCAACATTAAGCTTGGTGTACCCTTTTACATCTGTAATAGGATTAGGCTTTACCCGTATAGCAGGAAAATCCGTGTGAGCCGATGCAATACGTAAGGAATGACGATAGTCCTCTCCTATGTGAAAGGCAAATAACGTCGTACCATATACATTAACCACATAATCGCCAGTACTTAGATTCCATGGTTCTTCTAGGGATAATTCTGTAAAGCCCGCATCTAACAATAGCTGTAAACTAGTGTCTACCGTATGATACGGGGATGTGCATCCCTTGATATATTTTATTAATTGAGGATTATCAAATTTCATATGACCTCCTACTTAATTATTACATGCAAATTATTATGTAATATACATAATCTATTGCCATTGTATCACAAAAACGCCGTCCCACAAGGGACGGCGTCATGTATACATAATCGTATAGGTTTATGTAATTGTGTTTTACCACATACCGATTGCTTTCATCCAGATAGAACCTAATCCAACAAAGATGATTAAGTTAATAACAGATGAGAAGAAACCGAGTTTCCACCATGTGTTTTGAGGAACATATCCAGTGTTGAAGATTACTGGAGAAGGACCTGCTGCATAGTGAGTCAAGGACATACACAAGTTAGATGTGAATGCAATCATCAACAATGTCAACATTGGTGGTGCACCAGCGGAAATCGCAATAGCAGAGAATGCTACGAACATGGCAGAAATATGAGCTGTTAAGGATGCAAATACATAGTGGGAATATGTATTGATAAGTACGGCAATAACGAAGGCGATAACCCAAGAGCCTTCTGGAATATAGCCACCTACAAGTACGGTTGCCCATTTGATGAAGCCTAATTTGGACAAGAATCCAGCAAAGCCCATCAATGTACCCATCCAAACCAATGTATCCCAAGCACCTTTTTCACTTTTAACATCGTCCCAAATAAGAACGCCTGTAGCAAGCAAAATAGAAATACCTAAGAATGCAACAGTAGTAGCATCAAGGTGTGTAAGTTGAGATGTAGCCCACAATACTAAGGCTAAAATAAATACGCCTAGCATAACCCATTCTTGGAAGGACATTTTACCAAGGTCTTTTAACTCTTCTTTGATCATTTGTTGTGCATCACGAGCATCTTTGATTTCAGGTGGGTATACTTTATAAATAAAGTACGGCATGATAATCAATGCAATGATGCCAGGAACGATAGCTGCTATAGCCCAGTCGCCCCAAGTAATACCAATACCAAAGGATTGAAGTGCCAAAGCAGCAACTAATGTATTACCCGCCATGGATGTTTGGAACATAGCTGATGTAATGGTATTGACTTGATAAATGGATTGCATCAAGAAAGAACCAATTTTACGTGGACCATCTTGTGGTTCAGAACCAAATGCTTTTGCTAAGCTTGTAGTAATTGGCATGATAACGCCGCCTACACGAGCTGTGTTAGATGGTGTTGCTGGAGCCAAAATCAAATCAGATAAAGCTAATGCATAGGCTAAGCGTAAAGAACTGCTACCAAAAGCAGCGATCAAATTATACGCAATACGTTTACCCAAACCAGTTTTAATAAAGCCACGAGAGAATAAGAACGCACCAACAATCAACCAAATTGCAGAATTAGCAAAACCAGAGATTGCTTCTCCGATTTTCAATGTGCCTGTTAATGCAGCTACAGTAATAACAACGATGGATACGCCACCAATCGGTAACGGCTGCGTAATAAAGCCTACGATGGTAGCAACAAAGATGGCGAATAAGTGCCAAGATTGAGGTGTCAAACCCTCTGGTGTTGGAATAAACCACAGGCCTATACCAAAGACCGCTGGAATAATCCAGTTCAATAGTTTTTTCATACACATACCTCCTACATAGGAAAAAAATTAAACTTTGTATGAAAAAAGCTGTACATCTAAAACTATGCACAGCTTTCATCGTCATATACATCCTATTCAGGTAAAGATACATCCTCTAAATTTGTTTTATCGATAGACTCAATATCACCTTTATCGCATAAATTTGCAATATTAGGATCAATTGGTAAACGGCTCAACAATAATAGACCATATTTTTGAAGAATTTCTTCAATATGGCTTTCACCAAAGATTTGGTAATCCTTACCATTATCTGGACAATGGAAGTAAGAGTAGTTTTCTACTACACCGATGATAGGCACTTGCATCAAATCAGCCATTTTAACTGCTTTTTCAACAATCATGGATACCAAGTCTTGAGGGGATGTAACAATAATAATGCCATCCAATTTCAGGGATTGATATACAGTAATTGCTACGTCACCTGTTCCTGGTGGCATATCAACGAATAAATAGTCGATATCCTTCCAAATAACATCACTGTAGAATTGTTTTACAACATTACCTAAAATAGGACCACGCCACAATACAGGATCTGTATCATTTTCAAGCAAGAGGTTTACAGACATTACATCAATGCCATATTGCTTAGTTTTAACAGGATACATACCAATTTCGTCAGCGTAAGCCTTTTCTTTGATACCAAACATCTTAGGAATGGATGGACCAGTTATATCGGCATCAAGAATACCTACTTTATAACCTTTACGAGCCATCGTTAAGGCCATCAAACTTGTAACGGAAGATTTACCTACGCCACCTTTACCGGATACAACACCGATAACATGTTTAACGGAACTCAATTCATGCAATGGAGCCGTCATATCTTGAGGCTGTTGTGCACCACCGCAACCTGCGGATTTGGATGGACAACCGTTGCAATCACTACTGCTGCTACCGCAACCCATAGTAAACACCTACTTTCTTCGAGGACTTTCCTCAACAATATATAGTTAGAAAATTATTATCTCATTGTAAATATTGTTCATTGTGAAAGCTCTTTCTATAGCTAACACATTATATATTTACAGTGTTATTGTATCATGGTAGTTTAATAATTTTCAATATAGATATATTCATTAACATATCTCAAAGGAATTATTCACCACAATATTCCTTTGTAAGAGCACAGAGGATTTCCATACCCTTTTCAATTTCCGGAATAGTTGGCACCGTATAGCTCAAACGGAATGCGTGACCATTTTGTACGCCATCAGCTGCAAAGGCACCACATTTAATGATGCCTACATTTTTATCCATGCACGCTTCAAAGAATTCATCACAATCAACAGTATCAGGCATTGTCATCCATGCAAACATACCACCTGTTGGTTGTGTCAAATGAACCTTGGAACTTCCCTTTTCTTTAAATACACGCATCATGGCATCACATTTAGATTTATATACCTTTCGTACATTTTCTAAATGTGCATCATAATCGATGTGGTCTAGTACGTGTGCTACCACCTTTTGTGTAACTAGTGGCATTTGTCCAGCCGTATTATTTTTAAGCGCTTGAATAGTACCGATAACATCTTCTGGTCCCAACAAGAACCCTACGCGCAAGCCTGCCGATAATGTTTTAGAATAGGATCCAGCATAGAGAACGCGGTTTTCTGTATCAAAAGATTTAAAGGTAGGTACATGTTCGCCAGCAAAACGAATTTCACCATATGGATCATCTTCATAAATGAACAAGTCATATTTAGATGCAACAGCGTAAATTTCTTTACGACGCTCTAAAGGCATGGTAATGCCTGTTGGATTTTGAAAATTTGGAATTAAATAGATATATTTCCCCTTACCGGATTGAGCTGCTTTTTCTAATTCGCTTGGAATCATACCGAACTCATCAGTTTTGATACCGACTGCCTTAGCCCCCATATTGCGTACAGAATTGATAGCACTTGTGAAGGTATAATCATCCATGTACACTTCATCGCTAGGTTCACACACGGTAATTGGTACTAAGCCCAATAGTTGACCAGCCCCATTAGAAATGATTAGACCTTGGCCGTCTAAATTCATATGGTGAACTTTCGATAAACGTTGTAAGGTCAATTCTGCTAATCGCGCATCCCCTTGCATCGGACCGTATTGTAATAAACCCATAGGATTATCATGAACGATGAAATCAAAGGCATCTTCGATGACTTTCACAGGAATTGCCTCTGGTGCGGGATTACCAATACCAAAACTGATAAATCCTGGTACACCTACACCACGTTCAAATACTTCACGGATGAAATTAGGACCTTTTAATATGACACGTTCAGGAAGTGAAAAACTCATAGTATCGCCTCTTTTATTTTAACTACATAGAATTACATTTTATTAAGCATTAGGATCATGTTCTCGTTCTGCATTACGCTTATTAATATAGCGTTTGTATACCTTCCACAAAATGAAATATACAATGGCTGCTACGACGACAATAATACCTAGGCGCCCCATATTTTCTTGAAAATTGACAATATCTGTGCCAATAGCAACTTCAAGGGCTGTAGACGGGAATTTACCAATTAAATTGGCCAAGATGTAGTCACGCGGTTTAATCTTACTGATAGCCCCTAGCGCAGTGATGACACCAGATGGAAAATAAGGTAATGATCTAGCAAACAACATAACTACAAAACCATTGTTACCGGAGAAATCGTCAACCTTCATCAATGTGGTACTCTTAGAAATTAGCTTATCCGCCGCATCTCGTAAGAAATAACGCATAATGTAAAAGCTGATAACTACCCCAATAGTTTCAGCGAGCCAGGAAATAATAATGCCAGGCCACATGCCAAACACGAGACCATTCGCTGTGGAAATAAAGATAGATGGCAAAAAGCCTACAGCATTGACAAAAATATCAAGGAGCATACTCACCACCATGGCCATAGGCCCATAGCCTTGAATATACTCAGCAATTTCCTCCATAGAACCGCTCGTAGCTAAATGCCACATAGTTGGGTAAAATGTTGGATCTACAATATTAATGATGATAAGTAATACGACAAATAATACGCCCGCTATTACCTGCACCAAGCCTTCACCAGAAGGCGAAAATTTTCGTTCTTTCATAGTTACCTCGTTTAATAAAAAACTAGTACTATTATATCATGTAAATAATCAATAAATATGATATTATTAACATATATCTATTTAATTTTGGAGTGGAAAAATGAATTTCTTAAAAAAATTACTAATTTTGTTTCTTTTTATTATTTCATGCTCTAATACTTCATCCGCAATTAACTTGCACGATTTACGTAATGATATCAATATATTACAGGTATTGAGCTCAGATAATAACGATTACTATATTGATAAAAAATCAACAAAACAAATTAATTCTGGCTCTGATGATACTACAATACGCTCTATAGTTTATATAGTTAATTATGATAATGCAGAAATTTATGAAATTCATATTGACTATACATACAACCCTTTTCTAAGTTACTATCAACTAGCCAAAGAGAAAACTCCTCCAAATAACCTTATATCACAAAAAATAATAGATGAGATATTAGAAGAAAAAAAAGTTGTTTCTGGTATTACATCACAAACAATTAGAGAAATAGTATATAGCTTTGATGGACGTGTTTTATTTTCAGAAACACTACCCAAAACACTTAGGTTTGATAAATTTGGAACTCCTAGTTATTTACTTGGAGATAAGCTATATTCAATAATTTTTAATATCACATATGACAATATATACGATGCTATTTAAATAGAAAGAAGGTATATTATGATACAAATCGGTCAATCTGCCATAGCGACAATAACAGTTACAGAATCTAATATTGCCAAAACAATGAAGTCTGGTTCTCTTGAAGTATTCGCTACTCCTGCTATGTGTGCACTTATGGAAGAAGCTGCACAAGCAGCAGTACAACCAGAATTAAACGACGGTGAAGGCACGGTAGGCATCTCCCTATCGATTAGCCATGATGCCCCTTCCCCAATGGGTGCTACCATTACGGCTACTGCTACAGTAACAGCTGTGGAAGGCCGTAAAATCTCCTTTGCCATCGAAGCATCCGATGGTGTTGGTGTCATCGGTAAAGGCACACATGAACGATTCGTCATTAACAACGAAAAATTTATGTCTAAAGTTAATGCACGAAAAGCATCAAACTAAATAGACCGATTCAATAAAATAATTTCATAAACACAAACATCCTCCACAATCGTCTGATTATGGAGGATGTTTTCATATTATATTCTTTTATATGACTAAAAGATTAGCAAATCTTAACTACCCAGCCTTCTGGAGCTTCGATTTCGCCATGTTGGATACCAAGTAATGTATCATATAATTTTTTAGTTACAGGGCCCATATCATCCATGCCAGCTGGTACATTAATAGTGCCTTCTGGCGTATCGATTTGACCTACTGGAGAAATAACCGCTGCTGTACCGCAAAGACCGATTTCTGCAAAGTCTTTTAATTCATCTTTATGAACAGGGCGATGTTCTACTTTCATACCAAGATAATGTTCTGCTACATACATCAAAGAACGACGTGTAATGGATGGCAAGATGCTATCGGATTTAGGTGTTACCAATGCACCATCTTTAGAAATGAAGATGAAGTTAGCACCACCAGTTTCTTCTACATGAGTACGTGTAGCCGCATCAAGATACATATTTTCAGCATAACCTTTTGCATGTGCATCAGTGATAGCATATAAGCTCATAGCATAGTTAAGACCAGCTTTGATGTGACCAGTACCATGAGGAGCTGCACGGTCAAAATCAGTAACACGGATTTTGATTGGTTTTGCGCCACCTTTAAAGTAAGGGCCTACTGGTGTAGTAAATACACGGAATTGATATTCGTCAGCTGGTTTTACACCGATAACGGAGTTAGTACCCATCATGTAAGGACGAATATATAGGCTTGCACCATGACCATAAGGAGGTACAAAATCTTTATTAGCTTTTACTACTTCTTTAACAGCTTCAAGGAAACGACCTTCAGGTAATGTAGGCATTACGAGGCGTTCACAAGATTGATTTAAACGTTCAGCGTTTAGATCAGGACGGAAACATACGATGTGACCATCTTTAGTATAGTATGCTTTCAAACCTTCGAATACAGTTTGTGCATATTGGAATACACCTGCACATTCATTAAGGACAACGTTAGCATCTGTAATTAAACCGCCTTCATCCCATTTACCATCTTTATATGTAGTCAAATAACGATAATCGGTTTCTACATAACCAAAACCGAGATTATCCCAATCAATATTCTTACTCATAACAATGACCTCCATGCATATTAATATACTAATAATCTTAACACTATGAGCAAGTTATTTCAACACATTCTATAGAGGTTAGAAGTTTATCTATAATAAACTTAGTGCGATTTAAATCATACGGTACATCATAACGCGTATGATATGAAATAGATTCTACGCGTCCAGTACGAACCATATTATCTGGTCCAAAAGGAACTTTTACAATATCCCCTTCATATATATCGTTTCTATCTGTACGATAATAAAACTCTTGGCCAACCTTAAAAATATATACAGAACAATACGTATATACTTTCCTATCAGATATATGATTGGATTGTAAAAACTCTTGTAAAGATTTGTCTCTTGTATGAGCACGTATAAAACTAATTAGATTTTTATACCAAGCGGGCACATACTGATTAATTATATTTCCTATAAACAATGTATCCTCTTTATGCGCCCATTTAATACGTACTGTCACGATACCACCACGAGCAGGGTCATTATCACTTTCATGAGTTTCACCAAGACTAAAGGAATCTAGACTATATAGCGTTTCGCCAATATGAAAGTCAATATCTTGCTTCAATTGATGAATCATTTGATTATCTACATACTCGCTGTGACTATGGCTCGACTGTCCAAATTGCTTACTTTTACAATCAATGGAAATAGACGACTGATTCCAATTAAAGCTCAACGTATTTATATCACCATATTCTTGGTATATATTTTTTTGCACTTCAATATGAATCTCCTGTATTCGATCTTTTTCCCGATTTCCATCAAACAAAAGTAATGTAGGCGTACCTAAAATTTGTCTAAACAGTATAGACATGGCCCGCATGTCATTATCAAAAGGGAATTCATATGTGAACTCTTGTCCCTCAGTATTGACGAGCTGCACTTGAACAGCACACTCCTCCTCATCATATAGGACAATATCATCAGAAAATCTATACCTCATAAGCTCTAATAGATATTGTTTTTGAGCCGTCTCAATTGAGTACTCCGTAGTAGTGAAGGATTCTATTTTACCCTCTACAGGTTTCGAGATATGCTCCCATTTAATACCATAGGTAACACTAATGGTTTCCTTAATAGAAATATGTTGTATCTCTTCAATATAGTAATCTTTACGATTAAATTTCACTTCGTTTGGAACGCCATCTGGTAAATCCCCATACCAACTACCCGTACTTATAATATCGCAAGATGCTACGGTACCTACAAATTCATCTGTCACATTTCTATGCATATACATAGGAACTCCTCCTTTTATTACTTTTTAAAAGTATATCAAATAGGATGTGACAAAAATGCCTCTATATAATTATTTCGTCAAAATTATTCTTTACATACCAATTTATATTATAATAAACTTAATGTCCTAATGTGTAAGGAGGTATCGCTCATGAAAGAATCTACTAAACATAAACTAATCCCAAATCTTAAAAATATCATTTGTATAGGCCTTAATTATGCGGACCATATTGCTGAAACCAGTCTTGCTACACATGATTTTCCAGAAATCTTTATGAAAACTACAAATGCTCTAGCTAGCAACCATGATACGATTACCATTGAAAATGAATCATTACATTACGATTACGAAGGGGAACTCGTTATAGTCATTGGTAAAGCAGGCAAAAATATTCCTCGTGACAAAGCTAAAGAACATATCTTAGGCTATACCATAGGTAATGACGTATCAGCGCGCGCTTTACAATTTAGAGGCTCTCAATGGATTCTTGGCAAATCGCTAGATAACTTTGCTCCTATTGGCCCTATTATCGTAACACCTGACGAATTTGATTTTGACAATGCTACCATTACAACGACAGTCAATGGAGAGGTTCGTCAACAAGCCCAATTACAACAAATGCTGTTTAAGCCGGATGCGATTATCGAATTTGTATCTCAGTATATTACACTACAAGAAGGTGACATCATCTTTACTGGTACACCTAGTGGCGTTGTACTCGGTAAAAATGAAGAACGATATGGTTGGCTAAAATCAGGTGATACAGTATCTATTACAATTAATGGTATTGGTACATTAGTAAATCAATTTAAATAATTTCCCGAATAAATAAATAACCTATATATACCAAAAGAGATTACCTATGATGTGTCTATCCATCATGAGTAATCTCTTTCTTCTTTTTTATAAATCTATTTAAATATGATTTTACAATCTAATATGTACTATTTATGTTCCACCTCAAGATCGAGCATATATTTCTTACGTTCAATACCGCCCGCATATCCTGTCAATTTACCATTACTACCAACCACACGATGACACGGCACAATGATAGATATAGGATTATGTCCTACAGCCCCTCCTACAGCTTGAGCAGAGAATGTTTCTTTGCCTTGTTTTTCAGCAATCTTCTTACCTATTTCTCCATAAGTTGTCGTTTCACCATAAGGAATGGTTTGTAATATAGACCATACAGATTTACGGAATTCTGTTCCTTCAAGTTGTATTGGTGGTGTAATAAACGGTTTTTGTCCTTTAAAATATTGATCTAGCCACATAATGGTCACTTCAAAAGGGCCTGTTTTTTGTTCAATATACTCCGCATCATCATAACTAGGTGCATGAGCTTCATCAACGAAAAATAAATCTGTTAAATACGTTAATGTACCAAGCATTATCATCGTTCCTAACGGGCTTTCATAGGTGTATTTATAATTCATAGTACATTAACTCCTTCTTAAGCTAACAAATCATTCAAAACTTTTTTAATATCATCATTAAATGATACAGTATTTTTATGAATTTCAAAAGGTATAGGTTGCTCTTCCATATTAATTGGTACATACAAAGCATCTATATTGTCATGGGCCATACGCATAAATGGATACTTAATAATCATCGGTGTATTATAACCAACACCCAATTCTAACAGTATAATTTTCTTATCTCTATAGCTCTCTATAAATGTAGCATATCTATCTTGTGCCGCATACCAACCCTCATCTTGTACAAAGTTGCCATCAATACGCAAATTCATCGTCATCAATTCACCACATCTAGGACAATGAGGAATTAATTCTGTAGGAATTTTCATATCCTTTTGTTCCCTTACCATACGCCGAACTTGTTCTTCATTATCATAAGTCTTTTGATGACATGGCTCAGAACACTGCCATAATCCATAATCACCTTGCATATAATAAAATCTATTTTTATCTACTCCGGCTAATTGCATTTGATGATCTACATTTGTAGTAATTACAAAATAATTCTTATCTTGTAATAATTTCATCAGATGAACATAAAGCTCACCTACCGGAACATCATATCGGTTGTAATTAATATGACGACTCCACCACGCCCAATACTCTTCCATACTTTCAAACGAATAAAATCCACCAGAATATATATCTGTTATACCATATTTTTTATGAAAGTCATCAAAGTATTTATGAAAGCGTTCACCACTATAAGAAAACCCAGCTGCAGTGGACATACCTGCCCCAATCCCTACGAGTACCGCATCAGCCGTATTCAAAAATTCTTTCACACGTTCTATATTATCCCAATAATTTGTTGTAGATGTCATAATCTATATCCTTAAATACATTAAATACCACTTGTATTTTACTATTAGTTTCTTTTAAGTAAGTACGCACTGTATCAATAGCAATTCGGGCCGCTAATTCATTGGGAAATCTAAACTCACCTGTAGAAATACAGCAAAATGCAATAGACTTCAAACTATAAGCATTGGCTAACTCCAAGCAAGATCGATAACACGATGCCAATTGTTCTTGTTCTAACTCTGTAACAGTATCATAAATAATAGGTCCAACCGTATGAATAACATGACTGGCTGGTAAATTATAACCATAAGTCATGCGTGCAACACCCGTCTTTTCAGGCATATCCATATATTCAATCATACGAGCACAGGCCATACGCAGTTCAATGCCGGCAAAGGTATGAATGGCATTATCAATACATTTGTGATTAGGTGCAAAGCAACCGAGCAACTGATTATTAGCGGCATTAACTATAGCCTTTACTGCTAGACGCGTAATATCACCTTGCCACAAATATATCTGAGGTTCCCGCTCTTCCATATCACTGAGCGTTACAATACCTTTTTCATGAGCCAATTCATTTAAATACTCATCTTGTACCTTCATCCACTCTGCTGGCATAGATCCTGCAGGGCGAATATTACAAAGAGACCTAAATAATGTAAACTGTTCTGCTTCATCATTAGGGATTTCAATATGTTCGTCTTTATATTTCTCTGTATATTCTTCTACTAATCCTTTTACAAGATAAATTAAACGTTCTTGCTGTATCATACGTAACTCCTTATAAGCTATAAAGACTTTAACTTATTATATAACAAAAAACTGCTAGCACATAATTATATGCTAGCAGTAACTTTACTGGTTATAGTATATCAATGACTATGGTCTTATAAAAGATTGACCTCCATGATTTACTAGAATGTCTCCTTGCAACACTTTAGTAGTAACGCCTTGTAAACTACCTTGAATTTGACTCATCATGAAACGATATCCCGGGCTATTTACATGTTTATTGAAAGCTGATTCATCACTATAGATTTGAATTACGTACCAGTGTGTTTTATTGTTTCTTTCACGCAATACATAACCTGCCTTATAGCCCGCATCATCACGAACAGCACGGTCAATATCTAATTGATATTGTTTTTGTACTGTATCTACTTCATTACCGTCTACTGTAAAATCTGTTAAGGTCACAACAGATTTACCATCATTAATCAAAGATAACGCATTTGGTTTTTCAATCAATAACAAAGGCTGTACATCATACAATTTACGATTTGTCAGTTTAGAACCAACCTCGTTAATATAGTTTTGGAAATGCTCGGATTTGCGGTGTGTTTCTAAGGCAGCCGTATCTTTATATACCTCCACTATGTATGATTCAGATGGATTACCTTTTACATGAGCCACATTCATAGATAGTGTATTAGGTTCTTTCTCCATAGAGGCTGTTAAATTCTGAATACCTACAGTATTATACGCACCTTGTAATTCAGCAGGTACTTGAAAACGATACAAACCTACAATAGGGGCTGTATCTACTTGTTCTTGTTTATCAAATGTGAATGCTGCAAACGATGTGCTCACACCCAATATGGCAATAGCAGAAGTTAGCAAAATTCGTTTTATATATCGCTTACTCATTAGTGACTCCTTTACATATATCTTGATAATTTCTCGGCCCACAAACCAATACGTTTATAAGTTAAAAGTTCACATACTTTTGATGTAAAATGGCCAAATCTACGATAAAAGAAATTAAAGGTTAAATAGGCTGGTATCGTTCCGATAGTCTTAGGCATACGACGGAATATATTTCTTATGGAATATAACTCTTGATATATCCACAAATATCCTTCTTCTAATTCCTCTTTAGACATACCAAGCGGCGTCACAACCACATGAGACGTATTATATCTAGATAAGTCATGATCAAAAATTCTATTTTGTTCTTCCATTCTTTTGTAGAATTCAGTCCCAGGATACGGTGTAACAATATGTGATGTAATGGTATCAATTTTCTGGCTAATAATCCAATCTAATGTATTTTTAAATGTCTCTGGCGTGTCTCCATCTAGACCAAATACAAAGCTAGCATTGACCATAATGCCACGCTTATGTAATTCACTAATAAGTCTTTCAAACTCTTCACGATTATTTTGCATTTTATGAACACTAGATAAAGACTGAGGACTGATACTTTCAAAACCAATAAATAAACTCTGACAACCAGTTTCTTTCATCAAATCCATTAATTCAGGGTATTGTCCTATTTTCATAGTGACCGCTGCATTCCAGTTTAATTTTAAAGGTTTAATACACTCTAAAAACTGTTTAGTCCAAGAAATGTTCCCAATAAAATTATCATCAATAAACATAATATGTTTTGTACCTAGTTTCTTGATATCTGCTAACACATCATCTATATTACGATTAATATATTGATGAGTACCAGAACTATTATAGCAAAAATCACATTTATGGGGGCAACTACGACTTGTAGAAACAATGTTATACCATAAATAATCTGTTTTATCTATCATGTCATATGCAGGCGCTACAATATCATCCCCAGAAGTTAAAGGCTTAGATACATATTCAGATTGTAATCTATTATGTTTCATGTCCTCTATAATTTGAGGCCATGTATTTTCTGCAAAACCAATACATAAGCTATCAAATGCATCCTTAGGCACAGAACTAGACGCAGTTGTGATATGTATGCCACCAGCAATAACCTTAACACCTTTTTGTCTATATATAGATGCAATTTCAATAGCTCTAGGTAAAACGTCAACTGTAACTGCTATGCCTACCAAGTCAGGCACATCATCAAAATTAATAGGTCTAATATTTTCATTTTCAATTGTAACGTCACAATCATGCCGAATAATATTAGCTACCGTCAACAATCCTAAATGAGGAGACATGCGTATTTTTAAATCTGTATCCATAGGACGTTTTAACATACGCGGTTGAATCAATTTAACTTTCATGTAAAACCTCTTATGTTACCTTTATATTGTTATATATTCTATTGTTGTACCATGCTCCTCTATAAGTTTAACAAGGTCTCTTCCTTGTAACCACACGGTCGCATCATTTTGATTGGGATGTATACCAATAAGATTATCCTTGTAATCCTCATCAATATAATAGTGAACCTTACGCTCTTCGTCGTTGAGCAAGCAGAATGGAGAGACATGACCAGGTTTAACCTTTAATATATCCCAAAGCTCTTCTTCAGAACCAAAGGAAATCTTTTTAAGATTATGGTCCTTACGAAACTGTTTCAAATCCACACGCTTTGAGCCGCGTACAGTAATTAAATAGTAATGCTCCCTCTTATGGTCACGGATAAATAAATTCTTCGCATCCCATTCTGGATATGGCAGTTCTACATCTGGTTTATCATCCATACTAAATAGCGGTGCGTGATCCGTAACTTCAAAATCGATATGATGGTCACGCAAACAATCATATACGCCTTGTTTATCTAACATGTAATACCTCTAATACTTATATTGTTAGTGAAAGTAGCACTTAAATGCTATATCACTACATTTATTCTGGAACTTTATAGGTCCCATCAAATACAAATAATTCAGGATGTTCATGTACGAATGTGTCTTCATAGATTCCATCATATTCATACACTACATCATCTTTTTTATCGAGGAAATCAAACAATTCATCCTCATTTTCCCAATCTTTTAAAATGTTCCATCGCTCTTCCCTATCAAATGGAACGGAACCACCAAAGTAATCGATGACGGATTGTAAATTATCCGCAAGTATATCCATCTTAAAGAGACGTAAACCTTTTAAAGCATCTTCCCATACAATACCGGTAGAATTATAGAAGAATTGGTGATGACCACCATTATTAACCTCTGCAAAGTACCAAGATATAGCATTAAGATAGCGTTGTTCTACGGTAAAGCCTTTTGCAGATTCTATATAATCATCATATGAGCCATATATATTAATAGTCCAATACATGGGCTCATTAATGGTCCACACATCGTCTGTAGCCATGATTTCCTCAACCGTGATGGTGCGATGACGAGGTACACCTTTACGTTTCTTCTTTTTCTTTGCTACATATTCATTATAAGCAGAACACAATTCAGGATAATCAGCTTCACATCTTTCAAAATCCATTTGCGAATAGCACATATCAATTACTTCAAAACAGTACGATTTTATATCATCTAGTTTCGCTTCCGTAGCTAAACGTACACCTTGATCTACTAATCTTAGCATCTGTTGCATAGTATCCGATGTGTATGATTCATTATTATCTAAGACAATAGCTCCATACGCATAGGCACAGCGATAATACCACACCGCATCACGATACGCTTCATCAATAGATTCTAATACCTTAATAGCCTCTTTTTCATTGTTATTATTGTTATAAGCTCGACCAAGCTCACCTAACAGAGGTACAGATAAATTCTCTATGCCCACATCAGTTAACACATCAATAATAATTTCTACATTTCCAGAATCATTAAGCTCTTTAATGGTTTGTAATTGCTCCTCATCAGAAAATGCTTTAAATTGTTCAACCGTTAATGCCATTATGTCACATCCTGTCATATTATAAATATATTATTATAATTAACATTGTCTAGAAGCTAGCTACCACAAATAATATAGAATACTGGTATACCGTCTTCATTATCTATTAGACCATATCCTTCACATTCATGGCCTTCGTATTCAATACCTTCAAAGAATACATGATCGCCCAATTCTTTATTGGCCATCAAATTGTGCAATTTAAAGAGTAATTCTTCTCTAGTAAAATATGTACCATTATCCGCAACAAGATGAGCCATAATTTCTACCTGCCACATGCCATCTTCTTTATCTTCTTCGAATAACTCTTCATCGGTAACACGTTCATTATCAAAAAGTTGGTCTAAACTTTCAATCCAAGCTTCATAGGTTACTAGAATTTCAGGTTCTTCTAATCTATCATCGTCATCTGCCTCATCATCTGTATATTTCTTTACATTTTCATTGTATTCTTTGGCAAACTCTTCTCTGCTATATGTTTGCTTATTAAATACCCAATGTACTACATCATATGTAGGATAGTTATCTTCTTCGTATTCATTAACATCTTCAATCTGTTTATCTTCTGTAGTCTCTTTACTATTTTTCTTATCAAAGAGATTCTTAATGGTTTCAAATATCACAGGATAATCCTCCTTATACTCTTTTGGCTTAATTTTAGATAGGTGATATTTTACCACTTCACAGCACCAAACAAGCTGTTTATCTAAGTGAGCTTCTTTCGTCACTTTTATGCCCGTCTCTATTAACTGTAATGCTTTCTGCACATGTTCAGATTCGTAGCTTTCACCAATAGCTAACATCCCATGAGCATAACCACAACGATAATACCAAGACCAATCGCGATGTGCCTCATCTATACGATTAAATAAGTCAATAGCCTCTCTTGCTCGGCCATTATTGTTATACATACGTCCTAAGGTGCTTAATAGTATAGGGGACAAATTATCGATACCGATGTTAGTTAACAGCTCCATCGCACGCTTGATATCAATCCCCTCTTGTTCATTAAGGAGCTTAACCTTTTCCGCATCACTTAATTCTTGAAACTCTTCATCCGTAATGTCTTCTATACTGAAATATAAGTTCTTAATAAAGTCACCAAAATTATCTGCTAACGGAGTAATTGAGTAATCACATTCTTGATCTACACGTACAACCTTAGGCTCACCGGTAGGACCACATTCACGATAATCTAGGAAAATCATATCATGCCCACCAGAAATCGTATCGGCTACAACGATACCGATAGGAGGATATTTTACTTTTGAAATCCAAAATTCATTACCCATCTCACCTAAAAGAGAGTATTTTTTATCTCTATCGATGCCATATATTCCTGTTATATATACACAATCGTCATCATCGTTAATAAAACAATTCTTATTTACTACACCACCATTATGGTTTTTAAGTAGCTCTATATATGCTGCCGGCAATGTATAGCCTAGCTCAGCTTCAGTAGCCTTAATATCCTCATCGGTAACATCTCTACCGATATAGGACTCACATGCATAATCAGTGTCTTTCCAAAATCCAGTCCAATTGAAATCTCTTAGATTACTCATAATACTCTCTCCTAGCCAAATAGATATAATCTAACCACATTGTATGTCATCAATGGAATATTTTTTTATTAAAGCTTTCACCTCGCGTCGTATCAATATGGTATCTACCATATAGGAAACAATGATATAAGGAGATGCATTTATAATCGCTATAGGCGCTAATATAATTGCTACCCATAATAGATCTAAAGGATATGCATACCACTTAATATCTATGGTATTTAAAATCGGTATAACATAGTCTATAACGCTTAATTCCCATTGCATTAACGGGTTTAGGTCCTCACTTGTTCCTACTAACCAAGCGAAGATGACCCCAAAAAGCAAAAAATATAATATTCCGATGGGAATTAATATCTTCGCTCGCCTTTTTAATAGATTACGACAAATCTCATCTTCTTCCTCTGGTGTTACATCATATACCATATTACATTGAATCTGTATTCGTCTAAATCGATAGCGAATATACTTATACAAAATGTTATTCGGTGTGTATAGCATAATAGACTCCGCATGTAAGAGACTCAATAACTAAAATATATAAGAATATATCATCCATCTATAGCAAAATAATGCAAATCTGTAAATTCATCATCCCAAAACGTAAAGGAAAAGATGTGTGTATCATCAAAGGATTGCTCACAATAGGTTACAGCATCTCGCTCTGGTTCAATAATAGGCATACCTATCCGTGTTTTCACCTCATCAATAGTGACATCTCCATAATAATCTCGTATTTCGTTATAAATGAAAGTAACAATGGAATCTATATTCTTATGATAATTAGTAGCTAATAATTTAGCAGTATCTACATTAGCTTCTGTTGGAATCTCATCCCAACAAAATTGTATTCCTTCATAGGTCAATGTATATTGCCTTAACTGTTCATCATATATTACAGGATTAGTCATCGTTTTTACCCATTACATAGCTTTCCATCTTCGGTCTTAAATCTAGTACGGTGTCCCAATCATCTAATGATGGGACCTTATGATGTGCAATAAATTCTTCTATAATCTGGAGTGCCTCTTGATGGCCTAGCTCATTTTTACCATATATGATGGCACCTTGCTCACCATCATTGGTTACACTTATCTCGATATGTAATAATTCTGTATGTTGGTCACTACAAACTTGTACGAAGTTATATAGCTTATCATCTACTGAAATAGCTTTTGGTGGTGAAACAATTAGAAAATCTATGTCGTTATCTTGAATCGAATACAGATTTTGCTCTACTTCTTTCAAAGTTATACCTTCATATTTGTACTCACCTACATCAATTGACCAATCCGTATATGTTTTCTCAAAGGTATCTGTCATATGTATCGCCTCTCCTTTACGATATACATTAGAATAAGATCTCTAATTGGCCTACCATGTCTTTTATAAACTCGTCAAATTTACAAAGCTCTCGTAGTTCTTGGTGCTCTATATCATAACAAGAAATCTTCTTAGTTTTAGGGTCCCACACAATTTGATAATCGTTATACTCGCCTAACTCTTTAGTTAATCGCAATAGATTACGACGGCCCCACTTAAATGGAATTGTATCAAGTAAAGGTAAGAACTCTATAGAGATAAAATCTGAGTCTGGCAATGCAAAGTAAAGATTATCTCCCTCTAAAAAGGATACTAACGCTTTTGGTAGTTTAAATGGTTTTAATTGATCCATTTTATTCTGTTTATCATGGTACTCGGTAGGCTCTAAATTCTTAAAATACTCGGCCATTTCCATATCGCCCTTTTCAACAGCAATACTATAGGGACGCATACCATCCTTTTCCTTGATGGTCACATCAGCACCATGTTCTACTAGGTATTTACACATCTGTAAATCTACATAGCGGGCCGCTACGCACAATGGCGTTGGCTTAAAGGGATATACTGAATCAGACTTATTGTAATTAATATCTACACCATTATTAATAAAAAAATCTAGAACCTCATAATTTTTATCTGTAATGGCATTTCTGAAAGCTTTACCGCCATATTTTTGTACTGTATGGCCTAAGTCATGAATAATTTGTAGGTTCTCATATTTCTTGCCATATAAGGCAGCTTGAAAAGCATCTACGTCCACAGAGTTCAAAGCGTGAATATTAGCACCTTGAGCCACAACATAGTCTATTATCTCTCGATTAGCATACCGTACAGCCAATAAGAAACTTGGATTTTCTTCATCATTTAAATCTGCGCCATGTTCGACCAACCATTTTACACTTGTCAAACAGTCCTTCACTAACGCTAATTCTAAAGGTGAATACTCACTATACTTACCAATCTGTATAGGTTTATGAATATCCCAACCATTATTTAACGCGCTTTCAAGAGCACTTATATTTCCATTTATAATATATATCACTAAATCTGGTACAGATTCAAAAGAGCCTAAGTCCTTAAGATGTATCATGTATCTCTCCCTTATAATACGACCTTATTAACCAATAAGTTATAGATTGGACATAAATTGTTCTTCAAAGGACGTCAATATGCCTAGCAGTTTAGTATCTAAAAATGATAGAGCCTGTTTTCTAATACCCGTTGGAATACCATAATATGCCTGTGCTACACCCCCACAAATTGCAGCAACAGTATCACTGTCACCACCTATTGAGATGGCATTGCGAATAGCATCTTCAAAATCAGTGGATTCAAAGAAGGCTTGCAATGCTTGTGGGACTGTTCCTTGACAACTTTCATTGAATCTATATGTATCTCTGATCTCGTCCAATGTGAAATCCATAGTGTAATAATGCTCATTAATATATTCTCTGATTTCTTGTATATCTTTACCAGTTTTAGCTAAGTACACAGCAACGGCTGTCGCTTCTGCACCTTTCATACCTTCTGGATGGTTATGAGTGACCTCAGTAACTAATTTAGAAAGAAGCTTTGCTTCGTCCAAATTATGTGCCGCAAATCCAGCAGCACTAACTCTCATAGCAGACCCATTACCATAACTATTATATGGCTTTGGGTTCTCCGCAAAAATCCATCTATAGAACCGATCGCCATATCCATAACCCGGATAGCATCTCCCAATCGTCTGCATACACTCCACGGCATTTTTAGAAAGTTCTCTGTAATCTGGTTGGCTCATAAGAATGGCCTTTGCTACAGCAAGTGTCATCATACTATCATCAGTTAACACACATTGATCTGTAAAGAAATCAAAGTCCTTCCGTCTAATATTATTAAATTCGAATCGTGAACCAACTATATCACCAATGATTGCTCCTAACATATTACTTTCCTCCTATATCCACCCTTTTCGTTTATACTCTTCGATTTTCTCTAAATCAGAATCTGTTGGCTGAGTTTCTTTAGTAGAGTCTATAGAAATATTATTATATGTATCACTCCATTGTCTTAAAATATTTTTCACAGAATCTAATATACGAATATTTCTTGTCATGATTGAATCTAAATTCCATTCATCAATTTCTAATGTTCCTAATTTCTTAGTAATTGAAATATTCGATGATAAATACTCTTTTTTCTTTTTACCAAAATAACCATTTCCAGCGATAATATTAAGTTTCTTTTCAAAAGGAACTTTATTTCCTATGTATTCAATCTTTTCTTTAATAGTTATTTCTGATACATCTGTGAAGTAATTATCTTGCCATTTTTGCGGAAAAATATGTTCAATTTCCCAATTATCTGGTAAAAGGGTATCTTGTTCTTGATAGGCAAGAATTTTTAGTAACATCCGTACAAGATTTCTATGTGGATTTTGAATATGATTTTCAAGAATAGCCATATCAATTTCTTTAAAACTGAATATAGGCTTATCAGATTTAACAATTTCAGCATTAAGCTTTAAAATATCTGTCTTAACTGCATTAACAGTTGGAGATATTAAATACTTTGTGAATAGTTCCAAAAGTAATTTATTTAAAAATGCTGTAAATTTAACTTCAAAATCCTCTTTGTTTCTATGACAGATATAATAAATTACAACAGGATACTTCCAAAACTCATTTGGATATGATGATAGGGTATCTAAGGATTGCTTAATTTTATTATTCTTAGACCATGCTTCCCCATCAATCTCCTGACCTTTATTAATTACCCTCCATAAATTTAAAATTATACAAAGATTATCCATTAAATCTACTTCAAATAATCGTTTAAACTTTTCATTAGCATAATATTTTCTTATACCAGGAGTAGTAGTCTTTATATCCTTTTCTAAAGCACGTAAATAGAACATATAATAATAAAATAGCTGTTGAATACTTTCTTTATTATATGTTGCTTGTTCATCAAGATTCTTCCATCGTTCAATAAAAAGCTTCTTGTTGTCTACATCAAGTTGATTATAAATCTTAGCCTTGAAAATATCGGCTTCAGATAATGGCAATCCTCTATCATTCAATGTAGAGAAAATTGTTAATGCAGTATCTTGAGTGTCTGCTGTTATAGGAAGTAAAATAGCTTGATTCAATAATGCATAAATAAATTGATATACCATTAAAGGATTCTCTAAAGAATGTTTATCTAATAAACGCTGAAATAATCTGTAATTTTTAGAGTAATTATCTTTAGCATTTTCACTAGTCTCACCAGTTTCAAGTATTGCTTTAAGAATTTGGTTGCCATCATTATTCATGACACGAGAGGTTAATAAAATATCCGTATAATCAACAACGCCTGTTAGTTTATTAGTTCTCCAGATAGTAGGTTCTATTTTACTAATGAAATTCTTAGCTTCTGCCGTTCTCTCTGATTCTAAGGTATCAGTTAATCTAGTATATATGGCTCTTAATAGTAAAAACAAAGAGGTAATACGCTGTTGCCCATCAATAATTTCCTGTTCACCGTCATCATTTTCATAAGAAACAATACTTCCAAGAAAATAAGATCCATTATTCTCTGTTCCACCAGAACCTGCAGTAAACTCCCACAAATCCTCAAATAGTGTCTCAACTTGCTCATCACTCCAGGCATATGGTCTTTGATATTCTGGAATAACAAAAGGTTTAAATCTCCCACTTCCTAATAATGTTTCTACACTTTGCTTATTTACTTCTATTGTTGTTGGCATTTCCCATTTCCCCACTACATTTTATAAAAACACTTATATTTCTATTATATAAGAAACCCTACTCCATGAAAATCTATTTACGAATAAACTTACCGAATAATCTTCATTTAGAAAAATCATATAAATTTAAAAGGTGCAACTGTTGCAATTAACAGTCGCACCCTTTAGGTTCCTATATAGAAGTTTTGTTAAGGTATATATGTTTATATCTCTTAGAACATTGCATGAGCAAGGAAGTAGCCTACCACACAGCTTGTGAATACGTCAATACAACCAGGTATGAAGGAGAGAATAATAAGTGGTTCAACACCTACACTTAAGCAGGCTAAGAGAACAATAAATCTTAATAAAAATACTAGTTATTCCATTCTGATTTATTAGATTGTGTTTCACTTTTTAGATTTTTCTAGTTCTTGAATACGTTTTTCTAATTGAGCGATTCTTTCATCCGTAGATGTTGTATTTGGTTTTGATTCTGAACCTACTTTAAAACTAAGTCCACCATTAAATCCTTGATTACCATTGCCTACTACAGTACCTACATTGAATTGCACATTGCGACTTGGGCGATAGAAAGCACCTAATGCAGTAGCTGTTTTTCCATGATAATGACCAAATCCTACGGCTACACCCAATCCAGTTTCTCCTTCTGAGAAATTAGGTTGTAACGCAGCCAATGCATAGCTAGATGCTGTTGCTTTATTAACCGTAGTTTCTAAATTTGTACCAACAGATTGGACTTGGCTTATAGCAGATTCTAATTGGCCTACAGTTGCTGCATCATGTGCATCAACACCATCGGCTACTTTCACTAAACGATTATATTTAGCATCTGAGTATGTAGTAGGTGTAACGGTTGGCTCTTTATCATAATCTGGAACCGTCTTCTTATAACCTAAATGTGTAGTCACTTCTTTATCTGGGTATTTTACTGTATAACCAGAAATATCACCCGCATCATGACCAAATGCAATGGTTCCTTCTTCGGTAGCTACGCTTTCATAACCGATTGCAGTGCCATATTTAACAGTAGTACCGGCCTTATGTCCCAATGCCAAACTATTCTCCGCCTTAGCGCCTGTAAAACCACCACCTACGGAAGTAGAAGCAAGGCCAATGGTCATACCATTAGAGCCCCCCACAACTGTACTACCATTTCCTACAGTCATAGCATCACGAGACCCAACAATTGTACTATATTCACCATTGGCAATGTTTTTATGGGTTACAAATTTGCGACCTGTAAATTCACGACCGCCACCGCCAAGAATGGAGGCTCCAGTGCCTACAGCTTCATTTTTACTCCCCCCAAATACGGAGGACCACATACCAACACCAGTATTCCCTAAACCACCTGCAAGTGTACTCCCTTTACCATCTGCATTGTTTTGAGAGCCGCCAATAACAGAACCAATTTCACCAGCTGCATTATTGCCACGACCACCAGCTATAGAGCTATGCAAACCATACGTACCATTAGAATTACCACCTGAAATAGATGAGGACTCGCCATACGCAATATTATCTTCTCCACCGCTGATTGTGGCATAATTGCCTACTAGGGTTCCTACGGCTTCAATCTGATTTTTCGTACCACCAAGGATGGCACCATTTTGTATTTCTTCGTGAACAATATTTTGAAAGCCCCCTACAATAGCAGTATAAGGCCCTTCGGCCATATTTTTCGTTCCCCCAAGGACAGCACTATTTTCCCCTTCTGCAAGATTAGGGGCTTTATCCTTACCGCCACTTACAACAACACTACCATCACCTAATGCCTGATTACCAGTCGTATAACCACCAATTACTTGACCGGCTGCATTTGCACTAGATGTGCTTAATACCATAACCGTCCCTAACGTTAATGCAAATACACAAGTAGTTACTGCGGTACTAAGGCGCTTTACTTTCTTAGGATTATAATTGGGGAAATTCATCTTACCAGTTAACATCATTTGTACTTTATTCATTTTCTCTGCTCTCTCTTATCTCTCTATGAATATATAAAACTACTTACAAAAAATATTTACAAAATTAACTCCTTTCTTGAAATACACAATACACAGATCACTTTCTAAATAATTTTTATTCAGAAAAAACTATAATATAAATTAATTATAAATTAATTTCACTTTTTATATAATTATTATTACTTATAATCATATAACTAGTATTCATAACGATTTGCTCTTTCTAATGCTATACTAAAAACAATGTATGTTAATTAATTTTATTAGTGTAGAGGATCATACATATGAAAGAATGTAAAATAAAGAAAATAGTAACTGGTTATAAATGCACCAGTACCAAAACAATCATGTTATTTTCCATGATTTTAACGGCTATGAGCGCATCCATTGTATATGCAGCAGATAGTAATGTGGCCGATGAACCTAAAGCATCTCATACCATTACTGTAACTGCTACTAGAACTATGGAGGATATCGTAAAAACGCCAAGTGCTGTATCTGTTGTAACAGACAAAGATATTGAAGCACGAAGAGTTGATACGGTAACAGATGCTCTACAAATGTTACCTGGCGTGTATAAAAGCCAAAAAGCAAATGGTGGATTACAAATCCGAGGATTTGATTCTACAGATACATTGGTATTACTTGATGGCGTACCAATGAACAATACTTTTAATAATGGTGTTGATTGGGAAGCTATACCAGTGCATTCTATTGAAAGAATCGAATTAGTACGTGGTCCTAGCTCCTCTTTATATGGTGGCAAAGGTGTTGCCGGTGTTATCAACATTCAAACGAAACAACAACAGCCAAAGAAATCTGGTAAAGCTATCCATTGGCATGGGCAAGTTGGATATGGATCACATGGCACGCTTAATAATGAACTAGGATTTGATGCACAAGTATCTAATCGCATTACTGTGGGTATGTCTGCAGAACAAAGAAAAACTGATGGATATCCAGGTTTCTTTATTACCGGTAGAGCTGCCAACATAAGACCGTCTACGGTAACAGTTACACCTGACAATCCAGTTCCACAAACAAAAGACGGTTCCTATCTATTGGGTAGTCGTGGTGATAAATCATATAACAATAAGAATCTATCTGCTTATGTAACAATGAAACTCCGTGATAGAGAGTCATTAACCTATTCCTATCTATACACAAAAAATAGATATGCCTACGAGAATCCAATGAGCACCATCACCGTAAATGGTGTACCTGTATTCTCTGGAAATGTGAAAATTAATAATCAAAAATATGTAGCACTTAGAACGAGCAGATATTTAGGCTATGATGGATTAAAAGAATATCATGCTCATAACCTACAATATAAAAACGATAAAAATAAGCTACAAGTTACGTTCAACATATTAGATCGTAAAAAAGATGGTTTCTCTAGCCCTAATAATCCGAATACACCTAACTACAGCGGTCCTGGGGATGATTCATTCTACCCTGGAAAAACAATTAATTTTGATGCACAAAAAGTATGGGATCGTATGGGTAAACACAGTGTTGTTGCTGGCATTAACTGGAAAAAAGAAAGCTTTGAGCAAAAACGACGGGAATTAACGAATTGGAGAAATCATTCTTCCTTTGATTCGACCACATATCCTGGTGGATTATATGAAATCAACAAAGGTGCAACGAAAAATTTAGCTCTATTCGTACAGGATACGTACCGTCCTAATTTTAATTGGGCCATTTATACAGGACTTCGCATAGATCGATTTAAAAAATTTGATGGTCAATATGTTACCTATGATACTACAAATAATAAATACGACACCGTAAATCATGGTGAAGGCAGCTATACTGAATGGAGTCCAAAATTAGCAATTGAACATTATGTAACCGATTCCCTAAATGTATATGCTTCATATGGTCACTCCTTTAACCCACCTCCACTAAGCCAAGTATATCGTTACACTGATGTGGTACGAGCGAATCCAAACCTTGACCCAGAACGTTCAGATACATTTGAAATTGGTTTGAAAAAAGAATGGGGTACAAAAATGGCATTGAATCTATCCGGTTTCTATGTGAAAACAAAAGATAAGGTTAAATATGTAACACATTATGATAGTAATGGTGATGTGGATTATAAAATGTATGAAAATGTCGATCAAGAAACACGTCGCGGCGTGGAATTAGAACTTCATCATCAATTATCTTCTAAATGGTCTGTATTTGGAAACTATACATGGCAAATGGGGCGTATAAAACACAAAGATTTACCTAATACAAATGCGAGCGGATATGAAGAAATCAATTATGATATACCTAAACACATATTCCATGCTGGTCTTGAATATACCAATGGCAAATGGAATGCCCTTTGGGATGCTCAATATGTAAGTCGTCGACAGTCAGTAGATGAAATTACTGGTCAATACGGTTCTGCAGATAGCTACTTTATCTCCAATGTAGCAATGAATTACAAGTTCTCCAAAGAGGCGACATTGCAACTAGGTATTCAAAATGTATTTAATCGTGTTTTCTACGATGATGAAGCTACCGCAGGTCGTACATATTCTGCAAGTATGAAGTTTAAATTCTAATAATTATTTATCAATTACTATATAGCTGTTATTTAATTTAACTACAACTACATAAGTTAGTTTTAAATTAAATATGTAAAAACAGATAAAAGCCCATCGCATAATACTATGCGATGGGCTCAATTATTATTTATCTATTTCAATTCCATTAACATATGCAAATTTAATCATAGTGGAGCCATAAAACTCACTCGTATCTAATGAAATATTTTCTTTTGGTATTTCTTTCAACTGATTATAAAAGTCAATATATATACTTCTTAACTCAGAATTATTAATTATTTTATTAAAATATTGTTGAGCTTTATCTTTTCTACCATAATGATAAATATAATATAGTAGATTATAATCGTTTATATCTCCCTCTATAAGTTTTTCAATATTACGTTCTGTATCTTCAAAATCTTCAAATAGCGGTATTATATATTCCTCACATAACTTGCTAACTTCATCTACAGTATATTGATAGTTAGCACCTGCTAATTGATACCAATGCCATTCCGTTCTATTTAACAAACGACCTAATTCTCCGCCATATACAAACCCGTTATGAATATTAGCTTTTTCCATAGATTTAGAATAAATTGCAATATGTGGAACAAACTCTACGCTATCTGCATAGTTATTTCTATTAGCTTGAAAGTAGATTTCAAAGATAAGGTCTTTATCCTTAGAGGTTTTCTTTAACTTCTGACCTTTACTAACTACCTTAAAATCAGGAAATTTACTTGCTATCTCCTGCCAAGCTTTTTCACATAACTCTCTAGGTTTCAAGATTGTAAAAGCACTCCTCTAATAATTACTTACTGCTTCGCTTCTAGTAAGCAAAGCCACTGCCTCAACATGAGCAGTCATTGGGAACATGTCTACAGGTTGTACTTCTTTAAGTTCATAGCCATAGTGTGTGAGGATTTCAATATCTCTTGCCATCGTTGCTGGGTTACAAGATACATAAACAATGCGTTTTGGTTCCATGCCCGCTGCAGAGGTCAACACCTCTTCTTTACAGCCTGCGCGGATTGGATCGAATACGATGACGTCTGGTCGTACGCCGGCCTTGTAAAGTTTTGGCATTTCTTCAGCCGCATCAGCGACAATAAATTCTGTATTATCATAACCATTGTTTCGAGCATTTTCACGAGCATTGATAATAGCTGGCTCTACGATTTCAATGCCGATAACATGTTTTGCCTTATGTGCTAAGAATAGTGAAATAGTACCTGTACCACAATACGCATCGATAACGGTTTCATTACCTTTAAGATCCGCATAGGCTAATGCCTGATCATAAAGCACCGTTGTTTGTTCTGGATTCACTTGGAAGAATGAATGTGGTGACAAGGTAAAACGTAGGTCTTTAATATGGTCTGTAATCATACCATCTCCGTAAAGAACATGATTAGTAGGACCTAAAATGACATTAGTACGTTTACCATTCACATTATGAACGATGGTTTCCACTTGTGGTATACAATTTATTATTCTATCAACCCATTCTTTTTGATGCGGTAAATATTCAGTAGCCGTTACAAGAATAACCATCCATCCAGATTGTCCAATACGGCCAATTACATGGCGTAATACACCTTTGCCTGTATGTTCATCGTATGGCTCAACATCAAATTCTTTAGCGATATCATAACACACTTGAGCAATTGTGTTATTTCCTTCATCTTGGATAGGACAATTCGTCCCCTGTACGATATCGTGAGATCCCATTGCATAGAATCCCATTTGAATGTCGCCACTAACACCACCGACAGGCATTTGCATTTTGTTTCGATACGCCCAAGGTTCTTTTGGTCCTAGTGTAGGTTTTACAAGGTCAGGATTTTGGTGACCGATGCGTTCTATTACGTCCTTCACCTTTTGTGTTTTGAGTGAAAGCTGCCCCTCGTAGGTAATATGTTGCAATTGGCAACCACCGCATACACCATATAGTTCACAAGTTGGTTCGATACGGTTATCAGCAGGTGTAATAATGTCAATCAATGTACCTGTGGCATACGTCTTTTTTACCATATTGATGGATACTTTCACAGTTTCCCCAGGTAAAGCAAATGGAACAAAGACAGTAAAATCGTCTACACGACCTACACCTTCCCCACTACTGCCGATACCATGAATGGATACCAGCACCTCATCGCCAAGTTTAACAGGCGCATTTAAAATGGCTTGTTGTTTTATGGAAAGTTTTCCACCTGTATGTTGTTGTCTACCTTTAGATTTATGTTTACGAGATGTACGACTTGTACGGTTCATTACGCGTCTCTTTTCTTCCAAATTTTAATGATACCAGTCACAATAAGAACAAAGAATAGGGCACCAAATTTTACGAGTAATTCTTCACCTTGAATGTATGGCAAAAGAAGTGGATCATCTACAATCATTTCTCCAGCAACCCATCCAAGAAGTGCACCGCCAGCCCAAAGAATGGCTGGGAATTTATTAATAATGCGAGCGAATAGTGTAGAACAGAACACGATGATAGGTACCGTAATTAACATACCTACGATAACCAGTTCTAAATGACCTTTAGCAGCGCCTACAACACCAATAACATTGTCAATACTCATCATGGCATCAGCCACAATAATCGTCCAGATAGCGCCCATTAAAGAATTTTTAGCCTCAATGTGTGCCTCTTCGTCATCGCTCTTTAAAAGCTGAATGGCAATCCATATGAGAACAAGTCCACCGCCTAAATGAACAAGAGGAATCAAGGTTAACGCTTCTACCAAGACTGTAGCAAAGAATAGACGCATTAAAATAGCGCCTACCGTCCCCCATATAACGGCTTTCTTTTGAAGTTCTGGTGCTAGTTTACCAGCAGCCATACCGATGACTACAGCGTTATCACCAGCTAATAAGATATCTATCAATATAATTTTGCCAATCGTAACCCATGTAGCCACTTCTAAAAATTCCATGATTCGTACCTCAATTACAATTAATTCTATAACTATCCCTTAACTATACCATATTTCATGTATTTTCTCATCTAAAAGCATCGTATTGATCAACATAAATATCATTCAAAAACATATCCCTTCTCCTATTACTAAGAGAAGGGATATGTTAAGATATAATCTATTTTTTTAGCCGTTTCGCCAATAAAGATGCGCCCACTACAAGAATAACTGCAGCTATTTTAATATATAGCGCATATGGTTCAACTGTATGAGCAATCAATGTATCTTCCACACTCATACCAGCGCCGACCCATCCTAGGATACCACCGCCAACGTATAAGATAATCGGGAAACGTTCGATGACTTTCACAAATAATGTACTACCATATACAATGATAGGTACTGTAATAAGCATACCAATGGCAACCATTGTCATGTGTCCACCTGCGGCGCCTACTACGCCGATTACATTATCGATGCCCATGATGCCGTCTGCAATAACAATCGTCATGATTGCAGCTCGCAAACTATCCTTGGCCTCGATGTTATGCTCACTGTCATCATCAACAACGAGCTTGTACCCAATCCATAACAAAAGAATACCACCTACTAAACGAAGTGCTGGAATTGTATTTAAAGCCTCAACAAAAAGGAATGCCATAACAAGACGTAAAATGATGGCACCTGCAGTGCCCCAGAAAATGGCTTTCTTTTGTAAATTAGCTGGCAAATTTCGTGCGGCCATGCCAATGACGATGGCATTATCACCAGCTAACAGAATATCGATGACAATGATTTGTAACATTGCCAACAAACCTTGAACAGATAAAATGTCCAATTCGTACCTCCTATAACGAAAATATTTAATATGCTTATTATACTAAAGAGAATCTACCTTGTACAATACTGTAATGGGCACATCTATTCCTAATACGAATACTTATATATACAACTATATTCTATAGTTTTCTATACACCTAGTCATAATACATAGACTATGTTAAAATATATCATCAATTTAGGAGGTCATTATGTATCAAACATATTCTATACTACAAAAATTATGGTTGTTCATTAAACTATTTACTCCTATGTGCATCACCCAATTTTCTCTTGTAGGGGGCACATTTATCGCCATCTTCTTAACGGGACAATATAGTACAATTGATCTAGCCGGGGTTGCGACAGGGTACAATCTATGGTTATTATTCTATATCTTTGCACAAGGGACCCTAATGGGCATCACCCCGATCATTGCACAGCTATTAGGAGCCAAGAAAACAGATAGCATCCCTACCATCGTCTACCAAGGGTTTTATATTGCCACAACCCTAGCACTAATCATATTATTACTCGGTGTTTTCGGATTAGTACCATTACTAAATTTCCTTAACTTAGAACCCGCTGCTACAGCAGTTTGTATCAATTATTTGAAAGCTTTCGCACTTGGCCTATTCCCTCTGTTATGGGTTAATACATTGCGTAACACCGTTGATTCCCACGGGTTAACTCATTATTCTATGGCTATTGTAGTAACGAGCTTTATAGTGAATGTATTCTTAAACTACTCACTGATATTTGGGCACTTCGGATTGCCTGAAATTGGCGGTGTCGGTGCTGGTTATGGTATTGCCGGAGCATGTTGGACAAACTTTATTCTATTTAGTGCGATGGTGCTCTTCCATCCTAAATTAAAGGGATATCGCATCTATAAAGATTGGGTAAGCCCAAAATGGCAATACATACGCGAGCAATTGCAAATCGGCTTACCAATCGGTTCTTCCATCTTTTTTGAAGCCAGCATTTTCAGTATTGCCGGCCTATTGATGGTACACTTTGGTTCCGCTGTCGTGGCGGCTCACCAATCTGTTATTTCCTTTACCAACGTGTTCTATTGCTTACCACTTAGCATTGCCATGGCTTCCACCATTGCCGTAGGCTATGAAGTCGGTGCTGAGCGACATAAAGAAGCTATTCAGTACTCTTACATTTCTCGCGTGTTAGCCATTGTCATTGCGATTTTGATTTGTGCTTTCACATTTACCCATATGGAAAGCATCTCCGCATTATTTACGAATGATGATGAGGTATATAATCTAATTTATGGATTCCTCGGTTATGGCGTTTTCTTCTCCGCCTTTGATGCCATCGGTACACCGTTACAAGGTATTCTACGGGGCTACAAGGATGTAAAGATTGTATTCTATATTTCGCTCATTTCCTACTGGGGCGTTTGCTTCCCTATCGCATACATTCTTGCCAATAACCCTAACTATGGCCCATTCGGTGTATGGATAGGCCTATTAGCTAGCGTAATTGTAGCAGGCATACTATTCACCATCCGCACTTGGTATATTCAACACAAACAAGTACATATAAAAGCATAACGCACAAAAGCAGCACTGCGAGTCATACTCAGCAGTGCTGCTTTTCTACTATAAGGTATTAACTATTTTTATATTGGATTTTATTGCCTTGTAATACATCTTGTTTTTCTACCTTAGACATGCGGAAAAAATTATATAATGTTTCCGCCGTCTTATAATTCATAGAATCAACCTTAGCTAATTCATCTATACTGGCTTTTTTCATAGCCTCTAAACTATTGAAATGAGCCCATAAAGCCTTACGTCGTTTAGGACCAATACCATCAATATGATCGAGTACAGATTCTAAGTTTCGTTTGCCCCGCAATTTACGATGATAGGTAATAGCAAATCGATGGGCTTCATCACGAATTTGTTGCAATAATTGCAACTCTGGTGAATGATGACTCAAAATGATGCTGTCCGATTGCCCCTCTACAAAGACCTCTTCTATCCGTTTTGCCAAGGATATGACTGGCACATCTGTAACACCTACAGCACGTATGAGCGGTATAGATGCATTGAGCTGCCCCTTACCACCATCGATGATAATGAGATCTGGCATAGGCCAATCCGTTTCATTACCATAGCGGCGTTCCATGATTTCTGCCATTGATTTAAAATCGTCTGGCTTGCCCTGTGTAGTCTTTAATTTAAAGCGCCGATATTCCTTCTTAGCCGGCTTGCCACCTTCAAAGACAACCATGGAGGCGACAGTTTCAGAGCCTTGTGTATGAGAAATATCAAAGCATTCCATACGTTCCGGCAATCTAGGCAAATCGAGGACCTCCGCCAATTTCTTAACGGCACCACCACTCTTATCGATTTGGTATTGCCATTGGCGGCGGCGTTCTTCAAGGAATGTTTCTGCATTTTCATGAGCCATTTTTATCATGTCCATCTTGTAGCCTCGCTGAGGCACGAGAACATCAACCTGTTGGCCCTTCATTTCACTAAACCAATCCTTAAATAGATGTTGCTCAGAACTTTCCATAGGCAATAATAATTCTTTAGGAATAAAGGTGGTATCTCCATAGTACTGCTTAATAAAATCGGTCATAATTGTCTCTTCCGAGTCGCCTTCATTTTGAACGAAGTAATTTTCACGGCCTAATAGACGTCCACCTCGAATAAAGAGTAGTTGTACACATGCCAATTGACCATCCACAGCAATACCAAATACATCGAGGTCACCACGTTGCGTTACCATCCGTTGTTTTTCTTGAATTTTTTCAATGCTCGTCAATTGATCTCGATAGCGTGCTGCATCTTCAAATCGGAGCTCTTCAGCAGCTGTCTCCATCTTCTCTTTGATTTGCTTTAATAATGGAATTGGTTTCCCCTCAAAGAGTGCTATAATTTCATCAATATATTTTCGGTAATCGGGTACGGATATTTTATGAAAGCATGGCGCCTCACAATAATGCATATGATATTGCAAACAAGGACGTTCTACCTTCATTGATTTACAGGTACGCAATGGAAAATACTGTCGAATCAACTTGAGGACTACATGAACAGCTGTTACATCAGTAAAAGGCCCAAAATATTTAGCCCCATCCCGCTCAAGACGACGTGTCATATATACGCGAGGATAGTCTTCTTGAACAGAGATTTTAACATACGGGTATGTCTTGTCATCCTTAAGAGAAATATTGTATTTCGGCTTATGTTCTTTGATAAGCGTATTTTCCAATATAAGGGCTTCCATTTCCGTCTTTGTTTGGATAATCTCTACATCAACGGCACGCTTCATCATCGCCGTCACCTTAGGCGCTCGATTCGCATCATTACGAACATAGGAACGCACGCGATTACGCAAATTAATCGCTTTACCAACATAGATGATGCGGTTATATTGATCACGCCATAAATACACGCCTGGTGTTGTTGGCAAGTGACTAACCTTTTCTAATAACTCTTCAGATGCCATATATCCTCCTTTCTTTATTGATTCTCCATTAATACTTAATCGCGTGTATACTGTTTAATACAGTATGTTGTACATTATTTATGCTTCTTTGATGCGTTCATAAATTTTTTAGTTTGTTCCAATACAGGACCTAAGAATTTTCCAGTATAGCTTTCTTTCACCTTTGCAATTTGTTCCGGTGTACCGGTAGCCACGATGGTGCCACCTCGATTACCACCTTCAGGACCAAGGTCGATAATATAATCTGCCGTCTTAATAACATCGAGATTATGTTCAATAACGATAACCGTGTCGCCACCATCTACCAATTTTTGTAATACATCTAACAGCTTTCTAATATCTTCCGCATGAAGGCCTGTAGTAGGTTCATCAAGGATATATAGGGTTTTACCTGTACTACGACGTGCTAATTCTGTAGCTAATTTAACACGTTGCGCTTCACCACCAGATAATGTAGTAGCCGCTTGGCCTAAACGAATATACCCAAGACCTACCTCTTGCAATGTTACCATTTTTTTGTAAATTTTAGGGATAGCACTAAAGAATTCTACTGCATCATCTACCGTCATATCTAATACATCTGCAATAGATTTGCCCTTGTATTTAACCTCTAATGTTTCGCGATTATAACGAGCCCCTTTACAGACCTCACAAGGCACGTACACATCTGGTAAGAAATGCATTTCAATTTTGATGATACCATCACCACGACAAGCTTCGCAGCGTCCACCTTTCACATTAAAGCTAAAGCGGCCTTGTTTATAGCCACGCATTTTAGCTTCTGGCGTTTGGCTATATAATTCACGAATGGCGTCGAACACGCCCGTATACGTAGCGGGGTTAGAGCGAGGTGTCCGGCCTATAGGGCTTTGGTCAATGTTGATGATTTTATCGATATGTTCAAGGCCACGAATCTCTTTATGAGCGCCTACCTTGTGATACGAACGATACAATTGATTAGCTAATCCTTTGTAAAGAATTTCATTAATCAAGGTGGACTTGCCTGAACCACTGACACCAGTAACAACGGTAAATAGTCCAATTGGGAATTTTACATTGATGTTCTGTAAATTGTTTTCCTTAGCACCGCGTATTTCGATGCAGTTTTTACCTGGCTTACGACGTTCTTCAGGGAGATCTATAAACTTGCGGCCGCTCAAATATTGACCGGTAATGGAGTCTTTCACCTGCATAACCTCATCTACAGTCCCTGCTGCAACGACTTGACCACCATGCTCACCCGCACCTGGTCCAATGTCTACAAGGTAATCTGCGGCACGCATCGTATCCTCATCATGCTCTACAACGAGCAATGTATTACCAAGGTCACGCAAACCTTTTAAGGTATCAATGAGTCGATCATTATCCCGTTGATGTAGGCCAATGGACGGTTCATCAAGAATGTATAATACACCCACAAGGCCAGAGCCTATTTGTGTAGCTAAACGTATACGTTGTGCTTCACCGCCAGATAGCGTGCCTGCACTTCGGTTCATCGTTAGATAGTCTAAACCTACATTGTTAAGGAACCCTAGACGGGCATTGATTTCTTTTAAAACTTGAGCACCAATCACTTGTTCTCGATCAGTTAGCTGCAAATGACTAAAGAAATCTAGCGCTTCTTTAATCGTCAACTGGGTTACCTCATTAATATTCTTATCCCCTACAGTAATCGCTAATACCTCAGGTTTTAAACGAGCCCCATGACAAGTTGTACACGGTTTGATGGACATAAATTTTTCAAACTCTTCGCGCATGGAATCGGTGGATGCCTCACTATGACGGCGTTTCACCATCGGCAGAATACCTTCGTATTCAGTGAAAAATTCCTTTTCTTCGCCACGCATATTTTCATAGGTAAAAGCTACCTTATCTGTCGTACCGTACATGACCTTCTTCTGTAATGCTTTAGGCAATTCATCATAGGTAGAATTCAAAGAGTATCCATTAGCTTTCAATAAACCTTCTAACTGGCGCATAAACCATGCATTAGGATTTGAACTCAACGCCTGTACACAACCATCGGCAAAACTAATAGAGCCATTGGGAATTACACGATCTTCATCAACCTCCATAGTAGAGCCAATACCCAAACAAGCAGGGCATGCCCCAAAAGGACTATTAAAGGAGAACATGCGTGGCTCAATTTTCGGCAATGAAATATGACAATCTGGGCATGCAAAGTTCTGACTATACATGTGCTCTGGGCCATCGACCTCTTGAACAATAACTATGCCTTCTGCCCATTTTGATGCAGTCTCCATGGAATCTGCCAAGCGGGATTCAATACCTTCTTTTACGACGAGACGGTCTACAACAATATCGATGGAATGTTTTTTATTTTTTTCTAATACAATATCCTCATCCATCGTACGTACCACACCATCAACGCGAGCACGAACAAAACCCTCTTTTCGAAGTTGTTCAAAGACAGATTTATGTTCCCCTTTTTTCCCTTGAATCATAGGTGCTAAGATTAAAATCTTAGTTCCTTCAGGAAAGCTCATTACATCATCCGTCATTTGTTGAATGGTTTGTTGCGTAATGGGTTTACCACACTCTGGGCAATGAGCATGTCCAACACGGGCAAATAATAGACGTAAATAGTCGTAAATCTCCGTCACCGTACCTACTGTAGAACGAGGGTTACGGCTTGTGGTTTTTTGGTCGATAGAAATGGCCGGAGATAAACCTTCAATATAATCTACATCAGGCTTATCCATTTGTCCCAAAAATTGACGTGCATAGGCCGACAGTGATTCTACATAACGCCGTTGGCCTTCTGCGTAAATCGTATCGAATGCAAGAGACGATTTACCGGATCCACTTAAACCAGTTAAGACAATAAACCTGTCCCTTGGTAGTGAAATATCTATATTTTTAAGGTTATGCTGACGCGCACCCTTTACAATCAATTGATCTTTCATATATGTACCTTTTTACTTTTTGGTGATTGTTTTTTAGAATTTTTTCGTGGTTTCTTCAACTTACTTTCACCAGCACTATGCATATCGGACCATTGTTGACGAAGTTCGCCCAATTGGTCGCGTAATTTGGCAGCTTTTTCAAATTCCAACTGTTTAGCAGCTGCCTTCATTTGACGATCAAGCTCTTCAATCTTGTTATATAGTTCTTCCGCCGTAATCTCTGCTACCTTAGTAGCAGCTGCCTCTTGAGCATATGGTTCGTGGCCATGGTCCATTCCAGCTGCAGAGGATTTCTTTTTCCCCTTCTTTGGTGAAAGCCCCTTGCCATCGGTCACCATATCTTCTTCGATTTTAGTAAGCTCAATAAGCTCTTTCACATCTTTAGATACAGATTTTGGCGTAATATGATGTTCAATATTATATGCCTCTTGTACCGCACGACGGCGATCCGTTTCATCTATGGCTCGTTGCATAGAACCGGTTACACGGTCCGCGTACATGATAACATGACCATTTACGTTACGTGCAGCACGACCGATAGTTTGAATCATAGCTGTATCAGAGCGTAAGAAGCCTTCCTTATCGGCATCTAAAATAGCTACCAAGGATACCTCTGGCATATCGAGGCCTTCCCGGAGCAAGTTGATACCGACCAATACATCAAATACACCGGCCCGCAAATCGCGAATGATTTCAGCCCGCTCGATGGTAACGATATCGGAGTGAAGGTATCGAACGCGAACGCCCATTTCTTTCAAGAACTCTGTTAAATCCTCCGCCATCTTCTTCGTCAAGGTCGTAACGAGGACACGTTCATTCTTAGCAGCGCGCTTATGGATTTCTCCAAGCAAGTCATCCATTTGTCCCTTAATAGGACGAATTTCAATGGATGGATCAAGCAATCCAGTAGGACGAATGATTTGCTCTGCTACATTCGTTTCTACTTCCATTTCATATGGGCCAGGTGTGGCTGAAACATACACGATTTGATTAATGCGCTCTACAAACTCATCAAATTTCAACGGTCTATTATCGAGTGCTGATGGCAAACGAAATCCGTATTCGATAAGAGATTCTTTACGCGCTCTATCCCCATTGTACATAGCTCGAATCTGAGGAATCGTTACATGTGATTCATCGACCATGATAAGAAAATCATCAGGGAAATAATCTATCAATGTATATGGCGCTTCCCCTGCTTTACGCTCTGACATATGGCGGGAATAGTTTTCGATGCCTGAGCAGTAGCCCATTTCTTGCATCATTTCTATATCATAACGGGTGCGCTGTTCAAGGCGTTGCGCTTCAAGCAGACGATCTTCTGCTTTCAGTTTTGCCAACTGCTCATCAAGTTCTGCCTCGATGCGCTCTACCGCAATTTTCATTTTTTCTTTTGTTGTAACATAGTGAGATGCAGGATAGACCGCAACATGTTTGCGCTCTGTAATGACTTCTCCCGTTAATGCATCCACCTCAACAAGACGGTCAATTTCATCGCCGAATAGTTCCACACGAATGGCTCTTTCACTATAGGCAGCAGGAAAAATTTCTATGGTATCCCCTTGTACACGGAATGTACCGCGAATAAAATTCATATCATTTCTCGTATATTGAATATCTACGAGTTTAGACAGAATTTCATCACGAGATTTCGTCTGACCTAACCGCAAGGATAATACGAGATCAGAATAGTCCTCCGGGTCCCCTAAGCCGTAAATACAGCTAACAGAAGCAACGATGATAACGTCTCGGCGCTCAAACAAACTCATAGTGGCACTATGGCGCAATTTATCGATTTCATCATTGATGGACGCATCCTTCTCGATGTACGTATCACTAGAAGGGATATACGCTTCTGGTTGATAAAAATCGTAGTAAGACACAAAGTATTCTACCGCATTATTAGGGAAGAAACTTTTAAACTCGCTGCAAAGTTGAGCAGCCAATGTTTTATTATGGGCGATAATCAAGGTCGGTTTTTGAACTGCTTCAATGACCTTTGCCATGGTAAAGGTTTTGCCTGTACCAGTTGCACCTAGTAGGACCTGAGCCCACTCACCGCGCTCAATCCCGTCCGTAAGAGATTGAATGGCAGCAGGTTGGTCCCCAGTAGGCACAAAGGGCGCCTCAACCTTAAATGGTTGGCCCCCTTCATAGTTATAGCTATTATGTTTCATTACTGTTCATCCTGATGTTTACGGATAGCTTTGAGCTCTTCCTCTGACAAACGATGACCTGCATTTTCCGCTTGGTTCAATGTATCCTCACCTTCTAACACTTCGATGAGCATAGCAATAGAGAAGCGATCTAATGTAGGCGTGGTCTTTTGAATTTCATCGGCCATCATCCAATCTGATTCAGTATAGTTATTAATACGATCTGTAATTTCTTCCCAGTTTGAAAGTAGTAATCTCGTAATAGGACGGTATAATTCAATACCGAAATACTCGATTAAACTAACGATTTTTTCCATGTTTTCTAGGCTTACATTACATTCATTTTTTTTATTTTCAGATTCTACATATTCAAGTAAGAATTCCCGGTTATATTTATTTGTCACCTTGAATCATTCCTTTATTAAATAGTGCATTAGCAAATTCTTTTGCATTAAATGGACGCAAGTCATCCATGCCTTCACCAACTCCAATCCAGCGAACAGGTACACCTAATTCCTCTTTAATAGAGATAACTACGCCACCTTTTGCTGTACCATCAAGTTTAGTAACAACAATACCATTTACTGGTACTGCTTGACCAAATAGTTTAGCTTGGCTTACTGCATTTTGACCTGTAGTGCCGTCTAAGACGAGCAATGTTTGATGCGGAGCCCCTTCTACGTGGTTATTCGCAACACGGCCCATCTTTTTAAGTTCTTCCATAAGATTCACTTTAGTGTGTAGACGACCAGCTGTATCGACGATAACAAGGTCTGCATTACGAGCTTTTGCCGCTTCCATTGCATCGTATACAACAGCTGCAGGGTCAGCCCCTTCTTTATGTTTAACGATAGGCACACCTACGCGATCAGCCCAGATAGATAATTGGTCAGCTGCAGCGGCACGGAATGTATCACCTGCAGCAATAATAACCTTTTTACCTTCCTTGGTATAATAGTTAGCCAATTTAGCGATAGTCGTAGTTTTACCAACGCCGTTAACACCTACTACTAAGATAACCTCTGGATGGTGAAGTGTGATTTCATCCTCTTGGTCAACTAGCATTTCTGTGATGCGGTCTTCCATAAACGGCATTACATCACCAGTATTGTTGATGATACCTTCCGTTACACCACGACGAATTTCTCTCATCAAGTATTCTGTCGTTTTAGGACCTAAGTCACTAGTGAGCATAACTGCTTCTAAATCATCTAAGAAATCATCATCAATTTCTGCATAACCAATGATAACTGTCTCTACATTTTTTACAAAGGACTTACGAGTTTTTTCTAAGCCCTCTTTAATTTTATTAAAGAATCCAAATGCCATTATGCTAGATCCTCCTTCACATCTTCAAATGAAACCGTTAATAATCGAGATACACCGCGCTCCACCATGGTCACCCCTTGTAATACTTCGGCAGCTTCCATCGTTTTCTTACGATGTGATACGACGATAAACTGAGTTTCCTTATTTACGCGATTCAAATAAGAACTAAATCGCTCTACATTTGCTTCGTCCAAAGCAGCATCAACTTCGTCAAGCACACAGAATGGAGCCGGACGATAGTCTAAAAATGAGAACAATAAAGCAATAACTGTGAGTGCTCGTTCTCCACCAGATAGTAACGTCAATTGCTGACGCTTTTTTCCTGGTGGTTGAATGTAGAAATCAATACCACCAGTCAAGATATTTTCTGGGTCGGTAAGTACGATTTGAGCCGTACCACCACCAAATAATTGACTGAATACATGTTGGAACTGCTTACCTACCACATCTAATACATCGTAAAGTTGTGTGCTCATGGCCTTATCCATTTCAGCGATAACCGCCTGTAATTGTTCTTTTGCCGTATCGAGATCTGTTAATTGATTCGATAAGAAATCATACCGAGTTTTCGTCTCTTCGTACTCTTCTACAGCATTAGGATTTACAGATCCAAGTTCTGCAATTTCCGCCATTAAACGAGCTTGTTCCATTTTCCAATCATTTACAGAACCGGCAATATTTATATGCTGTGCATCTTCCAATGAATAGCCTAATTCATTCAAATCCTCTACCGCACGATCACAATCCATACGATAACGCGTCAATTTACCTTCTGCTTCAACTAGACGATTTTGAACCACCTTATACCGCTGATTGAGTCTATCTTGTTCAGCTAAAATTGATTCAATCTCTTCCCGTGCGCCAGCAGTTGATTGATACGCTTCATCGCGTAAAGCGCGAAGTTTTTCAACCTCTCCACGAATCGCTTCAAGAGACTCATTAGCAACTCGAATTTGTTCAGGAATCACAACATGCAAACGCTCTTCACTAGAATATAATAACTCCATGAGAGGTTCTAAGCGAGATGCTATGGTTTCCAAGTTTTGCTTTCGTTGCTCTTGTTGTACCTTACGTTCTTCTATGGTGCTTTCTAAACGCTCACAAAGCAATCTTGAAGCTGTAAAAGCTTCATATGCCTCTTGCTGTGCCTTTTGCAGCGTACTTAATCGTTCCATAATCGCCGATTGATCACCTTGTTGTTCAGGTGAATTATGTAACGCTGACAATTCCGATTCAGACTGTGAAAGCACATGTTTCGTTTGTCCCATATCCACACCAATTTGAACGATACGTTCCTGCTCATCATGAAGCACACGCTTTTTACGTTCTAATTGGTTTTCAATATTCTGAATCTTCGTTTGACTGGCCGAGAACAAAAGATTCGTATATTGATACTGTTCATCCAACACAGTTCGCTCTTGTTGCGCCCGTTCAATACGATTTTCTTCATCCTTAATTTGTTGTTCAAGCTTGGCTGTACGCTCTTCCACGGAGGCTAATTCAGCCTCTAAACGAGCCGCCTCTTCACGACGACTTAACAAGGTACTGCGTTTTTTCTTCGTTGCACCACCAGTTAAGGAACCACCTGGTTGGAATTGTTCCCCCGTCAATGTAACGATGCGTAACTGCTGATTATATTTCTTTTGTAACGCAATAGCTCGTTCCATTGTTTCTACAACTAATGTACGGCCCAACAAGTATTGAAATATATGATTATAGGCAGCATCGAATTCAATACAGTCAACAGCGGTCCCAATGACACCATCTTCCGACAATGCAGACGTATCATAAGGACGGCCTTTCACAGAATCCATCGGTAAGAAGGTAACACGTCCACCTTGTATTGATTTAAGGAATTGAACGCCTTCTGATGCGGCTTTAGCTGTCGTTGTAACAACATGGTTAACACTACCACCTAATGCGATTTCGATAGCAACAGTAAACCGATTATCTACGGTAAATAAATCACCTACCGCCCCTTTAATCGCTTCACGCCAAGGGCCCTTACCGTTAAGGATGTTTTTAGTTCCTTCTAAGTAGCCTTCATGTTGTTCTGCCCATTGTGCTAATAATTCTAAGCGCCCCTGTGCTTTTTGCACATCGCTACTCATGCGATTTAATGTCCTTCGAGCTTCTCGCAATCGTTCTGATGCAGACCGTTCTTCATCAACTAAGGACTTCCGTTTATTAGATAACTCATTAAATTGAGTTTCTAAGGATTCATGTTCAGATTTCGCTGCTGATAAATTGGATTGAACTTCTTTAATTTCCGTTTCTAATGTTTCTACTTGAACAGCGGACTCAGATTTACGAGATTCTAAATTTCGCAATGTAGCCTTCGCCGTTTCAATGCTAGTAACCAAATCTAATTGGCGCTGTTGATAGGCTTGTCTGACGTTTTCTACCGACTTCCATGATGATTGTTCCGCATCTAATTGGGCAATGGCCTTATTATAATTTTCCTCTAAAACTACGAATTGAGTGCGTTCAGATTCTAATTGAGCCGTTTCATCCTCAATAAGACGATCTAAAATGAGCAATTGCTGCTCTTCACCCTTTTTAGATGCTTCTGCTTCGCTAATACGCAGCGAAGTATCTTCTACTTCACGCTTAGTTGTACGCAACTGTTCTTCTAGTAGTGTTACAGTACCATTGATGCGTTCTTCTTCCCGTTGTTTTTCGCTAAACTGCGATTCCCAAGACTTTAATTGTTCTTGATCCTTTGCATTTTCTGCCTGTAATGTATGACGTCGTGCATCCAATGTAGCTAATTGAGTTTGTAATTCAATTTCCTCATCTTTCAACGCAATGTTGTCATTTTCTGCACGGGTTAATAATCTATCAGCGGTCTTATAATTGTGAAAGCCGATAACACCATCATATTCGCGTTTACTCCGGCTCAATGCCATATATTTTTTCGTCGTTTCCGCTTTTTCTGCCAGAGGTTCTAATTGTTCCTCAATGGTCGCCATAATATCTCGAACCCGTTCCATATTCCGGTCTGTGCTCGCAATACGACGCAATGCGTCCTCTTTATTAATTTTAAAACGAGAAATGCCTGCAACGTCTTCAAAAATGAGGCGACGTTCTTCTGGTTTACTATTAAGAATAGCATCGATACGATTTTGCCCAATGATAGCCATCGAATCTTTACCAAGGCCCGTATCAGCTAATAATAAGTGAATATCCTTTAGACGGCATGTACGTTTATTGATGAGGAACTCGCTTTCACCAGTCCGATAGATACGACGTGTAATGGCCACCTCTTGCATGTCCACATCGAGTTGACCATCTGCATTATCAAATACAAGGGTAACCTCGGCGGCACTCATCGGTTTTCGTTTTTCTGTGCCAGAGAAAATAATATCCTCTGCACGTTGGCCCCGTAAATTACGCACATTGGATTCCCCTAGAACCCATTTCATAGCATCCGTAATATTACTTTTACCACTCCCGTTAGGACCAATAACGGCAGTCATCCCTGGGGAGAATTTTACAACTGTTTTATCAGCAAAGGATTTAAATCCTTTTAATTCTAGCCGCAGTAATTGCATGACTGCCTCCTTTCTTAGTACAAACCCCATTAAATCATATTTTTAATTATACCACATATACCATGCCATCTATACTGCATTGTACTGTATCAATATCATTATTTTCTCGCCATGTGAAAGTTATATTGCCATATGTTTTTTCAAAATATGTGAGATTCCGTTTCTTTAATCCCCTTACCTTAGACGTAAGACAGCGTGGATAGGATATCGTAATGGTGCGAATCGGATTTCTAAAACATTCTGTATGCTCATCGATGCAATATGCTATGCGCTGCTTCCACTGCTCATTAGTCACTAGTTCTCCCATGGCAGGCTCATAAGGACCCGCCAATAGACTAGCACCTGTGTCGAGTTCTTCGGTACTTTGTAATCCAGTCCGAATAACGGTAATTTGATGAGATTCAAACCAACTCTTTAAAAATGAACAATACTGCAATGCTAGATCCAATGATAAGGGCTCATATACCCCCGACTTATATTGATCCGCCAATTCCGTATGTTCTATAACGAGAACTGGATAGATCCGTACAAAGTCAGGCTGTAATGCAACAATTTCAATGGCTGTTTTTATAATCGTTTCCCATGTATCACCTAAGAGGCCCGGCAATAGTTGTAGTCCTACGGAAAATCCAAACTTTCGTAGCTGCTTAACTGCCATTTTTACATCATCAGAGGTGTGCCCCCGTTTAGCTGAGGATAATACAGTATCATCCATGGATTGTACACCAAGCTCTATTGTCTTCATACCGAATGAACGTAGTAGTTCCAATTGTGCATCACTTACAGCATCAGGTCTCGTAGAGCACCGAATACCATCTATTAGCCCATCTTGTAGCGCTTCATAAGCTGGTGCTAATAATTGTTGTTGTAATTCTGGATCAATAGCCGTGAAAGAGCCTCCATAGAAGCAGACTTCCCAATATTTATCGTCTCTTGAAGCCCCAACGTAGTCTTTAATAGTAGATGTAATATATGCTGGTGTTAAATATCCAATGCTCGATATTTCTGTAATACGAGACTGATTACAAAATGTACATATATGCGGACATCCCACATGCGGAATAAAAAATGGAATCATACCATATTTCATGAACATACCTCCTTCCTATTACTATTTACGATTCAAATCACATACGTTCCCTGCTAAATGTTCTCACATTAATAGTTCCTATATAAAAAGCGCCTTGCGGCGCTTATTATATAGCAGCCATTAACCGTTCTAATGTCAATTGTGCTGCATGTTGTTCTGCTATTTTTTTACTTTTACCAGTACCTGCCTCATAAGTAACCCCATCGATAGATACCTCCATCATAAAGGTCTTAGCATGGTCAGGACCGGATTCGCTGATAAGATTATAAACAATATGTTTATCACCATCTCGTTGCACAAATTCTTGTAACAATGTCTTATAATCTTTACCACGCTTACCTTCTAATGCTTGCTTAAGATTAGGGGCCAAATAATGAAGAGCAAAGTCCATTACTGTTTTATAATCAGTCGTTATATATAACGCACCTATTAGGGATTCAAAGGTATCCGCTAATATGGATTTCCGATCACCACCGCCAGAAGATTTTTCTCCATGGCCGAGTAGTAAATAATCACCTAAATGCAATGTACGGCTGACAGAGGCCAATGAATCTTCACATACTGTAGCCGCCTTAATTTTTGTCAAATTGCCTTCAGACATATCGGGATAGGTTTTAAATAAATATTCACCAATAATTAAATCCAATACAGCATCACCGAGAAACTCTAAGCGTTGATTATGATGAATATGCTTAGCTTTATGTTCATTCGCATAAGATGTATGGGTAAAAGCACAATCTAAAACTGTAATATCGATATTCGGTATATGTAAACGACTAACAAGCTCATGAAGAGAATCTTCACGAGCTTGTGTCATTATAGTATTCTTATGCGATACGTGACGCCCCATTAGTCTTCATAACGGCGAACACAAAGTGTACCGTTATGACCACCAAAACCAAAGGAATTGGAAAGAGCTGCTGTAACATGTAAATCACGAGCACCTTCACGTACATAATCAAGGTCTAAGCCTTCATCTGGATTATCACAGTTAATTGTTGGATGAACCTTGCCTGTTTCGATTGCCATTGCCATTACAATAGTTTCAATCGCACCAGCAGCGCCCAACAAGTGACCTGTCATAGATTTTGTAGAGTTAACAGCGATATCTTTTGCATGATCGCCGAACAATTCTTTAATAGCCAATGTTTCGTTTTTATCATTCAAGCCTGTAGATGTACCGTGAGCATTGATGTAGTTAATTTCTTTTGGATCAATACCTGCATCTTTAATTGCTAATTCCATACATTTACGAGCTTGTACACCACCAGGAGCTGGAGCTGTAATATGATAAGCATCACCGTTTGTGCCATAACCTACTACTTCTGCATAAATATGAGCACCACGAGCTTTAGCATGTTCTAATTCTTCAAGTACAACGATACCTGCCCCTTCACCCATTACGAAACCGTCACGGTCCTTATCAAATGGACGAGATGCTTTTGTAGGCTCATCATTGCGTGTAGACATAGCTTTCATAGCTGCGAAGCCAGCTACAGCAGCAGGGGAAACAGCAGCTTCAGTACCACCTGCGAACATGATGTCTGCATCACCACGTTGAATAATGCGGAATGCATCACCAATTGCATTAGTACCGGAAGTACAAGCTGTTACGTCTGTAATAACAGGACCTTTCAAGCCTAGGCGAATGGATACGCGTGCAGAGGACATATTTGCAATCATCATAGGAACTGCAAATGGGCTTACACGACCAGGACCTTTTTCAAATAATGTTGTATACACATCATGGATAGAGTCAATACCGCCAATACCAGTACCAACTACTGTACCACAACGGTCCAAATCTTCTTCATCAAGTGCCAATTTTGCATCATCAGCTGCCAAAACAGCTGCACCAATTGCAAATTCAACGGAACGGTCCATACGGCGAGCTTCTTTTTTATCTACGCCATATTGAGTAATATCAAAATCTTTTACTTCGCCTGCAATGCGTGTTGCATAGTCAGATGCGTCAAAGCGTGTAATTGGGCCAATACCAGATTTACCCTCTAACAACGCATTGTAGAAATTCTCTTTACCGATACCTACCGGAGTAATCGCTCCTAAGCCAGTAATTACTACACGTTTTTCCAATTATTCCACCTCTTATAGCTATATAGCCCCTTTAATTAATCGATTTCTGCTACTTGTTGTTTTAACTGTGCAAAAATATCTTTAACTGGCATAATCTTATCGACTTTTCTCATATTATTGCCAGAGAATACTAACCCCGTTTCCACATCACCTTGTTGCGCTCTAGATAAAGCACGGATAATGCAGAATTTATGGGAACAATGTTTTAAACAATTGTCACATACTGTTGGTGGCGCTACTGTGCCATCAAGAACAGATTCAGCAAATTTATTTTTAATAGCTTGGCCTGGTAATCCTACTGGACTTTGAATCAATACAATATCTTCAGGATTTGTAGCACGCACATACATTTTTTTCAATTCATCAGATGCATTACATTCATCAGATGCAGCAAAACGGCTGCCCATTTGAACGCCATTAGCACCTAATTTAAACATATCTACGATATCCTTGCCATCTAAAACACCACCAGCTGCAATAACTGGAATATTTTTAACGGCTGCTACAACTTCTGGTACGATTTCACGAGCAGAACGATCTGTTCCCAAGTGACCACCAGCTTCGCTACCTTCTACGATAACTGCAGCGGCACCTAAACCTTCAGAAATGCGCGCTAATTTTGCAGAAGAAACAATAGGTACGATTGGAGTACCAGACTCTTTCCCCATTGCGAACATATCTCTTGAAAAACCGGCACCTGCCACTACAAGATCAATGCCCTCTTCGATGGCCGTTTTTACAAGCCCCGCAAATTGCGTTGCTGCTACCATCGCATTTATACCAATAATACCCGTAGGTGATAATTTTCTAGCTAATTGTATTTCATATCTTAATTCATC
>CAKPXN010000002.1 GCA_934202095.1 uncultured Veillonella sp.
ACAAAAAACTATTAGTTGATATAATCTAATCAACTAATAGTTTTTTAAATTTAAGGGGCTGTTTTGTTACAGCCCCTTTTCTTTTGTTTTGTTTTTTAAATTTTAATTATGTGGTGAAAGTGCATGGCTGGTGGTGAATGGTGGTACATATATGATGAAAATTATATAAATAACCATATAAAGGCGAACATATATTTGTGAAAAATTAAGAAAAAAGATGAAAAATAATAAAAGATGAAGAAAAGTTCATAATTTCATCATTTTTTACGTTTTATTTGTTGTAACAAGTGGGGGATTGTGGTAAAATTTACCATATAGTGGTGAATAAGGATTGTAAGGCGGTGATATTAGATGTTCATGGGTGAATATAATCACACTATAGATGCAAAAGGACGGTTGATTATACCTGCCAAAATACGTGAACAACTAGGTGATCACTGTGTGCTTTCAAAAGGCCTCGATAATTGCATCGCTATATATACTGCCGAAAGTTGGGAGCAACTTTCAAACACATTACAATCATTACCATCTAATAAATCAAGTGCGCGTGCTATCAAACGGTTTTACTTTGGTAGTGCAGCGGAACTTGAATTTGATAAACAAGGCCGAATCTTGGTGCCAAGCGCCCTTCGTGAGCATGCTGAACTACAAAAGGATGCGGTTATTATTGGTACTGGTGATAAGGTTGAAATTTGGAGCCGCGAACGCTTTGATGCATATGATGCGGAAGTGGCTGACAGCGTAGAGTCCTTGGCTGAAGGATTAGAAGGCATTGTGTTGTAGGAGGCTATCGTGGAATTTAATCATGTCAGTGTGCTGTTGAATGAAACGGTAGATTCTGTTGTTACCAATCCTGATGGTATCTATGTTGACTGTACCTTAGGTGGCGCTGGCCACGCTCATGCCGTAGGTGAACGATTGAGCTCACAAGGCATGATTATCGGTTTAGATCAAGATGAAGATGCCTTAGCGGTAGCAAGACAACGCTTGTCCGATTTATCTTGTCAGGTTATGACAATACCTACAAATTTTTCGAATTTAAAACATGCTTTAGAAGAACATAGTATATATGAAGTTGATGGATTTATATTCGATTTAGGTGTTTCTAGTTATCAGTTGGATACACCAGAACGCGGTTTCTCATATATGAATGATGGTCCCCTCGATATGCGTATGGATAAAGAGGCACCTATTACTGCAGAAATCGTCGTAAATGAATATGAACCGGATGAGTTATTACAGATTATTCGTGACTACGGTGAAGAACGATGGGCTAAGCGTATTGTAGAATTTATCGTGGCTGCTAGAAATGAAAAGAGAATTACTACTACTGGCGAATTGGTGTCAATAATAAAGAAAGCTATACCAGCAAAAGCAAGACAGGATGGTCCACATCCGGCTAAGCGTACATTTCAAGCGATACGCATTGAAGTGAATCGAGAACTTGCTATTTTGCATGATAGTTTTGTAGATGCTGTGAGTATGTTGAAGCCAAAGGGGAGAATTGGTGTTATCACATTCCATTCCTTAGAGGATCGCATCACAAAACAAACATTTAAAGAACTAAGTACAGCTTGTATTTGTCCACCGGAATTACCAGTATGTGTATGTCATCATAAGGCCGTTATTAAGGCCAAAAATAAGGCCATTGAGCCTAGTGCAGGGGAAGTAGAAATGAATCCTCGTTCTAGAAGTGCAAAACTTAGAGTGGGGATTAAATTGTAGTATTGGAAGGGGTTATTTTAATGTTAGCGAGAAAGGCTGTTGTGGGCCACGTTAAACGTGATGTGTTGCTAGGTGTACAAGCGAAAAAAGCGAGAGTTAGTGTTGTTTTTGATATTAGCCCATTGATGAAGCAAATAATCCAAGGATTAGCAATCCTTGTGGGTTTTTTGATGATTATGATGGCTATGAATGCATATACCACAAAATTAGGCTATGAAGTAGTTAAAACACAACAAACTGTAGTACAATTAGCAAAGGATAATGATACCCTTGATGTAGAGGTGGCATCCTTGAAATCTCCAGTACGCATTCAAAAAATTGCGGAAGAACAATTGGGGATGGTTTTGCCTGATTCCTTTGTGTATAGCACTAAAAGTACGACTTCAGAACGCAATGTACAAGCGAAACAGCAAATTATAGATTAGCAGGCAAAAGCAGCTCTTATGGGCTGCTTTAATTTGCGTATATAGAGGAGAATGTAGTATGAAAACCTTAAAAGATATTATAAGTACGCTAAATGTACAACAGGTACAAGGTAATCAAAATGTATCTATTCAAGATATTACAGCTGATTCTAGAGCAGTAAAATCTAATAGTTTATTTATTGCTCTTGATGGAGCTACAGTTGATGGTCACAATTACATCGACAAAGCGGTTGATGCTGGTGCTGTTGCCGTTATCGTATCAAAACCGGTTACTGTACCTGATGATTTATGTGTCATCACCGTTGCTGATACACGTCAAGCGATGATGGCGTGCGTTCCATACTTCTTTGATTACCCTGCTAACCGTATGCGTATGGTCGGTGTTACAGGCACAAATGGTAAGACGACTACGACTCATATGATTCGTCATATCCTTAAAGCTCAAGGTCACAAGGTGGGGGTCATTGGTACTGTCCATATTATGATTGGTGATACGAGTTATCCAATTCATAATACGACACCAGATGTTGTTGATTTACAGCATATTTTGCATCAAATGGTTCAAGAAAATGTGGAATACTGTGTAATGGAAGTATCTTCTCATGCATTGGCACTCGGCCGTGTTAGCGGTGTTGAATTTGATACGGCAGTATTCACAAATTTGACGCAAGATCATTTGGACTTCCACAAAACATTTGAAAATTACTTGGCTGCTAAATGTAAATTGTTTGAACAAGTTAGTGCATCTAATCAAGTAAAAGATAATAAAGGTGCTGTTATTAATATCGATGATTCCTATGGTCATCGCGTTATGGAAAAAACTACGGCTCCAACGATTACATATAGTACATTAGGCAAGGGCACATTGAATGCATCAGATGTTCATATGTCTACTAAGAATAGCCAGTATACTGTGAATTATAAGGGTGAAAGCTATCCTGTATCGATGAATACAACAGGCTTGTTTAATGTATATAATACATTGGCTGCCATTGGAGCTTGTTTACAAGAAGGCATCTCCATGGAAGCGATTGATACGGCATTAAAAACCTTTAGTTCCGTTCCTGGACGCTTTGAATTGATTGAAGAAGGGCAAGATTTCGCCGTTGTTGTTGACTATGCTCATACACCGGATGGATTGCAAAATATTTTAGAAACTGCAAAAGCAATCAAAGAGAATCGTATCATCATCGTATTTGGCTGCGGTGGCGACCGTGATGCTACAAAACGGCCAATTATGGGACGAATTGCAGCAGAATACGGAGATAAGATTTATGTAACATCCGACAATCCGCGTACCGAAGATCCTGTACAAATTGTTAAGGACGTTGAAGTGGGTGTAAAAGAAGCACTTCGTGAGGGAACTACTTATGAAGTCATTGTCGATCGTAGAGAGGCAATTAATCATGCAATTCATGATGCAAAAGCTGGTGATATTGTTATTATCGCCGGTAAGGGGCATGAAAATTATCAAATACTAAAAAATGAAACAATTCATTTTGATGACCGAGAAGAGGCTCGAAAAGCTCTTAAGGAGATCTAATATGGCAGAATTTACATTACAAGAAATAATTGATGCTACTAGTGGCACATGTAAGGGCGATGTAAGTTTACAATTTAAAGATATATCTACTGATACGCGTACGATTGAGGCCGGATATGTATTCGTAGCTTTGCGAGGCGATACATTTGATGGTCATGATTTTATTAATACGGCCATTGAAAAAGGAGCAACAGCAGCAATCGTTGAAAAGGGACGCAGCGTAGACGGTATTATTTGTGTTGAAGTGGAAAATACGCTAAAGGCATATCAAGACTTAGCGAACTTTCATAGACGACGCTTTCAAATTCCTGTGGTAGCCATTACTGGTTCATCGGGTAAGACCACAACAAAAGAAATGGTAGCCGCTGTTCTTAGTACTGAGTTTAATGTATTAAAAACAGAAAAGAATTTTAATAATGAAATTGGTTTACCCAAAACATTGTTGCAACTTTCACCAGAACACGAAGCCTGTGTGGTAGAAATGGGGATGCGTGGATTAGGTCAAATTGAAGAATTAGCCCTTATTGCAGAACCGACAATTGGTATCATTACAAATGTAGGAACTAGCCATATTGAATTGTTAGGATCTCAAGAAGCCATTGCTGAAGCAAAGGGTGAATTGATTAGATGTTTAGGTCCCGATAGTGTGGCCATTCTAAATGAAGATGATCATTTCGTAAAGGCCATGAGTTCCATTGCAAAAGGAAAAACTGTTACTTACGGTATTCATAGCAATGCTACGGTAATTGGCAGTCATTTACGCTATAAAAAGGATGGCATTAAGTTTACATGTAAATGCTATGATGAAGTATTTGACGTATTTTTGCCTATGATTGGTGAACATAATGTGTATGATGCATTGGCTGCTATCGCTGCAGGCCGTGTGTTAGGCGTTAAATCTAATAAGATTAAAAAAGGTCTTAGCGAGTTTATCGGTACACCTATGCGCCAAGAAATTGTAGCATTTGATGATATTGTTATTCTAAATGATGCATATAATGCAAATCCTTCTTCTATGAGTGAATCTATCAAAGCACTAGGTCAATTAGAAGGTAAGCGTAAAATTGCTATGCTCGGCGATATGCTTGAACTAGGTGATTTCACGGAGGAAGGCCATCGCCAAGTTGGCCGATTATTGGCCGAAGAAGGGTATAGCGTTGTATTTACCTTTGGTGAGGCGGCAAATTTCATTGCTAAAGAAGCGAAATTAGCAGGCCTTGAGGTGCATCGTTGCAATAGTCATCTTGAAATGGCAAATGCCTACAATGACATTCGTGAAAAGGGCGATGTTATTTTGGTAAAAGGTTCCAGAGGCCTTCGGATGGAACGTGTTGTAGAGGAATTAAAAGAACGTGAATAGAGGTTATAACGGCTAGATTCTTCTAGCCGTATTGGCCGTTATTAGAGAATAGGGGAGTAATATGATTTACCACATTCTATTAGCATTTGTAGTGACATTTATAATTACATTAGTGTTGGGCAAGATTGGCATTCCTATGCTTAAATCTTTGCATGCTCAACAAAGTATACGTGAGGAAGGTCCTGAAAGCCACCAAGCCAAGGCGGGGACACCTACTATGGGTGGTGCATTTATGATGATTGCCCTCACAATTGGCGTGGCTATTTTTGCACCATGGAATGTGGCTACAGGAATGTTGTTATTCCTTACGCTTGGCCATTGTTTACTCGGATTTTTTGATGACTTTGTGAAAGCTGTGAAAAAACGTAATCTTGGATTGACAGCTAAACAAAAATTATTAGGCCAATTTATTTTGGCTGCTATATTCTGCTATTTCATTACTGAAATTATGGTTATTCCTACAACATTGTGGATTCCTGTTGTAGATGCACATATCCAATTGGGTTTTGCCTATTATATTTTAGCTTTCTTGATCATTGTAGGCGCTACTAATGCGGTCAATCTTACAGATGGTCTTGATGGGTTAGCGTCTGGTACATCAGCTGTAGCAGCGATTGCGTTTTCTGTTATCGGTTTGATGATCTATTCTACAGAAAGTTCTGTGGCTGCTGAAAGTGTAGCTTTCTTTGGTGCCATTGTAACTGCTGTATGTTTAGGCTTCTTGGTGTTTAACATCAATCCAGCAAAGGTGTTTATGGGCGATACCGGTTCTTTGGCTCTTGGTGGTGCCTTTGCAGGTATGGCCATCTTAACTAAAACAGAGTTGCTACTCGTAGTTATTGGCGGTATTTTTGTAATGGAAGCCTTGTCTGTTATCATTCAGGTTATTTCCTTTAAAACACGGGGTGTTCGTGTGTTTAAGATGAGCCCAATTCATCATCATTTTGAATTGTCTGGCTGGTCTGAGCAAACAGTAGTGAATCGATTCTGGTTCGGTGGTGCGGTTCTAGCTGTGTTAGGTGTTATACTTGCAACTGTAACAATTTGATACAAGAACCATATCTTTGCAAATTGATAGTTAAGTACGTGAAAATACTTAACTTGGATGGCATTTAATGGTATTCTAATAAGATAAGATAAAATTTTTTTCGTGCTTAGTATATTTAGGTGATATAAATGGATTATGGAGAGAAATATATCCTTGTTCTTGGTGCCGGTTCTAGTGGAATTGGTGCAGCATGGGTATTAGCACAACTGCATGCAAATGTAGTATTAAATGATTATAAATCAGTAGATTTTGAACTATCTACGCGTAAAAAATTAGAAGATGCAGGCGTAACTATTATTACGGGACGACAAGATAATAGCTTGCTCGATGGCGTAGATCGTATCATTATTTCTCCTGGTATTGCGTTGTCCATTCCCATCGTACAAGAAGCTTTGCGCCGTAACATAGATGTGGTAAGTGAAGTAGAACTTGCTTATGATGTGTGTAAATCTCCTATTTTAGGTGTTACTGGTACAAATGGTAAGACGACTACGACTACTTTATTAACTCAAGTTATGGAATCTACAGGACTTCCTGTTAAGGTGGGCGGGAATATTGGCGATTCTTTAAGTGAAGCTGCGTATCGTATGCCAGAAGGTGGCTATTTAGTAGCCGAACTTTCTAGTTATCAATTAGAAACAATTAAATCTTTTTGCCCATTAGGCGCTATTGTATTAAATGTAACGCCTGATCATTTAGCGCGTCATAAAACAATGGAAAACTATGCGGCGGCTAAAGCGCGAATTTTCATGAATCAAAATGGTGAAAATTTTGTTGTTCTCAATGATGACGATCCTATTGTTCAGGCCATGAAAAAGGATGCACATAGTAAAATCCTCAGCATTAGCCAACAACATAAGGTTGAGAGTGGTGCATATTTTGAAGGAAATACATGTTATGCCGTATTAGATGGTAAAGCTACTCCTATTATTGATACAGAACATATCCACATTAAGGGATCTCATAATATTGAAAATATATTGGCTGTCATTGCCTTAACATATGCTTTAGGTGTAGAGGTAGAGCATATTAAACATACCATTGAACAGTTTCATGGTGTAGAACATAGATTGGAACGGGTTACAACATTCCATGATGTTACATTTTATAATGATTCTAAGGCTACTAATACAGACTCTGTAGTAAAAGCTTTAGATGCCTTTGATAAACCAGTTATTTTATTGGCTGGTGGACATGATAAGATGACGCCTTTAGAAGACTTTATGGATATTGTGAAAGCACATACTAAAGAGGTTATTTTTATGGGGGAAGCAGCGGATCGATTTGAATCCGTTGCTGTAAAAATGGGCGTTCAACATATTCATCGTGCACAGTCTATGAAAGAAGCTGTGGCATTGGGGTATCAATTAGCAAAAGCTGAAGACATTGTATTGCTTTCACCAGCATGTTCCAGCTTTGATTGGTATAGTTGCTTTGAAGAACGGGGCGAAGATTTTAAAAACTGTGTTAGAGAATTAGAGGAAAGGGGCTAAGGGCGTGAAACGAATCATCATTTCTGGCGGTGGTACGGGTGGTCATATTTACCCGGCCATTACGATTTACAAAGAAATCATGAAACAGCAACCTGATGCTAAGGTCCTCTATGTGGGAACAGAACATGGTTTAGAAGCTGATTTGGTACCGAAGGAGAACATCGATTTTGTTACATTACCTGTACAAGGTCTGCAACGAAAGCTTTCATTAGGTACATTGGTAACGATGGGGAAAACAGCATTTTCTCTTATAAAGGCCAATTCAATTATTTCTGACTTTAAACCAGATGTCGTTATTGGTACAGGCGGTTATGTATGTGGCCCTATTTTAATGGCTGCAGCATTACGTAATATTCCTACATTAATTCAAGAGCAAAATGTCATTGCTGGTATTACGAATAAAATTTTGAGTCGTTTTGTTGATATAGTCGCAGTTGGCTATAATGAGGCTGCTAAATCGTTTGGTAAGGCGAAACGTGTCGTATATACGGGCAATCCAGTACGCCCTGATGTACTTGTAGATTCACGTGCAGAAGGTCGCCAATTTTTTGGGTTGTCTGATGATATTTTTACAGTTCTTATCGCTGGTGGTTCTCGTGGGGCACGTACGATTAATACGGCCATGATAGATGTACATAAACATTTTCAGGGTAAACCGGGCATTAAGTTGATACACATTACAGGGAATGGGGAATATAACACTGTATTAGAGCAACTAGGTATTGACGATGGTACTGGTTTGGGAGAATCATCGTTGATTTTGCCATATTTACATGATATGCCAAAGGCGCTAGCCGCTACGGATTTGGCTGTATTTAGATCTGGTGCTATCGGATTGGCTGAATTGGCAGTACGTGGTATTCCATCTATATTGGTGCCATACCCTTATGCTGCAGAAGATCATCAAACGTATAATGCGCGCATTTTCGTACAAGAAGGGGCTGCGCATATGATTGTAGATAAGGTTTTGACGAGCCATGATTTAATTGGTGAAATCGAAATGTTTATGGCAAATCGTGAATTATTGGCTCAAATGGGGGCCAGTGCATTGCGTTTAGGAAAACCGAATGCAGCTCATGATATTGCGGAATTAGCGTTATCTATTGCGAAATAGTTAAGGAGAGTAATTATGTTAGAAGGTATCCATAAGATTCATCTCATCGGTATAGGTGGATCTGGTATGCGTGCTATTGCGAATATTTTAATTCAAAAAGGATATGAAGTATCTGGTTCTGATGTTAAAGAATCTGATGTAATTGAACGTTTTAGACAAATGGGGGCTACCGTTCATATCGGTCATAATGCTGATTATGTAAAGGGTGTGGATGCTGTAGTTCGTTCCACAGCGATTCGTGAAGATAATCCGGAAATCGTAGCAGCAAAGGAACAAGGCATTACTATCTTGCATCGCTCTGATATTGTAAAAGCTGTATTGGATGTTACGAATGGTATTGCCGTTGCCGGTGCACATGGCAAAACATCTACTACATCAATGATTGGTCAAATCCTCGTAGAAGGACAAATGGAACCAACCGTTATTATCGGTGGCGAAGTTGATTACCTAAAGGGGAGTAGCTGCTTAGGTAAGGGCGAATATTCCGTTGTAGAAGCTGATGAAAGTGATGGTTCTTTTTTAAAATTAAGACCGAAGACCATTGTTATTACGAATATCGAAGATGACCATATGGATCATTATAAGACGATGGAAAATCTACTCAATGCATTTTGTCAATTCGTTGAAACGTTACCTGTTGATGGTAAAGCAGTTGTTTGCGGCGATAATGATAACATTCGTTATGTCATGAGCAAAGTGGAACGTCAATTTATTACATATGGTTTAGAAGAGTCTAATGATTATGTAGCAAAAAATATTCACTATGAAGATAGTTCTTTAGTCTACGATGTAGTTCGTAAAGGTGAAACATTGGGCCGTGTGTCATTGCGTGTACCAGGTAATCATAATGTGTTAAATTCTTTAGCATCTTTTATCGTGGCCCACGAATGTTGTCACGTTCCTGTTCCATCCATTGTGAAAGCCCTTGGTAAATTCATCGGTGCTAAGCGTCGTTTTGAAACCAAAGGTCACGTAGCTGGTGTGTGGGTGGTCGATGATTATGCGCACCATCCAACAGAAATTAAAGCGACATTGAAGGCTGCCAAGGAGCTAGAAAAACATCGTGTTATCTGTGTGTTCCAGCCACATCGTTATTCTCGTACATCCTTGTTGAAGGATGAGTTTGCTACGGCTTTCACCAGTGCAGACGAAATTTATATGACAGATATATACAGCTCTGGAGAAGATCCAATTAGCGGCATTGATGGTCATACAATTCCCAATATTATTAGTGAAGTAACGCATCAACATGTAAATTATGTGGAAGATGTAAATGATTTGCCAGCCGTCCTTGCGAAGGTGGTACGACCAAATGATTTGGTTATTACTATGGGGGCAGGATCGATTAATCAATATGGTCCAAAGTTATTAGCATTATTGGAAGAAGGTTTACAATGAAAGATAAACATATCATCGTATTAATGGGTGGGCCATCTGCTGAGGCTGAAGTATCTCGTAGAACTGGCGCAGCCATCGCAGAGGCTTTGATTAGCAAGGGGTATCACGTTTCTACATTAGAACTAAACCCTCGTACTGTATTACAAGACATTGAAAACCTTAAGGGCGATGTTGTATTTAATGCGATTCACGGACGTTATGGTGAAGATGGCGCTTTGCAAGGCGCATTAGAAATGGCTGAAATCCCATATACTGGCTCCGGTATTATGGCTCATTCTGTAGGAATGAATAAAAAAGTAAGTAAAGATGTATTCAAAGGTGCTCATATTCCTACTGCTGAATCTATTTCCTACAATGGCAATCTACAGTCGAAAGAAGATATTATTAAAGATATTGAATCTAAATTCTCTTTGCCAGTTGTATTAAAACCAGCAACACAAGGTTCAAGTATCGGCGTTACTATTGTAAAAGAACAAGATCAATTGGCTAAGGCCGTTACAGATGCGCTTACATATGACCCAATTCTTGTGGTGGAACAATTTTTAAATGGTCGTGAATTTACCGTTTCAGTATTGGATGGTAAGGCATTAGCGATTATTGAAATTAGACCACATTCTGGCGAATATGATTACGCTAGTAAATATACAGCCGGTGCTACTGACTATTTAGTACCAGCGCCAATCAGTGCGGATATGACTAAAGAAATGCAAGCTATTGGTGAACTCGTGTATCGCGAAGTACAAGCGAGTGGTGCTATTCGCGTAGACGTAATGACTGATGATAAAGATAATATGTATGTATTAGAATATAATACTATTCCAGGGATGACAGCTACTTCGTTGGTGCCAAAGGCAGCGAAAGAAGTGGGCATAGATTTTCCTGAATTATGTGAAAAAATTCTATTAACAGCAGGTTATGGGAAATTTTAAATGCTGTAATGTGTAAGGAGAGTAGTTATGGATGATTTGAAGCAACATCCACCCAACTCGGAATCGATAGATTCGGATCATAACATACCGGATTTTCTCCGTCATGATACGGACTCCATTCATGAGAATGATTCAGATACTGCTCATGATAGCCATCGAGAATTAGCTCGTAAGCGTGAGCGGGAGAAAGCAGAAGTTAGAAAAAAGTTTCTTAAAATAGGTGGTGTAGTGGCCATCGTATTAATTGGACTTTTTAATCTACCAATTCCACTCGGTTCTATTAAGGTTGTCGGATCCGATAAGGTTACTGTACAGGATGTGGAGGTTGCCGGCGATATTGGGAAACCAGTTAATATACTTCGCATTAATAGAGAAACATTACGACAACACTTATCAAAGGATCTCCGCATTGAAGATGCACAGATAAGCTACGAGTTGCCATTAACGATGGTAGTTCAAGTAACTGAGCGTAAGGCTATTGCTGTGATACCAGCTCAATTTGGATATTTAACATTGGATAAAAATGGGCAGGTTATTGCTTCTGATGCTGTTATTGAAGACACTACGGTGCCTATGATTTCCGGTGTTAAGGGTGGAAATATATTGTTAGGTGATGTGGTTACCGACAAGCCTATTGTACAGGCTCTTGATTATTTACGTGCTTTAGATGATGATACATTTAAGCAAATCGCAGAAATCAATATTGGTGACCCAGATAATATGTTGGCGTATACCGTTTCAGGTATACAGATTAGACTAGGCGATGGCGAAGATTTAAAGAGCAAAGCTGATTTAACGGCATCTATGTTAAAAGACTTACCTAAGAGTCAAGGTAATGTGCAGTATATAGATGTTAATCCGTCATCTCCTTTCATTAAGACCGATAAGGTAACGGTACAACCAAAATCTAATAAATCTAAGTCAGACACTAGCCAATCTGAAAATAAAGATACATCAAAACAAAGTGCTAATGTATCAAAATCAAAACAAGATTAGTTATAAGCACAAAAAGGGTGGATGATGTTGTGAAACACGAACGATGGGCTATTGGTCTAGTTAGCTTTGTATTGGGATTTATGGTAATCACTCAATACAAGATGACACAAGATAATATTGAAGAAAATATACGTCTACAACGAACTGGTGATTTGGTAGCTCAATTAAAGGATGCGGAACATGAAAAGGATGCTTTACTAAAGCAAATTGAGCAATTAAAAGCCAGTGGCTCCGGTTCTAGTGCAGATGAAACATTACTTCGCAAAGCCGCATTGACTAATGTCAAAGGACCTGGGGTGACCGTTCTGATAGAGGATAGTTCTAAACCCATTCAAGGGGGCGAAAATCCTAACTTATATGTAATTCATGATGAAGATATTCTACGTATCGTCAATGAATTACGAGCTGGTGGTGCTGAAGCATTGGCAATCAATGATCAACGTTTGATTGGTACGTCTGAAATCCGTTGTTCAGGTCCTACGATTACTGTAAATGGTAAGGTGTATGGAGCGCCATTTACAGTTAAGGCCATAGGGGATCCTAAAACATTGAATTCAGCACTTACTATGCGTGGAGGTATTGTAGATTCTCTAAAACATTGGGGGATTAAGGTGACCATTAAAGAAGAACCATCCATTGCTATTCCAGCATTTACAGGTTCTTATAGAGAAGAGCATTTACAATCAAATGAGTTAGGAGGTAAAGAATGAATATTTATATCTTTGCTATCATTGGACTCATAGTAGGTGTTGTTGTAGGATGGTTTACACCATTACATATTCCAGCAAGCTATGCTAATTATACTTCTGTAGCTGTGCTAGCTGCATTAGATGCGGTATTTGGTGGCAGTCGTGCCGCGTTAGAGAGAATATTTGATTTAAGTAATTTTATCATCGGATTCTTTTCCAATGTAATACTGGCTGTTGTCCTAGTATATATAGGCGATTTAATCGGCATTAATTTGTACTACGTTGCATTAATTGGATTTGGGCTACGGGTGTTTATTAATTTAGCCGCTATTCGAAAGAATATTATGACTAAACGATTCTAATTATTATGATTCGATTACAGTTATAGTGGAAAGTTTTTAAATTTTAGTGTAAAATAAATGTAATTGTTATAATTAACTCAGTATATAAATAGACGTATTCGCATTTATATTGACAAAAATAGATAACGATAAGAGGAGGAAGTTCAATGTCTGATTTTGCAAATATTAAAGTTATTGGTGTCGGTGGCGGTGGTAATAACGCTGTTAATCGTATGGTTGATAACCAAATTAAAGGTGTTCAATTTTTAGCAGTTAACACAGAAAACCAAGTGCTTGAATTATCTAAAGCTGATGTAACTATTCAAATTGGCGAAAAAGTTACTAAAGGTCTTGGTGCTGGTGCAAATCCACAAATCGGTGAAGAAGCAGCTCAAGAAAGCCGTGATGAGATTACAAAAGCCCTCGAAGGTGCTGATATGGTATTCGTAACTGCTGGTATGGGTGGTGGTACTGGTACAGGTGCTGCTCCAATCGTTGCTGAATGTGCTAAAGAGGTTGGTGCATTAACAGTGGGCGTTGTAACTAAACCTTTCGCATTCGAAGGTAAACGTCGTCGTGCTGCAGCAGAAAAAGGCATTGAGTTCTTGACTCAAAAAGTTGATACAATCATTGTTATTCCTAATGACAAATTGTTACAAGTTGTAGATAAAAAATGTTCTGTATCTGATGCATTTGGTAAAGCTGATGAAGTTCTTCGCCAAGGTATCAAAGGTATTTCCGATTTGATCCAAATTCCTGGTTTAATTAACCTTGATTTTGCAGATGTAAAAACCATCATGACTAATCAAGGTGAAGCATTGATGGGAATTGGTGAAGGTACAGGTGAAAACCGTGCTGCGGACGCTGCAAAAATGGCTATCAATAGCCCATTGTTAGAAACAGCTATTGACGGTGCTAAAGGTATCTTGCTTAACATTTCTGGTAGCTCTGATTTAGGTATCTTTGAAGTAAATGAAGCTGCTCAAATTATTTCTGATGCAGCAGATCCAGATGCAAACATCATCTTTGGTTCCGTTATCGACGAAAGCTTAGGTGATAAAGTTCAAGTTACTGTTGTAGCAACTGGTTTTGGTAATAACGCTAAAAGTGTGCCAGAATTTGGTAAAACAACAACTGCTGCACGTCCAGCAACAAACACATCTGCCCCAACAAGTGGTATCCCTGATATCCCTGTATTCATGAAACGCTAATATTTAATATATATACTTACAATATTAGAATAAAAGTAACTTATTAAGACACATATCTATGTGTGTATAGGAGGTACAAATGAAAAAATTAGTATTATTATCTTTAGCTGCAACAGTGATTACTGGTAGTGCATTCGCTGCATCCGTACCTGTAACTAAAATCAGTGATAATTCCACAAAAATTCAAGCTGACTATGCGTTTAATCAACGCGTATCTAATAGCGGTGGTACAAACAATGATGGCTTTGGCGTATCTTTAGAACATGATTTAAGCAATAAATCTGCTCTTCAATACTCTTATAACAAAGTAAATGCTAAAAATGGTGATATTAAAGATCACCAATTGGCTTATGTTTATAAAGTACATCCTAATGTAAATCTATATGGTGCTGGAACCGCTATTCGTACACATGACACTGATTTAGGTGTTCAAGCTGGTGTAATTGGTCACGTGCCTTTGACTGATAAAGTTAACGGCTTTGCTAAAGCTGGTTGGGGTAACGATATTAAACAATCCTATCAAGTAGGTGCTCAATATGAAGTTAAACCTAACATTGATTTGAACGTTTATTATGGTTATGACAAATATAGCGTAAACGATAATGACAAGACTTCCAAAGGTTTACATGCTGGCGTAGGTTATACATTCTAATCGTCATATATGAACTTGAAACCACTCATCTTAGATGGGTGGTTTTTTTGTATGTATTCATGTATACAATATTTTTCATGAATACACATTGTCTAAATGCTTAACTTTAGGTATGATAATGATGTGATAGTTCTTTATAGTTAGGATGGTGTATGCGATGACAAGTGTAGCAGCGAAACACGCAAGAGGAAAAAAATTAAAAGATGTAATCTTTGTGACTGCGGGACAGGCGGCTGAAGATACTAAACTAAATGGTCGAGAGAATGTAGTAAATGGTACATTAGGTGCTATTTATGATGAAGAAGGAAATCTAGTATTCTTAAAAACTGTAAAGGAAGAATATTTAAATTTACCTGATACGGAACATGTGGGGTACGCTCCTATTGCAGGTATTCCACAATATTTGGAATGTGCTGAAAAGGAATGTTTTGGCGAATCTCGTCCTGATGGCTATATTCGTAGTATTGCTACTACTGGCGGTACAGGTGGTATTCATCATTTAGTGCATAACTATACTGAACCTGGCGATGAAGTGTTAACTGCAGATTGGTACTGGGGTGCATATCGTGTTATTTGTGGTGATAATGGACGTACACTAGTTACCTATTCTTTATTTGATGAACATAATAATTTTAATCATGATGCATTCCAACATCGTGTTAAGGAATTAGCTGCTAAACAAACAAACGTTGTTATTTTATTTAATACACCAGGTAATAATCCAACCGGTTATTCTGTAGAGGATAAGGATTGGGATTCTATTCTTGCGTTCTTGAAAGAATTAGTTGCTATTGGCCGTAATAACGTTATCATTGGTATTGATGTGGCTTATTTGGATTATTCTGGTGAGAAAGAAGAAGTTCGTGCATTCTTTAAAAAGATGGGCCATTTGCCAAAGGAAATTCTTGTATGTGTATGCTATAGCCTTTCCAAAGGCTTTACGATGTATGGTCAGCGTGTTGGCGCTATGATTGGCATTTCTTCAGATGAAGAAGTAGCTGATGAATTCTTAGAGGTTAATAAATCGACTAGTCGTGCCACATGGTCAAATATTTGTCGTCCTGCAATGCGTGCTATGGCAAATATTGTATCTGATTCTGATAAATTTAAAGCTTATGAGGATGAACGTAATTGTTATTATCAATTGATTCGCGATCGTGCTGATATCTTTAAACAAGAAGCAGCGCAAGTAGGTTTGCCTATGTTGCCATATCGCGGTGGTTTCTTTATTACGATTCCAACTGATGCAGGCACAGCGATTTGTGAAGAATTAAAGAAAGAGCACATTTATGTAATCGCTTTAGGCAATGGTATTCGCGTAGCAGCTTGTGGTATTCCTAAATTCCAAATGAAGGGATTAGCCGGAAAAATTTATGATGCTATGAAACGATTAGGAAAATTATAAAGAAATGAATTTAAAAAGGCACTTCAAATTTGAAGTGCCTTTTAGTGTTAGTGAATTTCCTTACGTTCTTTAATTTCTTTATCTGCCTTTAACGCTAAGTCATCTAGTGCTTTTTGGGGAGCAGTTCGTTCACCTGTCTTAGGGTCAACAAATTCAACGCGGTCTAATGTGCTTGTTACTTGTCCACGAATAAAACCCAAATAGGTGTTATATAACTCTTTCTTTTCGGCTAATTCTTCTGGTGTTAGTTCTTGACCAGATTTTTTCTTAGCGGCCAATTCATTTATCCGTTTTATTGTGTCGTTAATATTACTCATAATTGCCTCCCGTATTCTAGATTAGAATAACATAGTTTATTATAACATAGAACTAAATGAACACGTATGGTAAGATATACATTGTACGAGTCCGTACTTTCACAAGTGAGAAAGGAGTTAGTCGTGCGTGTTACGAAAGCAATTAAGGCAGAGCAATTAGCATTGTTAGAAGAACATTATATAGATGCTAAACCTGCCCTTGAATACACAAATGAATTTGAATTATTAGTGGCTGTTGTTTTATCAGCTCAGTGCACAGATGAAAGGGTAAATATCGTTACTAAACGATTATTTCCAGAATTAAATCATCCGGCTAAAATGTTAGAGGTCGGTGTTACTAAATTAGAATCGCTCATAAAGGACTGCGGTTTATATAAATCAAAGGCTAAAAATTTGATTGCTACTTGTCATATTTTGGTTGAACAGTATCATGGAGAAGTGCCACGTGAGTTTGATCAACTCGTTGAATTACCAGGCGTGGGGCGCAAAACGGCAAATGTTGTAGTATCCGTATTATTCGGAACACCTGCTATTGCTGTAGATACACATGTATTCCGCGTAGCAAACCGATTGAAATTAGGTATTGCAAAAACGCCAGAAGAAATGGAGCAAAAATTGCAAAAGGCTATACCAAAAGAGAAGTGGTCTGCAGCCCATCACTGGCTAATTTATCATGGACGCCGTGTCTGCAAGGCCCGTAAGCCTCTATGTGAAACTTGTTTTTTAAATCATCTTTGTCCATCCGCAGGAAAGGTTTAATATGAAAAAGAATAATGAAGAACTAATTGCCCTTTGTGCTCAATATGGCATAGAAGGTATTGACATCGTCAACGAATTAATGCGTTTTAAAGTATTAGATCAATTGCTTTCTAGCAATGCGAATTCTCGCGAATGGGGTGTTACACCAGAGGATTTATATGGATTAGCAGAGAAATCTACAGTGGAATCCTTTGGACCTATTCCATATGATGTAAATACATTTCGTGCATTGTATGGACCATCATTTACGGTAGAGCTCTTTGATTTTATTAGTGATACTGGAATTCTAGATGGCGTTGATGTGGGAACTATATGGGAAACGCCAGTTCGTGAAAGTATAGAAGCTCATAGCAAAACGGGGGAACTCGTATTGTATGCTTATGTAGAAGAATATGCTGGTATGATAGAAGAAATTTTACAATCCTATGAGGATAAAAAGGTTGTACTCTATACCGCATCTCCTGTATGCTATAGCATTATTTCACGATTGTATCCAATGGCTCAGATTATTAATCAATGGCCACATCGTAGCTATTTCGACCATATCTTTACGGGTACGGTTGGTATGTTTCAATCCTCTGAAGATATTGTAGAAGAGGTTGCTAATGGTTTGCATAATTTGGTTCCAGAAGGGACTGCTCAATTATTCTTACCAGCAACGATGGCACAAAATCAATTGGGATTGAATAATATGGCATTACAATTCTTTTTGAACCAAAAACGTGTAGAATCTATTCGTGAATGGACTCCGCTTGGGGCTTATGAGATTATTTATGGTAAATATGATGTTAAAAAGATGCGCGTTGGCCTTCGTGAGCGGGTTGGTGACGAATGGAAAGCGATTAATTATATTCCATTGCCTCATGGCGTCTTTGCTCAATTACCTGTGTTTACTGTATTGAATTATGGTTTATCTTTACGTTCAATTCTATTGCCAGGTGGGCAAACTGATGTGGCCTTAGGTCAAGACGGCATCTATTGTATCGATAGTCGTGTTTCTGAATTAGGTAGAGACCTTGTTCGTGAGAATGGTGCGTATTATTTGACATTTAACCGATATACTGATCATGTGGACGTGTCGATGGGGACAGAAATACCTAGTGATGGCGTATACTGGATGTTCCCTGATGAGGAATTAGCCTATATGTGGTATACATATTTCTCCAGTACCACAGGACAAACATTAATTCAAGAAATTTCTATGCTTGTTCAAACTGAAGAATCCTTTGGATATATGCTCAGCAGCGTACGCCGTCGCGTGCTTGATGTAAATGATGAATCTCTCTTAGTTAATGCAGCTAAGAATATTGATGAAGCCTATAAAGAAACTATCAAATCTGCACGGGAATCTTGGCAAAACAATATGAACTCCTTAGGTGCTGACGTAATGCCGCCTACAACATCCATCGATATTGAAGATTACAGTGACTATAAAAAATAATTGTCAATATGTGTAAATTGGTTTACAATATATCGTATCCGTTTAGACTAAGTAAATAAACTTGACACATAGTGTACACTGTAATTAGATAAGGAGGGAGGCACGTATGGCTGTTATCAATTTTGAAATTTTCAAGGTTATCGGTACATTATCTGAAGATAAAGATGGCTGGAAAAAACAACTTACATGCACAAGCTGGGGAAAATATAATCCAAAATTTGACCTTCGCGCTTGGGATAGTGAATATACAAGCATGAAAAAAGGGATTACTCTTTCCTTAGAAGAATTGATTGCATTACGCGATATTTTAAACGAAAGTGATTTAGAAACTATCTTAGCTGAAGCGATTGAAGAAAAACAGGCTTCTAAAGAGTAGTTTCTTGATTTGTGCGTATTATCGTGCTATAATCTATAAGAATAATATTGATTGCTGGAAAGAGGTGTATAGAATGAAACAAGGTATTCATCCAGACTATAAAGAAGCTACAGTAACTTGCGGTTGTGGCAACACATTCAAAACTGGCTCTGTAAAAGAAGACCTTCGTGTAGACGTTTGCTCCAAATGCCATCCGTTCTTCACTGGTCAACAACGTGCGGCTCAAGCTCGTGGTCGTATTGAACAATTTAACAAACGTTACGGTAAATAATAGTTTATGTAGCGAAACAACTATTGGCAGGGCTTTGGGCTCTGCCTCTATTTGTTTATGAAAGGAAATCCTTTGGCAAAAGAACGTATTAAGAAGTTCGTTGGTGGACAAGCGGTAATCGAAGGCGTTATGATGCGTGGCCCAGGATATACAGCAACGGCTGTACGTGAACCTTCTGGATCCATTGTAGTGCAAAAAGAAGCAACTAAGTCCATTCAAGATCGATATCCTATATTAAAGAAACCATTTTTACGAGGCTGTGTTGCCCTATATGAATCTCTCGTTATCGGCATGAAGGCATTGTCCTTTTCTGCAAAGGCGGCTGGTGATGAAGAGGAAGAAATGTCCAATAGTGAAATTGCCATTACTATGGTAGTTTCTACACTATTTGCGATAGCTTTATTTGTGGCCCTTCCTACATTTGTAGTTAAATTTATTCCAGGTATTCAAGATAATCACTTTATTTTGAATCTTGTAGAGGGGGCTATACGGTTAGCTTTGTTTTTGCTCTATATTTGGGGCATTGGTCAAACTAAGGATATACAACGTGTATTCCAATATCATGGCGCAGAGCATAAAACCATTCATGCTTATGAAAATAATCTACCATTAACAGTAGAGAATGTACGTATACAATCCCGATTACATCCGCGATGTGGCACAAATTTCTTGCTTATTGTAATGGTAGTTAGTATATTTGTATTTGCCTTTTTAGGCTGGCCTAACTTGCTAGAACGCATTGTGTCACGTGTTTTATTGATGCCTGTTGTAGCAGGTATTGCTTATGAATTTATTCGTTTTGCAGGACGTAGTGAAAGTTCCTTTGTAAAATCTCTTGTTAAACCGGGTTTAGCGTTACAATATATGACGACACGTGAACCAGAAGCAGATCAAATCGAAGTAGCTATTCGCGCTCTAGAAGAGGTGCGTCCTCCAGAAGAAGATGCTTATGAAGATGATACACATTAAGATAGAGGTTACCCATGTTAGTAGATAAATTACAAGTTATTGAAGATAAATTTATGGATCTTGAGCAACGCATCAGTGACCCAGAGGTCATTGCTCGTCAAGATGAATGGCGTAAATTAACACGTCAACATGCACAACTAACTGAAACTGTAGAAGCCTTTAGAGAATATAAAAAGGTTTTGGCTGGCATTGATGAGGCTATGGAAGTCATTGAAGATAAATCAATGGATGAAGAATTCCGTGAAATGGCTCAAGAAGAATTGAAAGAATTAAAACCTCAAAAAGAGGAATTAGAAGAAAAATTACAAGTTCTTCTATTACCAAAAGATCCTAACGATGATAAAAATATTATCATTGAAATTCGCGGTGGTGCTGGTGGCGATGAAGCGGCTTTGTTTGCAGGTGATTTATTCCGTATGTACACAAAATATGCTGAAAGCCAAGGATGGCGCTGTGAAATTATCGATGCTAATGAACCTGAATTAGGCGGATTTAAAGAGGTTGTGTTCTCCGTAGATGGTGAAAATGTGTACTCTAAGATGAAATTTGAGTCTGGCGTTCATCGTGTACAACGTGTTCCTGCAACAGAAACACAAGGCCGTGTACATACATCTACAGTTACTGTGGCCGTACTTCCTGAAATGGAAGATGTAGATATTGAAATCAATGACAAGGATTTGAAAATCGATACCTATCGTGCTAGTGGTGCCGGCGGTCAGCATATTAATAAAACAGAATCTGCTGTCCGTATTACCCATTTACCAACAGGTATTGTCGTAGCTTGTCAGGATCAACGTTCTCAGTTACAAAACAGAGAAAAGGCAATGCGTGTATTGCGTGCAAAATTGCAAGATAAGGCCGAACAAGAGGCAACAGCTAGTATGGCCGCAGATCGTAAGAGCCAAGTTGGCACAGGTGACCGTAGTGAACGTATTCGTACCTATAACTACCCACAAGGTCGCGTAACAGATCATCGTATCAATTTAACATTGTATAAATTAGATGCTATTTTAAATGGTGATCTCGATGAAATCATTCAAGCCTTAAATGCTGCTGACCAAGCAGCTAAAATGCAGGAGGCTAATACAAATGTATAAGGAGATTTGGACGATTGGTCGTATTCTCCAGTGGACAGAGCAGTACTTTCAAAGCAAGGGGATGGATACACCTCGACTTGATGGGGAAGTACTGCTTTCTCACGTTTTAGGGAAAAATCGTATATATCTATATACGAATTATGATCAACCATTAGAGCAAGAAGAACTGGATAGATTTAGACCGCTTGTCATTGAACGTGCAAAAGGACATTCTGTGGCATCTTTAACGGGAACTAAAGATTTTATGGGACTTACATTTACCGTGAATGATAAGGTCCTCATTCCGCGGCCTGATACAGAGACATTAGTAGAATATGTATTAAGTTCCTATCATCAACAAGATACTATTCGTATTCTAGATATGTGTACGGGACCCGGTACTATTTTACTTAGCCTTTTACATTATTTGCCTATAGCAACAGGAATGGGGCTTGATATTTCTCATGATGCACTTAATGTGGCAACGCAGAATCAAAAAACATTTAAGCTAGAAACCCGAAGCGAATTTCACGAATCGAATATGTTTTCTTATTTAGAACATCACAATGAGTTATTTGATGTGATTGTATCGAATCCGCCATATATTCGGTTAGAAGATAAGAAAATCTTGTCTCCTGACGTACTTAATGAGCCCCATATTGCACTATTTGGTGGTGAAGATGGACTTGATTTCTATCGACAGTTAGCTATGGAGTGCGTTACATATCTTAAACCTCATGGTCTTGTAGCTTTTGAGGTAGGATATGATCAAGCTGAGGCTGTGAAATCTTTATTGGAGGCTGTTGGTTCCTATGTAGATATATCTTTTGCAGCAGATTTAGCGGGCATTAATCGGGTTGTGACGGCTCGTGTGAAGGGGTGAGAATGTGGAGACTAAAATCATTACCGAACTTACAAGAGAAAATCTTCAATTAGTTGCCCATGCGTTGCGTCATGGTGACGTTGTCGCAATTCCTACGGAAACCGTATATGGCCTTGGTGCTAATGGTCTCGATGCAGATGCAATGGATAAAATTTATGCTGCTAAAGGTCGTCCTTCAGATAATCCATTAATATTACATGTACCAAATGCGGAAAGTATTACACCGCTTGTGAAAGAAATACCTGAAACAGCAAAGGCCTTGATTGAGGCTTTTTGGCCGGGTCCTTTAACAATTACATTGCCTAAATCTGATCTCGTGCCTGACCGTGCAACTGGTGGGTTAGATCGCGTGGCATTACGTTGCCCAGATCATGGCGTATGCCGTGACATATTAGCGTTGGCTGGTGTGCCAATTGCTGCGCCTAGTGCTAATATTTCAGGCCGTCCAAGCCCTACTTCTACTCAAGCTGTTTATGATGATATGAATGGACGTATTCCGTATATTGTGGATGCTGGAATCTGTACGATTGGTGTGGAATCCACTGTTGTAGAGGTTAGAGATGATGGGGTGACCATCTTACGGCCCGGTGGAATTACAAAAGAAATGTTAGAACAAGTTGTAGATAATGTGTCTTATGATCCATTTTTGTCATCTCAAAATGAGGCGCCAAAGGCTCCTGGTATGAAGTATAAGCATTATGCTCCCGATGCACCTATGCGTGCCTTTGTAGGCAATCCAAAGGATGTGGCGGAAGCTTTCAACAATGTGATTCATGAACAGGATACTAAGCGTGGGGCATTTCTTGTTAGTCAAGAAACCTATGATTTGTTGAAAGATAGTGTGCACGGTGAATTTCATGTATATGGACATAGTGGAGATGCGGTTGCCTTAGCTCACGATTTTTACAAGACATTACATCATTTTAATGAATGTGATGTAGACTATATATTAGCAGAAGGTGTTGAGAATGCAGGCCTCGGCGTAGCGGTTATGAATCGCATGGAAAAGGCGTGTGCCGGTCATATTATCTATTTATAAGCAATTAGGTAATATTTATTATGTCCATTCATAATAGAAAAATGTCTTTACATATTGGATGTATTTGCTATAATGTATAAATAGCCACAGAATTTGTGGCGGTAAGGATGTCATTATGAATATTTTGTATGTATGTACTGGTAATACCTGTCGTAGCCCAATGGCAGAAGGTATTACGCGGGCCTTGGCAACAGAGCTTGGTCTAGACGTTAATGTAGTTTCGGCTGGATTATTTGCTGCTTATGGTGCTAAGCCTACAGAAGAAGCTGTGATTGCGATTCAATCTATTGCTGATATTTCTGGCCATGAATCAAGACCTCTTACAATGGAGCTTGTCAATTCAGCGGATTTGATTATTGGTATGACACAAGACCATAAATCTGTGTTACTTCGTCAATTTCCTTTTGAAGTAGCTAAAATTAAAACCCTTGCTGAATGGGGGCATGGTACAGGAGATGTGGTAGATCCTTTCGGTTCAAATCAAGACGTGTATAATCAATGTGCTGAGCAAATTTATAATTTGGTGAAAGCTGGATTAGTAGCATCAAAAGAATAGGAGATAGAGCTATGAAAATTGCTATTGGTTGTGATCATGGTGGATTACATTTAAAACAAGAAATTAAGGAATTATTGTCTACATTAGGCCATGAAGTGGAAGATTTTGGTACACATAGTACAGAATCTTGTGATTATCCGGATATTGCTGAACCAGTAGCACATGCCGTTGTAGATGGTGCAGCAGATCGAGGTATCTTAATCTGTGGTACAGGCATTGGGATTGGTATTGCAGCCAACAAAATTGCAGGTGTACGTGCAGCGCTTTGCCACGATACATTTTCCGCACATGCCAGTCGCGAACATAATAATGCCAATATTCTTACGATGGGGGAACGCGTTATTGGACCGGGCCTTGCAAAGGATATTGTTACGATTTGGCTTAATACAGAGTTTGAAGGCGGACGTCACGCACGTCGCGTAGAAAAAATTTCTGCTCTCGAAAAATAATACATCTTTACTCAATTAGTTATCACATTATATTTACATATGTTTCAAGGAGGATTCCCATGAGTTTCTTAGCAAAACAAGACCCTAATGTTAAAGCAGTTATCGATCAAGAATTAATGCGTCAACGCGATAAATTAGAAATGATCGCTTCTGAAAATATCGTATCCCAAGCCGTTATGGAAGCTCAAGGTAGTGTATTGACTAATAAATATGCTGAAGGCTACCCTGGCAAACGTTATTATGGTGGCTGCGAACATGTGGACGTGGTAGAAACATTGGCTATTGAACGCGCTAAACGTTTATTTGGTGCAGAACATGCAAATGTACAACCACATTCTGGGTCTCAAGCTAACTTTGCTGTATATTTTGCTATGTTAAAACCTGGTGACACTATTGTTGGTATGAACTTGTCCCATGGTGGTCACTTAACACATGGTTCTCCTGTAAACGTATCTGGTACATATTTCAATGTTGTTCCTTACGGTGTTAATGCAGAAACTCAACAAATCGACTATGATGAATTCCGCAAAATCGTATTAGAAGCAAAACCTAAATTAATCATTGCTGGTGGTAGTGCTTATAGCCGTCAAATCGACTTTAAGAAAATGGCTGATGTAGCTCATGAAGTAGGCGCTATTTTCATGGTAGACATGGCTCACTTTGCTGGCCTTGTAGCTGCTGGTTTACATCCAAATCCAGTAGAATATGCTGATATCGTTACAACTACAACACATAAAACATTGCGTGGTCCTCGTGGCGGTATGATTTTGTGCAAAGAAGAATATGCAAAAGCTATTGATAAAGCCGTATTCCCTGGTATCCAAGGTGGTCCTTTGATGCATGTTATCGCTGCAAAAGCTGTTGCATTAGGTGAAGCATTACAACCAGAATTTAAAGTATACGCTGAACAAGTTATTAAAAATGCAAAGGTATTGGCTGCTGAATTGATGGCTAAAGGTTTGACTATCGTTTCTGGTGGTACAGATACACATGTTATGCTTGTAGATGTGCGCAATACAGGTTTGACTGGTAAAGAAGCAGAACATCTTCTTGATGAAATCGGCATCACAGCTAATAAAAATACAATTCCATTCGATCCAGCTAGTCCATTTGTAACTAGTGGTGTTCGTTTAGGTACACCTGCATTGACTACACGTGGTCTTAAAGAAGACGATATGAAAGAAATTGCAGATATCATTGCTACAGTACTTCAAAACCCAGAAGATACAGTAAAACATCAAGATGCTGCAAAACGAGTAGCTGCATTATGTGAAAAATACCCTTTATACCCTAACTTATAATTTGTAAGTATAGGCCGTATTAAAAAGTCTTTAAAAGGCGAGCAAGAGTTTTTCTTGCTCGCCTTTTTGAATGGTCTTGGTCATATTTATATGGCAGGAATTGTAAATATGTGATAGAGTATGTATGAATAGTAAAAGGCCGAAATAATGATTTCGGATTCGGATTGTTTTTATAGGGGGCATAATCATGAACGTTAATGTTATGACACATCCATTGATTCATCATAAGGTTACATTGATGCGTGATGTACAAACAGGTTCAAAAGATTTCCGCGAATTATTAGATGAAATTACATTGTTGATGGGCTATGAAATTACACGTAATTTACCATTAGAAGATGTAGAAGTGCAAACACCATTGACTAAGATGACAGGTAAACGCATTGCCGGTAAAAAATTAGGCATTATTCCGATTTTGCGCGCTGGTCTTGGCATGGTAAATGGTATGCTTAGCTTGATTCCAACAGCTAAGGTTGGCCATGTCGGTTTATATCGTGATCCAGAAACATTAAAACCAGTAGAATATTATTGCAAATTACCTAGCGACGTGGGCGAACGTGATTTCATCGTTACCGATCCAATGCTTGCTACTGGTGGTAGTGCATCTGCAGCGATTACGTTGTTGAAAGAAAAAGGTGCTAAGAGCATTAAATTGATGTGCCTCGTAGCGGCTCCTGAAGGTGTAGAAGTTGTTAATAAGGAACATCCTGATGTACCTATTTATGTAGCAGCTCTCGATGAAACATTGAATGAACATGGCTATATCTTGCCTGGTTTAGGGGATGCTGGGGACCGTATTTTTGGTACTAAATAAGGACACTTTGTAGGGGAAGTATTTATATGATTTTTCTGAAGTGTATTTTGGGGTATATTATATCTTTCATAAGTTCAGCTTTTATTGTTGATTTTATTTTCCCATTAGGTTCAGCAAGGCCAATGTGGCCTATACCTATTTTGGCTCTAATATTTATAATTCCACCAATTATTGCAAATAGAAAAGGACATTCTTTTTTTCTTTGGTTATTATATAGCAACCTAATTTGGATTGTTGCATTTATACATGCTATTTGTTTAAATTGCAATGATATCGCTAAAGAAAAAGATAGAAGTATGAAGAAATGTCCTTATTGTGGGGAATTTATTCGGAAGGAAGCCATTAAATGTAGATATTGTCAATCTGTGTTGCCAAAGTGTAGTGTTGATAAAGCTGATAAGGATGAGTATATATTGGATTTATCCAATATTGATATTTTTACGCCTGTTCTACGATTATTTGGTTTTTAAGAATAAAGATAAAAATATTCGTTAAATTTGATAGTTTCTTATACTTTTATAATAATTACAACTATATTCAAGAAAAAACGCTCTATATGAGCGTTTTTTTTACTTGAATATAGTTGTAATAAGGTATAAAATAATCATGTAGAAGTATTTTTTTATTCTAGGTGGGACTGATTTTGTTTATCTGGGACGAATATCGTTATCCTTATCAAAGGGTAAAGGAGGAACCCTATGAATGAGTTGTTAATGGTATGTGAACGTATAGCACCGGAATTAATGACAGTCTTAAAGGATCGCTACAAATTATTGAGTCATCTAGCCTATGAAGAACCTCTGGGCCGTAGGAGTTTAGCACTAGCTACGGATATATCAGAACGTGCAGTACGATCTCATGTTGATGCATTACGTGGTAATGGATTAGTTGAAATCTCTAAACCTGGTATCTATCTAAGTGCTGAAGGACGAGAATTAGTTCCTAAATTAAGGAGCATTCTTTATGAATATGAACGTGTTGGCGAATTAGAGCAACAGTTGAAAGCGGCATTACATATTGATGATGTTATTATCACGCCTAGTGAAGGATCATTAATGTTAAAACGCCTAGGTTTTACTGCTGCGAAAGTGGTTCAACGTATGGTGACGGATGGGTCTGTCGTAGCCGTTAGTGGTGGTAGTACCATGGCGGCCATGGCTGATGAAATGCCCAGTAGTGTGTTGCATCCCATGGTTGTACCAGCCCGTGGTGGCGTTGGTGAAGTTGTTGAGTATCAAGCGAATGTGATTGCTTCTGTATTAGCAGAGCGCTGGCATGGCTCGTATAAGATGCTTCATTTACCGGATGGACTATCTAAAGATTCCCTAGATATGCTTGTAACATTAGAACCACAAATCAAGGAGATTAGCGAATTAATCCATAGAACTGATGTATTGGTTTTTGGTATTGGTCAAGCACTCCATATGGCCGATGTGCGACATATACCTAAAGATGTGCGCCGTCAACTTGTTGATGGCGATGCTGTAGGTGAGGCATTAGGTCAGTATTGCTCTATGGATGGTTCTATCGTTTATGCGACGAACAACATAGGGCTTTCACTAAGGGATATAGTAAATATACCGCATGTCGTAGCTGTAGCAGGTGGCTTTGATAAAGCTAGTGCTATCATTAGTGTTATGAGGTCTTGTAAAAAGGGTATTCTCATAATAGATGATCAAGCAGCAGAAGGTATGCGCCAATTACTAAATATTCCTGCATTATAATTTAGTTTATTATTTTTTAGTATTATATAGTTCTTTTGAGGAGGACAAAACAATGGCAGTTAAAGTTGGTATTAATGGTTTCGGTCGTATTGGTAAATGTGTAGTACGTGCAGCAATTAATAATCCAGATGTTGAAGTAGTCGCTATTAATGCGACTGGTGATAATGAAGGTACTGCATTATTGTTAAAATACGATTCCGTACATGGCACAATCCCTAATGAAGTAACATTTGATGATGAAAATATTTATGTAGACGGCAAAAAAATCCGCGTATTCCATGACCGTGATGCTTCTAAATTGCCTTGGTCTGAAGAAGGCGTAGAAATCGTTATGGAATGTACTGGTAAATACCGTGATGCAGAGGAAGCAAAGGTTCATTTGAATCAACCTACTGTTAAGAAAGTATTGATTTCTGCACCTGGTAAAAATGAAGACTTAACTATGGTTATGGGTGTTAACCAAGATATGTACGATCCTGCAAAACACCACATCATTTCTAATGCATCTTGTACAACAAACTGCTTGGCACCATTTGCTAAAGTATTGTGTGATGAATTCGGCATTAAACGCGGTATGATGACTACAATTCATTCTTATACAAATGACCAAAAAATTCTTGATGCACGTCATAAAGACCCACGCCGTGCTCGTGCAGCAGCTATGTCCATCATTCCTACAACAACTGGTGCAGCAAAGGCTGTTGCTAAAGTATTGCCTCAATTAAAAGGTAAATTAGATGGTTTTGCATTGCGCGTTCCTACACCAGACGTATCCGCTACTGACCTTGTTTGCGAACTTGAAAAACCTGCTACTAAAGAAGAAATCAATGAAGCATTCCGCAAAGCAGCAGCTGGCGAATTAAAAGGTATTCTTGGCGTATCCGATGTGCCATTGGTATCCTGTGACTTTAGTTCTGATCCTCGTAGCTCCATTGTTGATGCTGATTTGACAATGGTTATGGATGGTAACATGGTGAAAGTTGTTTCTTGGTACGATAACGAATGGGGCTATTCTGAACGCCTTATCGATATGGCAGCTTTCGTAGCTAGCAAAGGTCTATAATGGGAGGAAATTCTAGGATGAAATTAACCATTTTAGATATGAATGTAGATAATAAACGCGTTTTTGTACGCGTGGATTTCAATGTGCCTATGAAGGATGGGGTTATCACTGATGACACTCGCATTCGTGGTGCACTAGAAACAATCAAATATTTAATCGACCACAATGCAAAGGTAATCCTTGCATCTCACTTTGGTCGTCCAAAGGGTGAACGTAAACCGGATATGACATTAGCGCCTTGTGCTAAACGTTTATCTGAACTTATCAATAAACCAGTTGCATTTGTAGATGATTGCGTTGGTCCTAAGGTTGAGGCAGCCGTTGAAGCATTACAACCTGGCGATGTATTGATGCTTGAAAACTTACGTTACCATAACGAAGAAACAAAGAATGATCCAGCGTTTGCTAAACAATTAGCATCTCTTGCTGATGTAGCTATCAATGATGCATTTGGTGTATCTCATCGTAATGCAGCATCTGTAGTTGGCATTGCTGATTACATCCCTATGGGTGCGGGTTTCTTGCTAAAAAAAGAAATTGATGCATTAAGTGCAGCTATCGTACATCCTAAAACACCTATGGCAGCCATTATCGGTGGTGCTAAGGTAACAGATAAAATTTCTGTTATTTCCAATCTATTACCTAAGGTAGACGTTATGATTATCGGTGGCGGTATGGCGAATGCTTTCATTAAGGCTCAAGGCTGTAACATCGGTAGTTCCTTATATGAAGATGGTCAAGATGCTATCGCTACAGATTTAGTTATGGAAGCACGCGTTGCAGGTGCTAGATTATTGACACCTATCGATGCTGTAGTAGCAGATGCTTTCAGCAATGATGCGAACACAAAAATCGTGGATGTCGATAACATCGAAGATGGCTGGATGATTTTGGATATCGGCCCTAAAACACGTGACCTATATATAGAAGCATTGGCTAATATGAAAACTATCATTTGGAATGGCCCAATGGGCGTATTTGAAATGGATAAATTTGCAGCTGGTACGAATGCAGTAGCTAAAGCCGTTGCAGAATCTGATGCTATGACTATCGTTGGTGGTGGTGATTCTGTAGCTGCTATTGAAAAAAGCGGCTTAGCAGATAAAATCAGCCATATTTCGACTGGTGGCGGTGCATCCCTTGAATTATTGGAAGGTAAGGTTTTGCCAGGCATTGCTGCTTTAACAGAGGCCTAAAATGAGAAAACAAATTATTGCAGGAAACTGGAAGATGAACGGAACCATTGCATCTGGTTCTATCTTGATTGAAGCATTTACCAGTTTTCTAGGTGATAAAGATTTGGACTGTGACGTAGTTGTATGTCCGCCCTTTACTGCGCTTGAGAGAGCTGTGTCCTTAACACGAGATACACAGGTTGGCGTAGGGGCTCAAAATATGGATTATCATGATGCCGGTGCATTTACTGGCGAAGTTTCTCCGTTGATGTTAACGGAACTCGGTGTGTCCTATGTCATCATTGGCCATTCCGAACGCCGTGAGTACTATGGTGAAACAGATGCTATGGTTAATGAAAAGATTAAGAGTGCTTTTCATCATAATTTGCAACCTATTGTCTGTGTTGGTGAAAGCCTTGCTCAGAGAGAGGCAAACGAAACGATTTCTTTCATTCATGGACAATTACAATGTGCATTACAAGATATTCCAGCGGATCAAGTGGAACAATTGATTATCGCTTATGAACCGATTTGGGCTATTGGTACGGGCAAGACTGCGACTGCTGATCAAGCAGAGGAAGTATGTAAATCCATACGTGATTATATAGCGGATCTATATACATCTGCTGTAGCTGAATCAGTTCGAATTCAATATGGTGGTAGTGTAAAGGCTAATAATGCGCGTGAAATTTTAAGTGAGCCTAATATTGATGGGGCCCTCGTTGGAGGCGCTTCGTTAATCGTGGATGAATTTAATGAAATCATCATGGCGGCTCAAGGCGTAAGTAAATAACATACTAGAGGTATAAATATGGCAAAATTACAGGCACCCGTAATGCTAGTCATCCTAGATGGCTTTGGTATGGGGGACCAAACAGATACGACGAATGCCGTAGTACAAGCAAAACCAAGTTATTTTAATCATTTGTGGGATACGTATCCCCATACAACATTACAAGCTTCCGGTCTTGCAGTCGGTTTGCCAGAAGGGCAAATGGGTAATTCAGAAGTTGGACATCTCAACCTTGGTTCAGGCCGTATTGTATATCAAGACTTAACGCGTATTACTAAGGACGTAGAGAATGGCGAATTTTATCATAAGCCTGTAATACAAGAGTTATATAAGCATGCTAAACATGGCAAATTACAAATCATTGGCCTTATTTCTGACGGTAATGTACATTGCTCATTAGAACATATCAAGGCAGTCATTGCCGGTGCCAAACACGAAGGTATTAAAGAGGTATATGTTCATGCTCTGTTAGATGGTCGCGATGTACCGCCACAATCGGCGACAACCTATCTTAAAGAGCTTGAAGATTTTATGTCTGATGTTGCTTGCGGAAAAATTGCTACCGTAAGTGGTCGTTACTATGGCATGGATCGCGATAATCGTTGGGACCGTGAGGAACTGGCATATAATGCCATCGTCAAAGGAGTAGGTAATATAGCAAACTCTGCATGTGAAGCCGTGTTAAAGTCCTATCAAGATGGTGTTAATGATGAGTTTGTAGTACCTACAGTAATTAACCCTAATGGAACTATCAGTAATGGGGATGCAGTTATTTTCTGTAACTTTAGACCTGATAGAGCCCGCGAATTAACAAAGGCTTTAACATTACCTGATTTTGATGGCTTTAAACGGGAACCTATATCTATCTATATGGCGACCATGACAAAGTATGAAGATGGATTACCTGTTCATATTGTCTATGAAAAGGATACGTTGCATAATACTTTAGGTTCTGTACTCTCCGATGGAGGCTATCGTCAATTGCGCATTGCAGAAACAGAGAAATATGCACATGTAACATATTTCTTTAATGGTGGTAATGAGGTACCATTTGAAGGTGAAGACCGTATTCTTGTACCATCGCCTTCTGTAGCAACCTATGATTTGCAACCAGAAATGAGTGCCCCTGAAGTGACGGATAAGGTTGTTGCTGCCATTCATAGTGGTCAATACGATATGATTATCTTAAATTATGCAAATCCAGATATGGTAGGTCATACAGGAGATTTTAAAGCTGCAGTGAAAGCAATTCAAACTGTGGATGCAGGATTAGAACGTATTGCAAAGGCTATATTAGAGGCTGGAGGACAGCTTTTAGTTACCGCCGATCATGGTAATGCAGAGCAAATGGTCAATCATGAAACAGGAAAACCGCATACAGCGCACACGACTAATGTGGTTCCATTGATTTTGGTCGATGCAAATGATAGGTATAAACATCTAAAATCTGGTAAATTATGTGATATTGCACCAACTATGTTGGCATTGGCTCATATTGATAAGCCAAGTGATATGACAGGTGAAAGTTTGTTAGTAGATTAATTAGTATATAAATAAGAGGTAGTATTATGGCAGTAATTGAACAAGTCGTAGCTCGTGAAATTTTGGATTCTCGTGGTAATCCTACAGTAGAAGTTGAAGTATGTTTGGAAGATGGTACAATTGCGACAGCAGCGGTTCCTTCTGGTGCATCTACAGGGATGTTTGAAGCCGTAGAACTTCGCGATGGCGATAAAAAACGCTATGGCGGTAAAGGTGTTTTACAAGCTGTAGACAATGTAAATGCAAAAATTGGCCCTGCTATTATCGGCTATGATGCAACTGAACAAGTGGCGATTGATAATTTAATGCTTAAACTAGACGGTACAGATAACAAAGCTAACTTAGGTGCCAATGCAATTTTAGGTGTATCTATGGCTGTAGCACGCGCTGCTGCTGAATCTTTAGATTTGCCTTTGTTCTTATATCTAGGTGGTTTTAATGCTAAAGAGCTTCCTGTTCCTATGATGAACATTCTAAATGGTGGTGCTCATGCTGATAATAACGTAGACCTTCAAGAGTTTATGATTATGCCTGTAGGGGCTAAAACATTTAGCGATGCATTGCGTAGCTGTGCAGAAGTATATCACACATTGAAATCCGTGCTTCACGATAAAGGTCTCAGCACTGCTGTAGGCGATGAAGGCGGTTTTGCACCAAACTTAGCTTCCAATGAAGAAGCTTTGGAAGTAATCTGTGAAGCTATTAAACGTGCTGGTTATGAACTTGGTACAGATTTTAAATTAGCTCTCGATGTGGCTTCTAGCGAAATCTATAAAGATGGTAAATATCATTTAGATGGCGAAGGTAAAGTATTGAGCGCTAGCGAAATGGTTGACTTCTATGAATACTTAGTCGATAAATATCCTATCGTATCTATCGAAGATGGTCTTGCAGAAGAAGATTGGGATGGCTGGAAAGTATTAACAGAGCGCCTTGGTAAACGCGTTCAACTTGTAGGTGACGATTTATTCGTTACAAATACAAAACGCCTTGAAAAAGGTATCGACCTTGGTGTAGCTAATTCAATTCTTGTAAAAGTAAATCAAATTGGTACATTAACAGAAGCTTTTGATGCTATGGAAACAGCAAAACGCGCTGGTTATACATGCGTAGTATCTCATCGTTCCGGCGAAACAGAAGATACATTTATTGCAGACATCGCAGTAGCTGTTAATGCGGGCCAAATTAAAACAGGTGCGCCTGCTCGTTCCGAACGTGTTGCTAAATATAACCAATTGCTTCGCATTGAAGAAATGTTATATGAAACTGCACAATATAAAGGCGATGCAGTATTTTACAATTTGAAAAAATAGAATAATACATTTGGTTTTAGAATAACAATGCTATAGAAGAGACTCCGTTGAGTAGTAAAAACTCAAGGGAGTCTCTTTTTTTGCTGTTTCCTTGCGTATATGTACACGCATTGTGGATTTTTTGAAAATAAACAGGAGTTTTCCTTGTTGTGAAGAATTACATAGTGCAATAAGCAAAGGTGATGCATAAACACACCGCAAGGTATGAAGGAGGGGGTGACATTGTATGTAGATGTTACATTAGATTCCATTATTACTCATGCTCTTACCCTAGGTGCTAGTGATATTCATTTTGACCCTATTTGTAATGGCGTACAAGTGAGATTGAGAATTGATGGATTATTAAGAGATTATATGTATATCGATGCTACTGATGCGGATATGCTCGTTAACCGCATCAAGGTATTCAGCGGCATGGATATTAGTGAGAAACGATTGCCTCAAGATGGGCGGTGGGAATGGAGTACTAAATCATATGCAGTGACAATGCGTGTCTCTAGTCTGCCCAGCTTATATGGAGAGGCAATTGTATGTAGGCTGATGGGAAATGAAGGGGCTCATAAGAATTTATTAGAACTTGGCATGTCCCAAGGGTTACAAGAGAAAATAGTTTCTTTATTAAAACGTCCTTATGGACTCATCACTATATGTGGACCTACAGGTAGCGGCAAGACAGCCACTCTGTATGCCATGCTCCGAATGTTGAATCTAAAGGAAACTAAACTTATATGTTTAGAGGACCCTGTGGAGGCGAGAATTGATGGAGCTATACAGATAGGGATTAATGAAAAGATTGGCTTTACCTTTTCAAAAGGACTGCGTACCGTATTACGTCAGGACCCTGATTCTATCATGATTGGTGAAATACGAGACCATGAGACAGCTCAACTAGCTGTGAAAGCAGCTTTGACGGGGCACCGTGTAATTACGACGGTTCATACGAATACCGCGTTAGGTGTGATAGGCCGGCTTGTAGATATGGGGGTTGAACCGTATTTACTACATGCTACCTTAATTGGTTCATTATCTCAGCGTCTCGTGAGGCGTATTAATAGAGCAACGAATTCGTATCAGGGCCGACTCGGCCTATTTGAATATGTAGAAATACCATCCAGTGACATAGATTGGAATCATGTTGATTCTTATATGTATGTTTCACTTCATGATTCAGCACATAGCGCCGTTGATTTGGGCATAACAACGTTAGAGGAGGTACATCGTGCAGGCATCCTATTGTAATAGTTTGGCAAGAATAGAGCCAATCACGAACATAGAAGATGTAATCCATTTAGCATTACAGTATAGCGCCACCGATGTACATCTAGAGGTTGATAAACCCATTTATATTCGGGCTGCCAATGGATTGGAACCTATTTCAAGCATATGCAGTAATGATATGATCAGCGATGTCTTACAACGATGTGGGGTTATCGAAGATGGATGGCATTCTGTAGATAATGCTTTCACCAGCAATGGCATTCGGATTCGGGCACATATTTATAGGGCTAATCATAGAATATGTGGAACATTGAGGCTTCTCTGTCATGCTAATTTGTCGCTAGATGCATCAAAAGATAGTGATGTGTTAAAAGAGATTTGTGAATATCATGATGGATTAGTTCTCGTTACGGGGCCCACAGGAAGTGGAAAATCATATACCTTAGCTTGTTGCATAGAATATATAAATACAACTATGAGTAAACACATTATAACGCTAGAGGACCCTGTGGAATATGAATTTATACCCTTGCAGTCAATGATTCATCAACGGCAACTTGGAATTGATGTGGATTCGATGGCACATGGGATACGTGACGCGTTGCGCGAAGATCCTGATGTCATTATGGTCGGTGAATTGAGAGACCGAGATACCTTAGAAGCGGCACTGCATGCTGCTGAAACAGGTCATTTAGTGTTGGCAACCATGCATACACAACGTGCTGTCATGGCGGTACAACGGATGATATCTTTATTTCCAGGTGAGCAACAAGATGAAGTGCGCAGTCAGGTATCACAAGTACTTCGCGCCGTTATATGTCAGCGTTTATTGCGGTGGGAGACTTCATTTATAACGATTCGAGATATTCTATTAAATACTAATGCGGTGGCAAATTTAATTAGAAATCGAAAGGAGCCACAAATTGTTTCGATTCAAGAAACACAGGCTCCCATGAAAACATTAGAAATGGCGGTACGAGATGTGAAAGCAGAATATGGGGCTGCTCGACAATTACATGCTTTATTGGAACAACAACTATCATAGAGGGATTACATGAATGCCTATGACTATATAGCGATAACAACAGACAAGAAAAGAATACAGGGAATATTATGGGCCGATTCTGAAGAAGAGGTCAAAACTAAACTTAAACTAGAAGGATATGTGATTTGTAGCATAGCTAGATCATCTGGAAAAACAATTCGTTGGCGGCATAAACAGGTGAGTACCACTGCATATCAATTGGGATTATTATTACAATCTGGGATTTCGCTTAGGCGCTCCTTAGAACTCTTAATGGACGGTTCAAAAACGATGTTATATCGCTCTTTATATGAGGGCATACAACGAGGGCAATCTCTATCTGAGGTTCTTCGAGAAAAGGGATTCCCTTCCATTGCATTAGCTCTTCTTGAGAGTGGCGAAATGTCAGGGAACGTCGGAGAGTCCTTGCAGTATATAGCCTCCTATTACGAACGGGAACGAAAATACCAACAAAAGATGGTAAGTGCTATTTCATATCCCTTATTTCTATTATTTCTTATGAATGTATTTTTCTTGGTTACTATATTGTTTATTATTCCATCGTTTACCCGCGTGTTTACAACCATGCATATAGAATTGCCATGGATGACAAAAGGTTTATTTGTATTAGGAACTTCCCTTCGAGAACATCCGCTTTTTTATATCGGTGTGCATGTGGGGCTTATTGGAGTACTCATATATGCTTTTAAACAACCTTCGATTAGATATAGGTTTGATAGGCGTTTATGGCAGTTGGCTCAGCATAAAACGTTCTTAACCTCCCTATATTATACGAATATTTTGCATATATGGGCGCTATTGTTAGATTCTGGGATTTCTATAATCAACACCATCGATATTACAAAACGTATATGGCGAAATCTATATGGTGAAGAGTGTAGCAATCATGTATATGCCATGCTGTGTAAAGGGCATTCCTTTTGTGAAAGTCTAAAATCATCATCAATAGGAAATTCTTTTATATGGCAAATGGTAGCAGTTGGAGAGGAAAGTGGTGAATTAGTAGCTATGCTGAATCATTGCAGTCACTACTATGAATCATTGTTGACACAGTATATAGCGAGAATGGAGCGCCTTCTGGAGCCCATACTACTTACTATTATGGGGATTGGTATTGCTATCCTTGTTATATCTGTTATGTATCCAGTTTTTACATCTATATCATCATTGGGAGGTCAATGAAAGGAGACTCGTGAAATGCTTATTTCTTGTAGAAAAATCTTATCTCATTTAGAAAAATCATTTCTAAAATATATTAGTATTCGTCGACTACAACATACTAAACAAGGCGGTTTTACACTGGTAGAACTCATGGTGGTAGTAGCAGTTATTGCTATTTTGGCTGCTATAGCAATGCCTCAATTTATGTCTGCTGCGGATAAGGCAAAGAATGCAAAACAAGTAGCAGATATGCAAATCATCCGCAATGCGACACAATTATACATGATCGACAAAAGCTTAGATACACCTCCAACAGTAGAAAAATTATATCAAGAAGGTTATTTAACAGAGCATGTTAAAACTACAAAAGGTAAGGAATACGTTATTACCTATGAACAAGTGGCAGGTAATGCAGGCAAGTCTGTAGTCGTTACGGCTCCTGAAACATAAAGGACACTATTATGAAAGGGAAAAAGGTATATATTTGTCTATGTATATGGATTTTGGCCATCGTGATCCCATTACTATATAGGGATTACACACTATTTGAAATTATATGTTATAGCTTCTTTTCACTGTTTCTCGTAATAGGTGCTACCATTGATAAGCTATATTACATATTACCCGACGAAGGTGCTATTGCACTTACGATTATAGGTATCCTCTATAGCATGGTTGAACAGTATGCAGTCCTCGACACCTGTGTACATGTTGCGATTGTTGCTTGTATTAGTGTGACATTGCGCATGCTAAGTAAAGGAGGCTTTGGTTGGGGCGATATTAAATGGATTTGTGCCATATCCATATGGTTTTCGAGCATACAAATTATTGTTATGATTTACGTTTCTTGTTTAGCTAGTGCCCTCTATCTCGCCAGCTTATATAGTATGCGTTATACGTGTAGACGATATATTCCTTTTGGCCCTTTCTTGTGTATTGGTGCATGGAATGCTTTACATTTTGCTAATGAGTGGGAGGCGTTATATTGGTCGGTAATAAAATACATGCACATTACTGTAATGGCTCTATATTAGTAGAATGGCTTGTGGGGATTACCATTTTTCTATCCTTGGTAAGCATAGGCGTCAGTAGCATTGTTATGATACCTTCGCGCCATGAGTTAAATCGAAGCACAGAAGAGATAGTGCTCGCTATTAAGAAGGTTCAACTATGGGCTATGTTAGGTCATAGAGATAATCGAATGGCACAAGGTGAATTTATTTTAAAGAAACATTCATATTCAATACAAGAAGGACTCATGTCACATCATGTAGAAATGGAGTTACCTGCACATATAGAAAGTAGGCATACAATGAAGCGCGTTTATTTTTCTGCCTATGGATTGCCCTATGATGGAACGGAATTTATTTTACAAGATACACAAACAGGTGCGACTAATCGCATATGGATATCTGTGCAAACAGGTCGTGTTCGATGGGAATCATTGTAATCATGAAATGGATACAAATTAGAGAATGTGCTAATACAAAAATTAGGTTACTCATAGACCAATATGGATTTTTATATGGTGATGCCCTCATGGCGGTGACCTTAATATTATTCATATTACCAACCATTCTATATATATTGAGTGGTACCTTATCGATTGTGCAGTCCTCGTATATTGATGACTATATATTGCAAGATACAGTTTCTTACATAGAGGCTGGCAAAGCGACATATGATTCTGGAGGGATGCCAACAACCGGAAATACCTCATCATTGAACAGACATCATTTGTCTACAATAACATTTAAACAACGTGTTATAGAAGAAGAGATCAATGGAGTATCAATACTAAGATACATAGTACAAGCTGTTAATAATGGAGATACGATTTATGAATTATCTACGTTTCTTGGCCCACCCCATCATTGATCATAGAATAGCATCAATCAATGGATTCATATTACCGTCTCTACTTATTAGTGTCCTCATTAGTTCCTTCGTTATTATCCTGGTCATGACTATATGTATGACTTGTTGTATATGGACTGAAAGAATCGACGATAGCATAGCAATGCAAGAGGATGGTCGTTATACAAGGCGAGCTATTGTAGCTCATATAATCTGGAATACCTCAAAAGTATCCGTTGGTGATGAAGGTCATTTGTTATCTATTAATGATACGAGTCGTACAGCTTTTGTAGCTACTAGAAGGGCTTTGTATAGAAAATTAAGTGATGGTAGCTTACAACCATTGAGTGGAAGCCGTATTATTGGTACCGAGGATAAGCGTAGGCTAGATGCGATTACACCATTTTCTATGGATGCTAATAAGTTACTTAACCTTAGTTGGTCTGTGAATAATCGCTTCAATGCGACTACAGCATATGCAAAAGGGTATGGAGGAATTGCAAATTATGAGGTGTCTACAGCGGTATCAACATATTCTGAGTGGTATAAGAAACCGAAGAGTCTCTAAGTATTCCTCTGGTATGGTTACGTATGTCACCATATATATTATGTGTATTTTATTAGTACTTATATTAGGAATTAACCGGCTGGCTACGTTTTCGCTAAGCAATACAAAGGATGAAATGAAACTTATGGAAGCTCATTATGCGGCAGAACGTGGTGCTCGATGGTTTTATACCTATTGCAATGGAGGAAATCATTGGGATTATACAGACGATATTGATGTAGAAACATATGACAATGCTCATATATATATTAAAGCAGATCCAAAGAACACCAACCCAAAACATGTAATGAGTTGTGCTGACTTGAATGGTGTCTCAAGTCGTGTGCACATATACATAAGGGAAAAAGAAGATCATACAATAGAAATTGTGAGTATAAAACCGCATTAAGGAGAAGGGTATTATGAAAGAAAAAAAGCAGATACATACAGGTTTATGCATTACTGAGGATAGAATCGTTGGTACTACGGCACACATTGAAAACAAGACGATGATTATTACCGATGCAATGGAGATGAAACGCTCTAGTACAATTGATGAAGATATAGCAGAGTTTATCAATACCTATGATTTAGAAGAAGGGGCTTATAGTATCGTTGCCTGTATTCCTACAGAAATGACAATGGCTAGCTTTGATCCTCATGATTTTGATGTGAAGGAATTCATAAAGTGGAATATAGAAGATACGTTTAATTTTGGAGAACACGAATTTGAGTTGGATGCATGCCGAAGAGAATACCCTCGTCATACGTATTATTTATTTTTAGCTGCCGTAGATCGACATGAACTTGAATTGCTTCGGCAAGGAATACGAGATACGTGTGCACCTGTACATACTATCGATTGCTGGCCACTTCCTGTCACTTATGGATTGATGCAAAGGACAGGAACTATTACGGGCATTGTAGAGCCAACTGGTATGCATTTATGGGCTTGGTGGAAAGATACATGTGTTAAGGAATGTGTCGTAAAGGTAAATGGAGCTGATATCAGCTCTGCCTTAATTGATTTAGAAGAGGTGTTGCAACGATTCGGTGTAGAAGAAATACGAGGTATTCATTTCTATAATATTGAAGGATTAAACGAAGAACAGCGTATCGATATTAGTGCATTGCAGGAAGTATACGGAAATACCGAGTATATACCGATGATGTTTCTTGGACGTGGTCGCACACGATGTAAATTAGGGGAATTAGATTGGGATATGGCGATAGGTATGGCTGCGCGGGGGTTACAGTGGATTGGACAAGGATGGTAATGATAGATTACTAAATTTTATGCCTCGTTCGTTACGGTGGTATATTTTACTATGCAACTATAAGTTATACATATATATCGGTGCTGGTATGATTGCCTTACTCAGTGCTTTCTGTCTTGGTTTAGCTGTTTATTCCTATAAAGCCTATGGTGAACAAGTAATAACGTATGAACAAGTACATGCAGATGAAAAATCAGTAGCTATACATCAAAAGTATGACGATGTTCAAGAAAAAATATCGCAACTATTGCAACAACATAAAGAATTTAATGAGCAATCAACGCTAGTTATATTGTTAGATGGTGCGATGGCGTCACAAGGAAATATCTTATTACGACATATAGAATTTTCTGATGGAAGTTTTACTATTGATGGTAATGCTACCAATGAAGATGTATATCATTCATATATTCAATATATTCAATCTCATATGAGAGAGGTAACATGTGATGGCAAACAACAAGTGGAAAAAGAGTCAGGAACTTGTTCATTCCATTTGGACGGACATACAAAACAGCATGCCTCCAAATCTAAAGAAGGTAATCCTGTCTTGTAGTATAAGTATAATCATTGGGTTATTTTCATTCTGGATATATGAATACTATACAGAACAATGTGAAGTATTACGGAATAAAATTGAATACTATCAGATGGAGACAATCGTACAACAGGAATTTTTATCATCCCCTACATATGAGTTAATATCATCATTACTAATTCATGAATATTGGGAAGATGATATGTATCAAAGTATCAATAGAGAACCACTCGTTATTGTGAGCAGCTCTCGAAGCGATGATGGTATAGATATGACAGTAGTAGGGACAAGTCAGTCCTTTCTATCTTGGTATAATACAGTGCAACAGCACCTATCATATTGTGATGTACATATTATATCTGTGGAAACGAAGGGAAATAGTATATCCTTTAGGTGCAAGGTTACACCTTTAACGACTTAAAATAATGAACATACAATATTGGGTAATAATTCTCAATATTGTATGTTCATTTTTGTTTTTATGTCAATTTTATAGTAAAATAAATTTTAACGTAAGAATAAGGGGCAATTGTAACATGATAGTAAAACGAAATATTATTCTCATTGGGTCCATGGGAAGTGGGAAAAGCCATTTTGGCCGTAATCTAGCAGATTTAAAGGGATGGCAATTTGTGGATACCGATCGAGTGTTAGAAGGTCGTTATGGGTTGCCCATTGCAGAAATTTATAAAAAAATAGGCGAGAAAGCATTTCGACGTGCTGAACAAGAGGTTCTTAAAAAGGTTTCATTGTATCATGAAGCCGTTATTAGTGTGGGAGGAAATTTTCCTATAGAACATAGAACACTTAGATCGCTTAAGAAATTTTCTTTTATCATAGGTATACGGGCGGCGCAATATCGTATTGTTAGTCGTGTTAATCGTCGTGTAGGCAAACGACCAACAATGGACTATTCAAATGTTTCAGCCTTTGTCCATACTATGATTCAAGCATGGAAACCTGTGTATAGACAGTGTGATTATGTATTGGATACGACAAATGGACGTACCTATGATTTTATGAAAGCAATTGAGCGCCAACTTGATACATTAGGTATTCAATTTAAGGCGCGAAGACAACCCAGACAAACTGAAATAGTGTCTAAAAACATACAAGCTGAGACAAAGCAGCAGAAGGAACGTAGACATGAAAAAAATAGCATTACTAACAAGCGGTGGAGACGCACCAGGGATGAACGCAGCCATTCGGGCCATCACAAGAAAGGCAATTCATGAAGGGTTTAGCGTGTATGGTATAGAACGTGGTTTTGAAGGTATTATTAATAATGAGATAAACCCTTTGCATGCTCGTAATGTAGGGGGAATCATTACCACTGGTGGTACCATTCTTAGAACTGCACGCTATCCAGAGTTTAAGAATTTAGATGTACAACAACGGGCTTATCAAATACTACAAGACTTTAGTATAGACCATTTAATCGTTATTGGTGGCGATGGCTCACAAGCTGGCGCAGAGGCTTTAATGCGGCTAGGTCAATCTACGATAACCATTCCTTGTACTATAGATAACGATATGAATGGTACTCAATATACGATTGGTTTTGATACTGCTCTTAACACTGTAGTTGATGCGGTAGGACGTATTCGCGATACATCGAACTCTCATGAACGAGTGGCTATAATCGAAGTCATGGGGCGTCATGCAGGACACATTGCATTACAAGCTGGGTTGGCGAGTGGTGCAGAGCTTGTATTAATACCTGAATACCCAATGCCATTAGATGAGGTATGTGAACATATTAATAAGACGCATCAGTTAGGTAAAGAATATAGTATTATACTCGTTGCTGAAGGGGCCTACTCTAGTAGTGAGGTTAAAGAGTATATTAAACAACATACATACTTTGATCCAAGTTTAACAGTTCTTGGATATTTACAACGCGGCGGTGCACCATCCGCATTAGATGCTATTTTAGCAGCGCGTATGAGTGAATTGGCAGTGGATTGTTTGTTACGTGGTGAACACAATTGTATCACTGCATATATTGATGGACATATTCGGTCTATATCCTATGAAATGGCTAAAACAATGAAGTTTGGCATTGATAAAAGTCAGTATGAATTAATCTCTATATTGAGTCATTAATATGTGATTGTAAAATTATATTGTATAAACGATAATTTTTTAGTACAATGTAATGCATGAAAATGGAATGACTCATTTATTAAGGAGTATATATGAAAGAATTATTTCAGAAGCACCGTAAACGTATTATCGGTGGTATTATTGCCATCTGTTTATTAGGTGGTGGTGGCTATTATTATGTTCATACAAATGATAGTGCACAAACTCAACAAAAATATACAACTGGAAGGGTTGAAAAGGGCGATGTAAAAACTAGTATTAGTGCTACAGGTACCATTAATCCTGTTAATTATGTCGATGTGTCTACAAACGTGGCTGGTAAACTTGAAAAAGTATTGGTCAAAGAAAATGATCATGTTACGCAAGGTCAAGTGATTGCCTATATTGATACACGACAATTGCAAGCACAGGTCGATAATGCAAAGGCTGCTTTGGATAAAGCGCGTTTAGATATGAATCGCTATAAAGCGCTAATTGACCAAAATGCTGTAGCAGCGCAAACTTATGATGATGCTGTGACCGCATATGAACAAGCTCAGTCAAACTATGATAGAGTATCTGCTGATTTAAGTGATGCTACTATTACTGCTCCTATGTCGGGTACCGTAGTAGGGACACCTCTTAAGGCAGGCCAAACGATTAGTACAGGTATTTCTACACAAATGATTATTGCGACCATTGCAGATTTATCTGATTTAGAAATTTATTTGACAGTTGATGAAACTGATATTGGTAATGTAAAAAATGGATCTAAGGTAGAATTTACTGTTGACTCTAAACCAGGTCAAACTTTCACAGGCTATGTTTCTGAAATTGCAAAGGGTACTAAAGGAAATATGGGTGTTACGAGCAATAGCGTAGTGTACTATACTGTGAAAGTATCAATTCCAGCTGATATTTCCTCGAATTTCTTGCCATCTATGACCGCACGTGCCACAATCTTTGGCGATGATATTAAGAATACCCTTGTTGTACCATTAACAGCGGTACGTACTGATAAACAAGGTGAATATGTATATGCCATCAAAAATGGTCAACCTGTTAGAACTGCTGTATCTACAGGTGTAACTGGTGATACAAATGTTCAAATCTTAAGCGGTGTTTCCGAAGGTGATGAAATTATTGTTAGTGGTGATGTAACGAGCCCTAAGAATAACTCTCGTGGACCATTTTAAGCGTAGGTGAACTATGAATCAGTCAGTTATTGATATTCAAGGTATTACAAAGACCTATGTAAATGGTAAATTAACAGTTCCCGTTCTACATGGCATAGATTTACAGGTGCAAAAAGGGGATTTCGTGTCCATCATGGGGCCTTCTGGTTCTGGTAAATCTACGTTTATGAACATTTTAGGTTGCTTAGATAGACCTACATCTGGATCCTATCGTTTAAATGGAAACGAAGTAGCTAATCTCAGCGACGATGAGCTCGCGTATGTACGTAACAAAGAAATTGGTTTTGTATTTCAAAGCTTTAATCTATTAACGAAACTAACAGCAATTGAAAATGTGGCATTGCCCATGGTGTATGCAGGTATCGATAAAAAAACACGTACTGCTCGTGCAGAGGCTTTGCTTACTTCTGTAGGCTTGGGTGATCGTATGGATCACTTACCGGCAGAATTATCCGGTGGTCAACGTCAACGTGTGGCGATTGCTCGTGCATTGGCGAATGACCCTGCTATCATCATGGCCGATGAACCGACAGGGAATTTGGATTCGAAATCGACTATAGATGTTATGAACATCTTTAGAGGCCTCTATGACGAAGGCCGTACCATAATTCTTGTTACCCATGAACCTGAAATTGCAACCTATGCAAGTCGAAACGTTGTATTGCGTGATGGCTTAATTGTGGAGGATAAGAAAAATTTAAATATGACTCCTGTTCAGGAGGTGACACATGTATAAAGAAAGTTTCTTAATGGCCTGGGCATCGTTGATTGCCAATAAAATGAGATCTATTTTAACGATGCTAGGTATTATTATTGGTGTAGCTGCTGTTATTGCCCTTGTGTCAATCGGGAATGGTGTTAAACAAGATATTCAGAATTCCATTTCTAGTTTAGGTTCCAATCTATTGATGGTTATGCCTGGTGCTCCACGTACACCGGGTGTGCGTCCATCACAGGGGTCTATGAAATCTTTGAAGGTTTCTGATTATCAGGCTATTAGCAAATTAGATGGCGTCAAGGCAGCCAGTCCATATACAGCCAATTCTTATGTAACTATATACCAAAGTAAGAACTGGACTACCACTGTTAGTGGTGTAAGTAGTAACTTTCAAGATGTAAATAATTGGACCATGGCTGAAGGTCGATTTATATCTAGTAAAAATGTAGAAAATCGTGAGCGTGTAGCTGTTGTGGGACAAACTGTAGTTAAGAACTTATTTGCTGGTGAAGACCCAGTGGGTAAGGAAATTCGTGTTAAAAACATTCCGTTCCGCGTTATTGGGGTTCTTAACAGTAAAGGGAATGGTACTATGGGGAATGACCAAGATGATGCTATCTTCATCCCTTATACGACGGCTATGGAGCGGGTAGAAGGTGTTGATTACTTGCGCATGGTCTACGTTGTTGCTAGTGATGATAACGGTATTGACCGTTTGCAATCGGATATAGAAAATCTATTGCGTGTACGTCATAGCATTAAGGACACAAACCTCGATGATTTTAACATTCAGAATATGAAATCGATTATGGAAACGATGGAGCAGACAACAGGAACCTTGACCTTGTTCTTAGGTGCTGTAGCTGCTATTTCTCTTGTTGTAGGTGGTATTGGGATTATGAACATCATGCTCGTTTCCGTTACCGAACGGACTCGTGAAATTGGTATTCGTAAAGCCTTAGGTGCTACATACTTTGTCATTGTTACACAATTCTTAATCGAAGCTGTCGTAATCAGTCTCATGGGTGGGCTCATAGGCATTGCTCTCGGTATAGGCGCATCAAAGCTGATAGGCTTGGCATCTGGTATGAGTACGGTAATTTCGGTTCCGACTATCGTGTTATCCTTTGCATTCTCCATGGCTATCGGTTTGGTGTTTGGCATTTATCCTGCTCGAAAAGCGGCTAAATTGAATCCAATTGATGCACTACATTATGAATAGTATTTATAGATGCGGATATTTTGGAGATATCTCATTTCTATAATGTAATAGACATATTCGCATATAGTGCGTTGCATGATACAATTAAGTATGATGTAACGCACTATTTTTAATTTAGTGAGGAAATTATGGCAACAACATTATTGGAATATTTTAATGAATTACGTACACAGAATCCTTTTTCCTGGGTAAAAGATTCTGAGGTGACAACTGTAGAACCGGGTCATGCAGAAATGACATTGCAAACAAATGAAACAGAGTACTGCAATTTTAGAGGACACTTGCATGGTGCTGTTTGTATTGGTTTTGCAGATAGCTTGATGGGAACGGCATGCTTCACACTGGGAAAATCGGTGAGTACCATTGATATTAATGGTAATTATTTGAAAGCCGTCAAAGGCGGCACAGTATTGCGTGGTGTAGCGAATGTAGAGCACAGTGGTAAAACTACGATGGTAGCTACTGCGCGTATTTATAATGAGGTAGGTGAAGTGGTACATATAGCAAGAGGTACGTTTTTTGTGGTAGAAGAGCGTCCTTTACCGGATTTACCGTGGAGATTCGTTGAAGAAGATGACCCAAATTTGATATAATAAAATTTGAACTTTGTAATTTAGGAGGACGGTTGTATGGAACAAGAATTACAACGCATTAAAGAAGAAGCGTTATCTGCTATTAAAAGCGCTTCTGATGAACAAGCGTTGCAAGACGTACGCGTAAAATATTTAGGTAAAAAAGGTGAAGTAACGGCATTGCTAAAAGGGTTAGGTAAACTTTCCCCAGAGGAACGCCCTAAGATGGGTGCTCTTGTCAATGCAGTTCGTCAAGCATTAGAAGCAGAAATCGATGCATTGAAAACGTCTATGGAAGTTGCGGCAATGAACGCTCGATTGGAAGAAGAAAAAATCGATATTACTCTACCTGGTAGAGCGCCAAAAGCTGGTCATATTCATCCGTTGACAACAGTAAATGAAATGATTGAAGACTTCTTCATGAAAATGGGCTATACCGTTGAAGAAGGTCCTGAAATTGAACAAGACCACTTTAACTTTGAGTGTCTTAATTTACCAAAAGATCATCCAGCACGCGATATGCAAGACTCTTTCTATATTACAGAAAATTTCTTGCTTAGAACTCATACATCTCCTGTACAAGCACGTACTATGCAACGTCATGAGCCGAACAGTCCAATTCGCATGATTGCGCCTGGTAAGGTATATCGCTGGGACTATGATGCTACGCATTCCCCAGTATTCCATCAAGTAGAAGGCTTGATTATTGATGAACATATTACATTCGCTGATTTGAAAGGAACTATCGAAACATTCCTACGTCATATGTTTGGCGATGACACAAAGGTACGTTTCCGTACAAGCTTCTTCCCATTTACAGAACCATCTGCAGAGGTTGATATTTCCTGTGTAATGTGCGGTGGTGAAGGCTGTCGTGTATGCTCTCATACAGGCTGGCTTGAGATCCTTGGCTGCGGTATGGTACATCCTCGTGTACTTGAACTTAATGGCTATGATCCTAATAAGGTGAAAGGTTTTGCCTTTGGTATGGGCGTAGAACGTATTGCTATGTTGTTATATGGTATTGGCGATTTACGTCTATTCTTTGAAGATGATATCCGTTTCTTGGAACAATTTTAGGAGGTAGAAATGAAAGCAAGCTTACAATGGATGAATGAATACGTACCTCTTGATCTAAATCGTCCTGCCCAAGAATTAGCGGATGAATTAACACAAGCAGGTATTCCTGTAGAAGAAGTACTTTCTATGGATCCAGGTTTGAAAAAAATCTATACTGGTAAAATCGTAGAAATTACAAAACACCCAGATGCAGATAAACTACAAGTATGCCAAGTACAATGCTTATCTGAAGATGGGGAAGAAATTACTAAACAAATCGTTACTGCTGCTACGAATGTAGCTGTAGGTCAAATCGTACCAGTTGCGTATCATAAATCTCGTTTGGCAGATGGTACAGAAATTAAAAAAGGTAAATTACGTGGTGTTGTATCCGAAGGCATGTTCTGCTCCGTTGCTGAATTCGGTATTTCCTCTGATTTGGTAAGACCAGAAGAAGCACAAGGCATCTATATTTTCCCTGAAGGCACACCAATTGGTTTAGATATTAAAGAAGCACTTATGCTTGATGATACTGTATATGAATTTGAATTGACAGCTAATCGTGCAGACTGCTTCTCTATGGTAGGTTTGTCCCGTGAATTCGGCATCATGACAAATCAAAAGGCTTTGTTTCCAGTTATTATGGTGAATGAAAATGGTGAGTCCATCGAAGGTAAAGCATCTGTAGCTATCGAAGCACATGATCTTTGCACGCGATTTACATCCCGTCTTGTTACGAATGTTACCATCGAACCATCTCCATTGTGGATGCAAAATCGTTTGCGTAATAGCGGCATTCGCCCTATCAACAATGTAGTAGACGTAACAAACTACGTTATGCTTGAATTAGGTCAACCAATGCATGCTTACGATTATGATTGCGTAGCTGACCATACCCTTATTGCACGTCGTGCAAAAGCCGGTGAAACACTTACTACATTAGACGGTAATGAACGTGAACTCAATGAGTCCATGCTTATCATTGCAGATACAAATGGCCCAATCGGCGTAGCTGGCGTTATGGGTGGTCTTACTAGTGAAGTAACAGATAAGACTACGAACGTCTTGTTCGAAGCGGCTGTATTTAATGGACCATCTATTCGTCGCACATCCAAAGCATTAGGTATGCGCTCTGAAGCATCCGGTCGTTTTGAACGCGGTGTAAACCATAAATATACAGCATATGCTATCGACCGTGCTGCACAATTGTTACAACAAATTTGTCCTTCCTGTAAGGTAAGTGTTGGCGTTATTGATGTATATCCAGAACCAGTAGAACAACGCACTGTAACTTTCACAGCAGAACAAATCAATGACTATCTTGGCACTTCTATTGAAAAAGATAGAATGATTGATATTTTAACGAAGCTTGAATTTGGCATTACTGAATCTGGTGATACCATCGAAGCACTCGTTCCAACATGGCGCGATGATGTCACTGTTATGCCTGATATTGCGGAAGAAGTGGCGCGCATCGTAAGCTATGATAATATTGCGCCTACAATTCCTGTGGCTGTATTATCCTCCGGCGGTATGACACCTAAGAAAGCATTAACGAAAGAAGTAACGCATTACTTAGCCCATGCTGGTTTAAGCCAAATCATTACATTTAGCTTTATGCATAAAGATGGTCTTACGAATATGATGTTGCCAGAAGGTGACAGTCGTTATACGGCAATTCCAATCTTAAATCCTATTTCCGAAGAGTTCCCATATATGAGAACTACGTTGGTACCAGCTGTTATTGAAGCCGCTAAACGCAATATTGCACAACAAAACAAGGATTTGTGGTTGTTTGAAACGGCTAATGTATATGAACCAAAAGCATTGCCATTAACAGAAGTACCGCATGAACGTCCTATGGCATGTGGTATTATGATGGGCAAGGTTACAGAGGCCGCATGGAATCAAGCGCAACGGGACACTGATTTCTATGATGTAAAAGGCGTAGTTGACGGCTTACTAGCTAAATTAGGATTGACTCAATATGATATTCAACCATCTAGTGAAAGCTATTACCATCCAGGCGTAAGTGCACATTACACAGTCAATGGTGTAACGATTGCTAACTATGGTGAATTACATCCACAAGTGGTTAAAAACTTCGATTTGTCTGGTAAAGTGTATATGTTTGAAATCGATTTGGAAGCAGTATTGTCCATTACAGTACCACCATTTAGATATCAATCATTCAGTAAATTCCCAGGTACAAGTCGTGACTTGGCAATCGTAGCGCCAGTATCTGTTACAAGTGGTGAAATTGTAGCGCTTATTAAAGAACATGGTGGAGAATATTTAGAATCCGTATCTATCTTCGACGTTTACGAAGGGGAACATATTGAAGCAGGCTATCGTAGCTTAGCTTATAACTTACAATTTAGATCGATGGAAGGCACATTAAATGATGAAGACATCGATGGTGCAATTCAAGCGATTATTGATGCATTAGCAACTAAAAATTGTAAATTACGATAAGTCATCGTGAAAGGGTTTACCTTATGGTAAACCCTTTTATGTCTATCTATCCCCTGTTGTATAATAGAAGGTATAGGTAATGAGTCAGAAAGGATTTATTATGGAATTATTAGCACCAGCGGGTACGATGGAAAATTTTATGGCCGCCTTGGAATCAGGGGCGGATGCTATATATTTAGGCGGCAAGGTCTTTAATGCACGGGCTCATGCAGCCAATTTTGGTATCGATGAATTGCGTGAGGCTGTACGGTTAGCACATATTTTAGATGTGTCTGTGTACGTAACCGTTAATATTTTGATTGGCGATACGGAATTGAAGGACCTTGAACAGTATATTAAGGATTTAGATTCCATTGGCGTAGATGCTATTATTGTGCAGGACTTAGCTGTTGCAGAAATTGCAAAACGTGTTGCACCGAACATACATCTTCATGGGAGCACACAAATGACGGCTGCTACGCTCGATGCGGTTCGTTTTTATGAAAGTCTAGGCTTTACGCGCGTTGTTTTGGCTCGTGAATTAAGTCTTAAGGAAATTCAACATATATGCAAACATTGTAAGGCAGAAATTGAAGTATTTGTTCATGGTGCTTTATGTGTCTGCTACTCCGGCCAGTGTTTGATGAGTTCTTTCATCGGTGGACGCAGTGGCAACCGAGGCGCTTGTGCACAGCCTTGTCGGTTGCCTTATGAATTATTGGATTCTAAGGGTGAAAGTGTATTACCTAAACATGAAGCCTATTTGCTAAGTCCAAAGGATCTCAATTATAGTGAGCATATGAATGAACTCGTAGCGGCTGGTGTTACATCTTTTAAGGTAGAAGGACGTATGAAAAAGGTATCCTATGTTCGTCAAGTGATAGGTACTTATAGAGAGATATTGGATGACGCATCAATTCACGAAAGCCAACGTAAAGCATTAGCCTCTGGATTTAATCGTGGATTTTCCACAGCCTATTTAGACGATACTGTGGGACGACAAATGATGACCGTAGTGGCGCCAAATCACCAGGGTAAGCCAATCGGAGAGTCATATACGAAAAAAGGAGAAGTTTACTTATCCTTAACAGAACCTATTGAACAAGGTTCATTAGTTAAAATATTACAATCCAATGGTAGTGTTACCTATTATACGGTAGATGACGAATGGACCCGTGTATCCGATACGTTGTATAAAGGGCGACCTGCAGAGGGCTTAGCAGTAGGTCAACTATATTTGGCATCTACTCCGAAAAATACAAAGTCTCGAGGCTTGCAAGAATTTACCCGTAAATATGATATGTCCGTATATCTCAGCGTAGGTTCTGATGGAGAAAGAAATTATACAGAATTAACAGCTATCCTAGATTCTGGACTCAGTGTAACTGTTACCAATGGCTATATACCAGCTATTGCAAATAAAGTACCAACCTCATTAGAAAAGGTATCTGAACAGTTAGGGCGTTTAGGAAATACATTATTTAGACTTTCCTATGTAGATATCCCTGATGGGCTGTATATGTGGCCTGCTAGCGTTCTTAATGCACTACGCCGAGATGCGGTAGCTGCTTTAGAAGAAGCCTTAATTTCACATCACGTAGAATCATGGCAAGCATTGCAAGTAACAGGTGATGTAGATTATGATTTCAAGGCACAACACAGGTTATCCTATGATAATTGCCCTATGATCTCTGCTCGTGTCGATGAAATAGAAGGTGTGAAAGCAGCAATTGCTGGTGGAGCACAGAAAATCATTTTTGGTGGTGATAGACTGAGTCGTACACCATATGCGTTATCTGTATATGATGAGGTGGCCCGTTTATGTGCTACATCTGATGTGATCTGCACCTTTGCTACACCACGAGTTGTGAAAGATGATGAAGTAGAAGCATATAAACATACGTTAGAGGCAATCGTACAGGCTAATCCAGATAGTATTTCTATCCACGTGCCACAAGCATTACTTTGGCTTCGTGAGTTAGGATATACAGGTGCCATTGAGGCTGATACAGGCCTTAATATTTTCAATACCCCTACATTACATTTCTGGGAACAGTTACACATCAGTTGTGTAAATCCATCGCAAGAGTTGACCTTAAAGCAAATTACGGATATAGCTAAACATAGTCACGTTCCTATTGAGACGATGGTACATGGCTATACGGAAATGATGATTTCCGAATATTGTGCCATTGCAAGTTTTGTTGGTACTGGCAGTAAAGTAAATTGTCCTATGCCATGTGTTAAGGAATCGTATGCGTTAAAGGATAGAAAAGGTGAAATATTCCCTATTCGTACGGATCCATACTGCCGTATGCACATCATGAATAGTCATGAAATGGATATGCGAGCCTATGTACCTATGTTGTTACAAAAAGGTATTTCCATATTACGCGTAGATGGTCGTCATATGAGGCCAAGTTATGTGAAAGATATTGTATCCCAATATGTTGGCATAGCAAAGGGGACGATGGAGGCACCACCTAAGAAAATAGATTCCCAAGGTGAATCTATTACACGGGGACATTATTTTAGAGGTATTTTATAGAACGAGGTAGTACATTGTTTAATGAAGATGTATTAGATTTTATAAAAATTAAAGAAGAGTTGGCTAATCATTGTAGCTCTATTATTGCTAAAGAAATAGCGTTAGCATTGGAACCCATGACGAATCGAGAAAAGATTCAAGAGGCTTTAGATGAAACAGCAGAAGCACTACGGTCCTGGCAAACAGAAATCGAGCAACCGTTAGGCGGCACGCGGGATATACGCGAAGCTTGTAAAAAGAGTCGCAAGGATTTTGTGCTTTCACGAGAGGCCATATGGGATGTCTATATAACCATAGGCGCCTATAAGCGTATGGTTAAGTTCTTTAGAGCGAAATATATGGAATATCCATTGTTGTCCTTATGGATGCAAGACATGCCGAACATGGATCGCGTGGAACAACGGTTAAAACGCGTATTTGATGAAAAAGGGGAATTGCTCGATACAGCATCTCCTAAACTGGCGAGCTTACGAAATACAATCAGCAAGACGCGTGACCGTATTAAACACGATATTCAAGCCATTTTACATGACAAGGATAATCAGAAATATTTCCAAGAAACGATTATTACGCAACGTAACAATCGTTATGTAATTCCTGTTAAGCAAGAATATCGCCAATATTTTGATGGTTTGATTCACGATCGCTCTGCAACAGGGCAAACATTATATATTGAACCGATGCGACTTGTAGAACTAAACAATGATTTGCAAGAAGCTTTGATAGGCGAAGAACAAGAGGTTCTACGCATTTATAAAGAACTGTCAGCCCTTATCAAACAACATAGCAATGATTTGATGGATGCCTGTGAAAAGGTATCTCATATTGAGTTTGTCTATGGTAAAGCAAAACTCGGTATGGCTCAAAAAGCGGTGCAGGCCACATTGAGCGAAGGGCGTGACGTCAATTTGATGCGTGCTCGCCATCCGTTGATTCCTGCCAATACGGTGGTGCCAACGGATATTCGTTTAGGTACGGATTATCGAATTTTATTGATTACGGGCTCCAACACGGGTGGTAAAACGGTGTCATTAAAAACGCTTGGCTTATTATCCCTTATGAACCAAAGCGGTTTATTTATCCCTGCTGATCACGGTTCTGTATTGCCAATTTTCCACAATATTTTTGCGGATATTGGGGATGAACAAAGCATTGAAGCTAGCTTGTCTACATTCTCTGCACATATGACTCAAGTTATTTCTATTATTAAACATTGTGGTCCTAATGATCTTGTACTACTCGATGAACTCGGCTCCGGTACAGATCCAGAGGAAGGTAGTGCTTTAGCTGTATCCATACTTGAATTCTTCCGCCAAAAAGGAACACTCATGATGGTTAGCACTCACTATAATGAGTTAAAGAACTATGCGTATCATACGGCAGGCATCGAGAATGGTCATGTTGAGTTTGATGAGCGTACCTTAAAGCCAACCTATCGATTACATATTGGCGTGGCTGGTAGTAGTCATGCATTGAGCATTGCGGCGCGTTTGGGGCTACCAAAGGAAATCGTCAATCGTGCACGTGATTACAAATCCAAGTTTGGTAGTAGTGAAATGGAAAATGTTTTATCCGATTTGAACGAACAATTACGTAAATCATCGGAACGCGAACGGGCGCTCAAAAAAGAATTAGATGAAACACGTCGTATGCGCGGTCAATTGGAAAAAGAAAAGAAGCAGTTTAATGAAAAACGCAAACAGATGTTAGCGAAGGCACAGGCTGATGCGGAATCTATGAAACGCAGTCTCCGTGTAGAAGGGGAGGCTATTATTAAACAATTAAAAGCTCAATTCTCTGAAACGAATAAGGATAAGCGTCAATCCGCCATCAATGCAGCCCGTAAAGGTATATCTAATGTCCACGTACCAGATGCCCCTATAGATGATAATCGTAAAGAGTTGACTATAGATGCCGTTGCTATTGGTCAAGTTGTATATGTTACGTCATTGCGTTCACTTGGCACGGTTTTATCCATTAAAGGTAATCGCGTGACTGTAGATATCAATGGTTTATCTGCTACTGTGAAAGTAAGTGAATTACAATCTACTACGCGAGAAGAGTCCAATAAGATTCAACGCGATAATCTTAAGGCTCAACCAAAAACTCGTAAGAGATCAGGGGGCTCTGCTGTACAACGTCAAAAAGAGGTACGTACAGAGATTAATATTCTCGGTCAAACCGTAGATGAAGCCGTAGTTTCTGTCGGTCGTTTTATAGATCAAGCATTACTTGGTGGTGTTAATCAGGTTCGAATCATTCATGGTAAGGGCACTGGTGCATTGCGTGAAGGCGTACACCAATATTTACGGACATTGCCACAAGTAGCATATTTTGAAACTGCTGGCTATGATGAGGGCGGAGCAGGTGCTACAAACGTAGTGTTAAAATAACATACTATTTTTAAGATAATGAAATAAAAGAAGCAGACTCACATGAGTTTGCTTCTTTTTTGTAATAGAAAAGAGGCAAAACCATGTGGTTTTGCCTCTTAACATGTCGACCAGCTATAAGTTAGTGATCTTTTTTCTTATCTTTTTTAGACTTCGATTGACTTGGTTTGGAATCGGTAGATTCTACCTTGGATGATGAGTCATCATCTTTTGAGATTGCATCATTTTTATCCTTACCATCCTTTTTATCTTTGTCATCTTTTTTGTCTTTATCGTCCTTTTTCGGAGCTTCTTTTACCGGATTATAATGTCCTTCACTGACAGCTGCTTGAGCGCTAGCTGGTACATTAAAGTCAGAAGCAGGGGTATTGGCTAATGCGGCCGACATAAATTGTCTCCACATTACAGCTGGCGTTGAACCACCAGTAATACCTAATGTTTCAGATCCGTAGTCATCACCAATCCAAACAGCAGCAACTAAGTCAGGCGTATATCCAACGAACCAAGCATCTTTTTCATCATCTGTTGTACCTGTTTTACCAGCTGCAGGTCTACCGATAGCAGCATTGCCACCAGTACCACCAGTGATAACAGATTCTAACATATCAGTGATGATAGCAGCATCTTTTTCTTCAACGACGCGCTTTTCTTGGATGGAATTTTCTTCCACCACTTGTCCGTTGCGGTCCACGATTTTTATGATTGCTGTAGGTTGAACCTTAACACCACCATTAGCGAGTACGCCATAAGCTTCTGCCATTTCTAATGGTGAAACACCATGAGTTAAACCACCAAGTGCTGTTGATAAGTTGTTATCTTCATCAGTTAAGGTAGTAATACCCATCTTCTTAGCTAAGTCGATAATCTTAGACATACCAACTTCATCAGCGATTTTTACAGCTGGTACGTTACGAGAATGTTGTAATGCATAGCGGTATGTAATATTGCCTTCATAGTTTCGTTCATAGTTTTGAGGACGCCATCCATTAAAATCAACAGGACTATCATCAACAATGGAACCTGGAGTTTTACCAGATTGAATAGCAGCTAAGTAAACAAATGGTTTCATAGCAGAGCCTGGTTGACGTTCCGCTTGTGATGCACGGTTAAAGGCATCATCGCCACGTCCACCGACCATGGCAACGATATAACCATTATGTGGATTCATTGCCACGATAGCACCTTGTGGTTGGTGTAGACCATTTTGGTCAGTATACATAGTTGGTAGATTTTGCATTGCTGCAACAGCCGCATTTTGAGCATCCATATCGAGAGTGGTATAAATTTTCAAACCATCTTTGTAGATTGCATCATCGCCATATTTTTCAGAAATTTGAGCAATTACGTAGTTGATAAAATACGATGCATTGTTGTTTTCGTGAGTTTGCTCTTGTTTAGCGACCAAACCTAAATCTGCTTCGCGAGCTGCATCTGCTTTATCTTGTGTGAGGTAACCATACTTAACCATTTGGCCCAATACAATAGCCTGGCGTTTTTTACCGGCCTCTAAGTTGTTGAATGGGGAGTAGTAGTTAGGACTTTGAGGTAACCCAGCAAGCATAGCACATTGAGCTAATGTTAAATCACGTACATCTTTACCAAAGTAAACATGGGCTGCTGATTGAACACCATAAGCACCTTGACCAAAATAAATTTGGTTCATATACATTTCTAGAATTTCTTGTTTGGTATAGTGCTGTTCAATTTTAAGTGCTAATAAAGCTTCGGAAATCTTACGTTTGAGTGTTCTATCTTGGGAAAGAAATGCATTACGAGCCAATTGTTGTGTGATTGTGGAACCACCTTCAGCTACACCACTATGTACAACATTAACCCAGATAGCACGTAAAATACCGATAGGGTCGATACCATGATGGCTATAAAAACGAGAGTCTTCAGTAGCTACAAAAGCATCTTGTAATTCTTTTGGTACTTCGTTAATTGGAACTGGCAATCGATTCTCTGTGGAATGAACCGTAGTAATTAAATTGCCATGTACGTCATAGATCTGAGACGATGCAGATGGTCGTACATTCGATACATCTGGAAGGTTAGACATGGTAGCACTTATAAATCCACAACCGCCACCGGCTACAATAAGAACAAGTAATAATACAATCATCCAAATCGTCTTTTTAGTTGATGCCTTTGGATTGCTCGGGTTAGGAGCTGGCTTACGACGAGCTCTTATATTTGAGTTATTACCCATAGAGTCACCTCTTTTTTAAAGTAAATATAACGTAAAATATATTACGCAGTTATAAATAGTATACCATAAAAGACATAAAACAAACACTATATATAATTGTGAAAGCCTATTTATAATGGTATACTATAGAGAACAGATTTTATGTAGGAGGATTTCCATGATTACAGCACAAGAACAAGTGCGCCAAATTACACATGGCGTATCTGGAATAATTAATGAAGAAGACTTAGTCAAAAAAATAGAACGATCTATTAAAGAAAATAAACCATTGATCGTAAAATTGGGCCTTGATCCTACGGCTCCTGACATTCATTTAGGTCATACCGTACCACTTCGTAAGCTTCGCTTGTTCCAAGAATTTGGCCATCAAGTGGTTATTGTAATCGGTGGCTTCACAGCACGTATCGGTGACCCTACTGGTAAAAGCGTAACACGCCCACCACTTACCAAGGAAGAAGTATTAAAAAATGCGGAAACCTATAAGACACAAATCTTTAAGGTATTAGATCCTGAAAAAACAATTGTACGCGATAATAGTGAATGGCTTGAATCCATGAACTTTGCTGATGTACTTCGCTTGGCAAGTTCTTATACAGTAGCACGTATGATGGAGCGCGATGACTTTGATAAACGCTACAAAGAAGGTCGCCCTATTGGCGTTCATGAATTCATGTACCCATTGATGCAAGGTCAAGACTCTGTAGCATTGCATGCGGACGTTGAATTTGGTGGTACAGATCAAACTTTCAACCTACTTATGGGTCGTCACTTGCAAGAGTTGGCAGGACAAGAACCTCAAGTAGTTATTACTATGCCTTTGCTTGAAGGTCTTGATGGCGTTCAAAAGATGAGTAAATCCTTGGGAAACTACATCGGTATTGATGAAGCACCTAAAGATATGTATGGTAAAGCCATGTCTATTCCTGATGAATTGATGATGCGTTACTTCATGCTCGTTACGGATATGTCTATCGAAGATCAAGACGACATGGAAGAACGCTTAGAAAATGGCACATTGCACCCACGTGATGCAAAAATGCAATTGGCAAAAACTATCGTTCGTTTATATCATGGTGAACAAGCAGCGCAAGAAGCGGAAGATGAATTTAAACGCGTATTCCAACAACATGCATTACCAACAGATATTCCTGAATATGCTATTGATAAACCTAGCGAAGCTATTTTCGTACCACAATTCTGTACAGATGCTGGTCTGACTGCTTCTAATGGTGAAGCACGCCGCTCCATTAAAGCTGGTGCATTCAAAGTAAACGGTGAAAAATATGGTGAAGAAAACCTAGTTCTTGAAGATGGCATGATTGTTCAAGTAGGTAAGCGTAAATTTGTAAAAATTAAATTTAACTAATATAAAACTGTGATGAGGTTTGAACTGCACCCCAAAAATTGGAAACAATTTTGGAGGTGCAGTTTTTTATGTCAAAATACTCAAAAGAAGTTAAAGAAAAAGCAATGGGCCTTTTTGAAAAAAATTAAGTCCCTTTAGAATTGCTAAGGGGCTTGAAATTCCAGAAAGTACTGTAAAAAACTGGCTATACAAATTTAAACTTAGTCATAATTTGACTCATAAAATTAGTAAACGAGTATTTTCAGCAGATTTTAAACGTAAAGTTCTTGAAACGAGCTGGAAAGATAAGTTATCCTTTAAAGAAACAGCAGAACCATTTAATTTAGATAATCTTAGTCTAATTGCAGCATGGCAAAAGCGGTATTTAGACGAAGGAATTTTGGGGTTACACCCCAAGCCTAAAGGTAGACCATCTATGAAACCGAAAGAACTAATACCTCCCACAAAAGATCAAAGTATTAAATCAGACAAAGAACTAGAAGCAGAAATTGCTCGGTTGAAATATGAAATATCTTAATTGTATCCTATGAAATATCACAACGATTTGTATTAACACAGGTGTTATCTATGCTGGATAAAGCCTTTAAGAATAGACCAAATAGCAAAGGCTGCATCTTATATTCAGATTAAGGATAGCAGTACCAGCATAGTACTTATCAAGATAAGCTCAAATTAAAAGGAATAAGTCCGGTAGAATACCGAACTCACTCCCAAAAAGTAGCTTAATTATATCTGTCCTAGAAAATGGGTGCAGATCACCTAGTCAGGTAAATGCTGGATTAGGCTCAAATACAGATATAGCAACAACAAATATTTATAACTATATGGTTGAGCCTATAAAAACTATAGATATAAAGACTGAGGATGATAGAGAGAAAGATAGAGAGTATTATATAAATAGTCAGGAGTAGTGATATGAAACCTGAGTTTGTCCCATGGTTATGGATTATATACGTGGCTTATATTTTATATAAGAGATATAAAGAAAATAGTCATTTGGAAAAATATGAAATCATACTTGCTATTATTAGTTTAATATTTGTATGTGGAGGCTATCTACTTATGATATACTATAATCTTAGTGAAACTGGAATATTTTTTGTCAATTTATTTTTTGTTTTGTTCATGATTTTAATTAAAGTAGTATTTGGAGTGTAAATTTGGAAATATTAAATTGGCTTGGATTTGCTATGCTTCCTATAGGGATAATCATATCAATATTATTGATTTTATTGGGAACAATAAAAGAAGTTAAGTTTATAAATCCTAGAGTTCCCTTAGGACGCTTGCTCTTCTTTTTTGGAAGTGGGTTTTCTTTTGTACTAGGTGTTATATCTTTAAAGTATGGCCATAGTGCGTTGTATGCTAATACATTTAGCGAGGGATTAATATATAATATTCTTGGGTATTCATTTTCTATTTATGGTTTTACTTTCTTTTTTATGACAGGTATGAGACGAGCTTCTGATATCGGGATTCCATTTTGGGTATACCCTGTTTTTATAATATTCATTTTATTAAGTAGATTCATAAATGAAGAGGTTTCTGAGTTTCTTTTTTTAGGCATGTATATTTTCTTATTACAGCCAGGCAGAAATAACAATTAAGTAATAAGTATATTAACTTTTAAAAGATGATTGTCTAGTATTAGGCAATCATCTTTTAATTTTTAGTTGAGTTTTATTTGTATAATAATGTCTATAAAAATTGACATAATCCAGATTAAGTTATACTATTTATATGTAAAAGGTTTAATGTGTTGCACTAATTACAAACAGGAGGTTCTCACATGAATCGCGAAACAGCTTATGTATTATGGTTTGATGAATTAAAACGTGAAGACGTAAATTTAGTAGGTGGTAAATCTTCATCCTTAGGTGAATTAACCTCCTCTACAAATGTACCTGTACCTTATGGTTTTGCAACAACTGCATATGGGTATCGTGAATTTATGAAAGAAACTGGCCTTGAAGATCGTATTCGTCAAGAGTTAGATGATTTAGATGATGTAGAAAACTCTGCATTACTTCGCGAAGTTTGTACAAAAATTCGCCGCATGATTTGCCAAGAAGAAATGCCTGCTGCATTGTCTGAAGCTATTCGCAAATCCTATGAAGAACTAGGTGAAAAGGTAGGCGAAAAAGATCCATTCGTAGCTGTTCGTTCTAGTGCAACTGCAGAAGACTTACCAGATGCTAGCTTTGCTGGTCAACAAGATACATATTTAAATGTTCGTGGTGCAGATACAATCATTGAAAAAGTAAAAGAATGTTATGCATCTACATTTACTGATCGTGCAACATATTATCGTGTAAAACAAGGTTTTGACCATATGACAGTAGCGTTAAGTGCAGCTGTTCAAATGATGGTATTCTCCAAAGCTGCTGGCGTTATGTTTACGGTTGACCTTGTAACAGGCAATGACAATAATATCTTAATCGAAGGTTCTTGGGGCCTTGGTGAATATGTAGTACAAGGTACAGTTACACCAGATAACTTCCGTGTAGATAAACAAAAAATGGTTATCACTGATCGTATGATTAATGATAAAAATATTCGCCTTGTACGTAAAGCTGATGGCGATTGCATAGAAGAAATCGTACCTGCTGATGAAGCTAATAAACAAGTTATTTCCGATGAACAAGTATTGGAATTAGCTGAATACGCTAAAGCTATTGAAAAACATTATGGCTGCTATATGGATATGGAATGGGGCGTAGATGAAAGAAATGGTAAAATCTGGATTCTTCAAGCTCGTCCAGAAACAGTATGGTCCAGAAAAGATAAATCTGAAAAAACTGCAGATACAAGCGTAGCAACTACAACAGATCGTGAAATCGTAGTTAAAGGTTTACCAGCATCCCCAGGTAAAGCTGCTGGTAAGGCACATGTTATCATCAATCCTGAAGATATTGATGAATTCAAAGAAGGTGAAATCCTTGTTACAGCTATGACAGCACCTGACTGGGTTCCAGCCATGAAAAAAGCCAAAGCTATCGTTACAGATGCTGGCGGTATGACTTGCCATGCGTCCATCGTTAGCCGTGAACTTGGTATTCCTTGTATCGTTGGTACTAAGAGCCGTAGTCATGAAGCTACAACTTCTATTAAAGAAGGCCAAATGATTACTGTTGATGCAACTAATGGTATTGTTTACGATGGCGTATTAGAAGATGTTGTTAAACCAGCTGCACCACAAGAACAAGCTGTTGTGGCAAGTGAATACATTCCTGTAACTGGTACTAAGATTTATATGAATTTGGGCGATCCAGACTTAGCTGAAAAATACGGTGTATTGCCTTGTGATGGTATCGGTTTGATGCGTGAAGAGTTCATTTGGACTACATTCATCCATGAACATCCATTGCATCTTATCGAAACAGGTCGCAGTGATGTAGCCGTTAATACATTGGCAGAAGGTATGCGTAAGGTATGTCAAGCATTAGCGCCTCGCCAAGTAGTAGTTCGTTTAAGCGACTTTAAATCCAGTGAATACCGCGACCTTAAAGGTGGCGACAAATATGAACCACATGAATCCAGTGCATTGCTTGGCTGGCGTGGTGCTTCCCGTTACTATGATCCTAAATATACACCTGCTTTCAAATTAGAATTAGAAGCAATCAAAAAGGTGCGTAATGAATTTGGTTTCAAAAACTTACAAGTTATGATTCCATTCTGCCGTACTGTAGAAGAAGCTGAACTCGTAACTAACTTGATGGCTCAAGAAGGACTTGTACGCGGTAAAGATTTCAAAATCTGGCTTATGGCTGAAATTCCAGCAAATATTATCCTAGCTGACCAATTCAATAAATACGTAGATGGTTATTCTATAGGTTCTAATGATTTGACAATGCTTGTTCTAGGTTGTGACCGCGATAATGAAACAGTTCAACACATTTATGATGAACGTAATTTAGCCGTTCGTAGAGCTATTCGTCATCTTATCGAAGTGGCTCATAAAGATGGTAAAACAGTATCCATCTGTGGCCAAGCACCAAGTGTTTACCCTGAACTTTGTGAATTCTTAGTTAAGAGTGGTATTGATTCCATCTCTGTTAACCCAGATGCGGTTAAGAATACTAAGAAGATGGTGGCTCAAATTGAGCAACGCATGATGATGGATGCACTTACAGGCCGTGGTCGCCAAGATGTAGAAGAACTTGAATGGTAATAAAGATATACTTTATTTGATGATGTAAAGAGGAGGCGAGTGAGCCTCCTCTTTTTATAAAATGATACATAGGATATAATATTCATATGTGAAAGGAGGGACGGGTGTGAAACTTTCAAAACGACAAGAAGCAATAGCCCATATTGTACGTGAAAAAGGACCTGTTACGGGAAGTGCTATAGCGGAACATTTGGATGTAACGCGCTCTGCATTGCGCTCAGACTTGGCTGTTCTCACCATGATTGGCGTTCTCGAAGCAAGACCTAATGTGGGGTATTACTATGTGGGATTGTCGCCAAAGGACCAAACTGCTGAAATTTTGAGGTCATATAGTGTACATGATGTGCTTTCACAAGCTGTTATTGTATCACCAGAGACCAATCTATATGATACAATCGTAACCATTTTTACAGAGGATGTGGGAACGATTTTGGTCTGCGAAGGTTCCTATTTACAAGGTGTTGTATCACGCAAGGATTTATTGCGTGCTTCTATAGGTCAAACCGATGCACATACAATGCCCATATCAATGATTATGACACCCGTTAGCAAAGTTATTACCGTAGAACCATCGGATTCGTTAGCTGTGGCGGCGCAAAAAATGATTGACTATGAAGTTGATTGTTTACCTGTTATAGTTAGAGAAGATGATGAAACACAGGATAGTCCTAAAAAACGATTAAAGGTAGTAGGACGTGTGTCTAAGACTACCGTTACTAAAGCGTTTTTGGAATGTAGTATTCAAGAGGTATAAAGCATGGCAGAAAAAATTATTTATGCGATATCTGACTCCTTAGGCGAAACTGCAGAGGCTGTTGCGAGAGCGACAGCAAGTCAGTACGACAAGGAACAAATTGAAATTGTTCGCATACCATATATCGAAGATAAAGCTCAAATTGATGAAATTATACAAGATGCTAAAAACGGTAATCACGTGATTTGTCATACCATAGTATCGTTAGAATTGCGCAATTATTTACATGAAAAAGCATCAGAGAATAATATTCCTGCTGTTGATATTATGGGCCCTGTATTGGATGCAGTAGGTACTGTAGCATCTACGAAACCACGTATGACGGCCGGTATGGTTCATAAATTAGACCAAGAATATTTTAAAAAGGTAGAAGCTATTGAGTTTGCTGTCAAATATGATGATGGTAAAAATCCATCTGGCTTTGAAAAGGCTGATGTTGTGATTATCGGTGTATCTCGTACAAGTAAAACGCCGTTATCCATGTTTTTAGCGTATAAAAAAATCAAGGCGGCTAATTTACCACTAGTTCCAGAGGTGCCATTGCCAGAGGAATTATTTAAGATTCCGCCTAAGAAAATTGTGGGGTTAATTATTGACCCATATAAATTGAATAATATCCGCAGTGAACGTTTGCGTGCTATTGGCTTAGAAGATGAGGCTAATTATGCCTCTATCGAGCGCATTAATTCTGAATTAGAATATGCAAAAGCCATTATGCGTCGTCTACATTGCCAAGTGCTTGATGTTTCTAACAAATCCATTGAAGAAACAGCATCTCTTGTTATGCAATTAGTAGATAAAAACCGTATGGCTGCCGGAAAATAAATAGGGGAGGCGTAAGCCTCCCTATTATTAAATACTATAATATTGTTAATATTTTTTGATGAAGAGGTACTATGAATATTAGAGAACGTATAGAAGAAAGAGAAGATATGATCTTATCTCCTTATGCGGCGAGAAGCAGTATGGCATTGCGCGATATTGATGAAGAGCCAGATCCACTACGTACCGCATTTCAACAAGATCGAGATCGAATTATACACAGTAAATGCTTTCGTCGTCTAAAACATAAGACCCAAGTATATATTGCGCCGGGTGATCATTATAGAACAAGAATGACGCATACCCTTGAAGTAGGACAAATCGGTCGTACTGTTGCGCGTGCTCTTAGACTTAATGAAGATTTAGTGGAAGCCATTGCGATGGGGCATGATGTGGGGCACACGCCATTTGGTCATGTCGGAGAATATGCATTGCGGGATATGGTAGGTCATTTTAACCATAATGAGCAAAGTTTGCGCATGGTTGAAGTGTTAGAGAAACATGGCAACAGACAAGGCCTTAATCTTACAAAAGAAGTGCGGGATGGTATTTTAGGCCATACGGGGCCTACCATACCATCTACATTAGAAGGGCAGATTATACGTATCGTGGACCGTATTGCGTACTTGTGTCATGATTATGATGATGCACAACGGGCTGGTATGCTAGAAGCTAACGATTTACCAGAAGAAGTGCGCTTCTATTTTGGCGATACTCCGTCTAGCATGATTACGGCCATGGTGAAAGATATGGTTGAACAATCTTTAGATAAACCAGCGATTCAGATGTCTGCTGATATTGAAAGTACGATGAATGTTTTTAGACAGTTTATGTTTAAAAATGTATATCTTGCACCTGCATTGATTCCTGACCGTAATAAGGCAGCCCATGTAGTGAAAAATTTATTTACACACTTTATGGAGCATCCGCATGATATAGAAACCTATGTAGAACGAAATGGGGTGTATTCCACTGTTGATATTGTTGACTATGTGGCAGGATTAACTGATCAATATGCTATAAAATTATTTAAAGATTACTTTATTCCCAATATTACGCTGTAATAGGGCGACAAAAAGACCGTTACCAAATGGTAACGGTCTTTTTGTTTAAGAGTACATGTACTATTTATTTTACGCGCGTGTAATTTTATTAGAACGAAGGCAGCGAGTGCATACATTTACTTTTTTTGTAGCACCGTCTACAACCGCCCGTACTCTTTGAATGTTCGGTTTCCAAGTTTTTCTTGTGCGAATGTGAGAGTGACTCACGTTCATACCGCTAGATGTGGATTTGCCACATACTTCGCAAAGGTTTGCCATAGTTTCCACCTCCAAGCTTAATCTATAACATAACAAAAGTATATTATCATAAAGCTAAGGTTTAAGCAAGTGTTTTTACTACATGCATTGATATTTTATGAAATATACTACAATATTTGGTATACTATAGCTAATATTGTAGTCGAAATCTATGAGATATGGCAAGAGAAATATAAAAATGGATATATTTTCACTATATTCATTAATTATGTTATATGTGAGGCATTATAATGAACGAAGCACTGACCTCTATTAAGGGCATTGGACCAGGTCGAGAAAAACAACTTCATAAATTAGGCATTGATACTGTATCCAATCTATTGGCTTATTTTCCACGCTCCTATGAAGATAGACGCAAAATTTATTCCATAAAAGAATTGGAAATTGGTATTACTGCGGGGGTTGTAGGTACTGTCGTATCCATTATGGAAAAACGTCCACGGCCTCGCTTATCTATTTTAGAAGTTACCATCACAGATGGCACTGGCCCGATGAAGATTGTATTATTCAATCAAGGATATAAAAAAAACTTTTACAAAAAAGGACAACGCCTCTATGCGTACGGTAAGGCCGAATTTCAATATGGTTCTATGCAGATGAATTCTCCGCAAATAGAAAATCTTGGGCTAGATGCTATGCCAGATACGGGCATTGTCCCGATTTATCCCTTGGTGGATGGCGTTTCTCAATATGTGGTGCGCGCCTCGATTCGAAATTGGTTCGAAGCGCATCATACAATGGATGAAATTTTACCGCCTGAAATCATGGAGCATCATGCGAGTATGAAGCGATATGATGCTTTTAAAGAAATGCATTTTCCTTCAAGTAGTGAAAGTTATGAAAAAGCACGGTATCAATTAGCTTATGAAGAACTATTTATCATGCAGTCTGGGTTGGCTCTGCTTAGAAATAAAGAGCAATGTCATGTAGGGCCTAAGATGGAGCCAGATGGTACATTGATGGAACAATGTAGGGCGAATTTACCCTTTCAGCTAACGGGGGATCAAGAACGGGCGGTAACAGAAATTTCACAGGACATGCAAGATGAACGGCCCATGCAACGATTATTACAAGGTGATGTAGGTTCTGGTAAAACTGTGGTAGCTACGCTGAGTCTTGTGAAAGCCGTAGAAAATGGATACCAAGCAGTTATCATGGCACCTACAGAAATCTTAGCGACTCAACATTTTGAAGGGATAACTGAATTTTGTAAAAATTTGCCTATTAAAATTGCATTGCTTACAGGATCCACACCTAAAAAAGAAAAGGATAGAATCTATGAGGAGTTAGCAAATGGAACCATCCAATTGATTATTGGTACCCATGCGCTCATTCAGGATAAGGTTCAATTCAAGAATTTAGGATTGGTTATTATCGATGAACAGCATCGTTTTGGTGTTAATCAGCGTGCCGCATTACAACATAAGGGCGTATATCCTCATGTTTTGATTATGACGGCCACACCGATTCCAAGAACAATGACCCTATCCGTATATGGTGATTTAGCGGTATCCCTTATTAAGGAAATGCCTCCAGGTCGTAAACCGGTTAAGACCTATGTAGTAGATAGTTCATATAAAGAACGATTGCGTGTGTTCTTTGGTAAGGAAATGGTGGCAGGTCATCAAGTATATGTAGTTTGTCCTCTAGTAGAGGAATCTGAAAAACTTGATTTGCAAGCTGCAGAAGAACTCTTTTTGGAATTGAAAGATTATTTTTATAAAAGCTTTGAAGTAGGCCTTGTTCATGGACGTATGAACCCAAAAGAAAGGGACGAGGTGATGCAAGCCTTTCATGATGGCCGTATTCAATTACTTGTGTCTACAACCGTCATCGAGGTTGGCGTCAATGTTCCTAATGCGACAATTATGTGCATAGAAGGGGCTGAGCGATTTGGCTTATCCCAATTACACCAATTACGAGGTCGTGTGGGACGTGGTGACATTCAGGCGTATTGCATATTAGTTAGCGATTCTAAGGGGGATGTTAGTCAAGAGCGGCTGCGGTTGATGGAATCCACGCAAGATGGATTTGAATTAGCCGAACAAGATTTATTGCTTCGAGGTTCGGGGCAATTGTTTGGACTTGCGCAATCAGGATTACCTGATTTGCGGGTTGCTAATATCATAAAAGATATAGATATACTAGTTACGGCACGTAATGATGTACTGTCATATATTCGAGAATTTGGTATCGATCAACTAGAAATTCAAATGAAAGAAGAATTATCTAAAAGATTTGGTGAAAAATTTCTTAGAATATTGTATAATTAAGAGGTAGGGCTAATAATTCTATAAGGTGCGATAATACTAGGTTTTATCTAGGTTTTCCCCTTGTATATAACGGCCTATTCTCGTATAATATAAAAAACAATATTTTTGTATCTATGGAGGTGCCATATGCCATTAATTCATGTTGAACTCGTTGAAGGTCGTACAAAAGAACAAAAAAAACAATTAGGTGAAGCAATCACTAAGGCTACTGTAGACATCGTAAAGGTTCCTGCAGAAGCAGTAAAAGTTATTTTTGTAGATATGAAAAAAGATGATTTCATGGAAGGCGGCATTTTGCGGTCTGAACGCTAATAAAAGCTACGATTATCCGTTCTAGCCCAATGGGCTAGAGCGGGTCGTAGTTTTGTTTTTTATTATACGAGAAAGGAAAAAACAAATGAGAGACGATAAATTCGGTATGCGTGGATTGACTTTTGATGATGTATTGTTAGTGCCGGCAGCATCTGATGTATTACCATATCAAGTAGATTTAAAGACACAATTAACACGTGATATTTCACTGAATATTCCAATGATTAGTTCTGGCATGGATACTGTTACTGAGTCCCGTATGGCTATTGCTATGGCTCGTGAAGGTGGTATGGGTGTTATCCATAAAAATATGTCCATTGAAGAACAAGCTCATGAAGTTGATACAGTTAAACGTTCTGAGCATGGTGTTATCGTTGATCCGATTTTCCTAAGCCCTCAAAATCTTCTTTCTGATGCAGAAGAATTGATGCGCAAATATAAAATCTCTGGTGTACCTATTACAGAACATGGTAAACTAGTAGGGATCATTACAAATCGCGATATGCGTTTTGAAACTGATTTATCCCGTCAAATTGGCGAATGTATGACAAGTGAAGGTTTAGTTACCGCTCCTGAAGGTACTTCCTTGGAAATGGCCAAATCCATCTTGAGTAAACATCGCATTGAAAAATTACCATTGGTTGATAAAGATGGTAATTTAAAGGGTTTAATCACCATTAAAGATATTGAAAAAGCTACAAAATATCCTAATTCTGCAAAGGATGCTAGTGGCCGTCTATTAGTTGGTGCCGCTGTTGGTGTATCCAAAGATATGTATGATCGCCTAGATGCGCTTGTAGCAGCTAAAGCCGATGTGATTATCGTCGATACTGCCCATGGCCATTCTGCAGGTGTATTGCGTACCTTAAAAGAAATTAAACAAGCATATCCACATATTCCAGTTATTGCTGGTAATGTGGCAACTGCAGCTGGTACAGAAGCGCTTATTGAAGCTGGTGCAGATGCTGTTAAAATTGGTATCGGACCAGGCTCTATTTGTACAACACGTGTCATTGCTGGTATTGGTGTACCTCAAATTACTGCTGTCTATGAGTCCGCTCAAGTAGCAAGACGTTATGGTATTCCAATCATCGCTGATGGTGGTATTAAATATTCTGGCGACATTGCGAAAGCGATTGCAGCTGGGGCCAATGTTGTTATGATGGGTAACATTCTTGCTGGTACTGATGAAAGCCCAGGAGAAACTGTTATTTACCAAGGCCGTTCCTATAAAGTATACCGCGGTATGGGTAGCTTAGGGGCTATGAAGCTTGGTAGTAAAGATCGTTATTTCCAATCAGAAGCTAAAAAATTAGTTCCTGAAGGTATCGAAGGTCGTGTACCTTATAAAGGTATGTTGGCGGATACTATTTTCCAAATGGTTGGTGGTTTACGTGCAAGTATGGGATACTGTGGTTGCCATAATATTAAAGAAATGATTGAAAATACTCAATTTATTCAAATTACGGCAGCAGGCTTGAAAGAAAGTCATCCACATGATGTAAGTATCACCGTAGAAGCACCAAATTATAGTGGTTTATAATGGAGTATTATTTTGAGTAAACGTATTTCGGTATTATCCGTCCCTATTGATTGCATCACTATGGACGAAGCAGTTTCAAAAATTATAGAGATGACAGAGCAACCAGGGCTACATCTTGTAGCAACTGCCAATGCTGAAATGGTTATGCTAGCAAATCAGGATCCCGTGTTACACGGGATCTTGAATTCAGCTAGTCTAGTTGTTCCTGATGGAGCTGGTATATTGTGGGCAGCGGAACGCATGGGTGAAAGAGTGCCTGAACGCGTTACTGGTGTTGATATTACCAAAGAATTGTTTAAACAAGCTGTAAGCAATCAAATCCCCGTATATTGTTTAGGTGCTGCTCCTGGGGTAGCACAAAAAGCAGTTTCTAATTTACAAGCAATGTATGGTACTATTAATATAGCTGGTATCCATGATGGTTTCTTTGATGAAGCAGAGGAACAACGTATTATTAACGATATTAAAACTTGGGGTGCTAAGCTCGTATTTGTTGCATTAGGTGTGCCAAAACAGGAACAATGGATTTCAGAAAAACTATCCTCTTTACAAGGCGTTGTGGCCATTGGTATAGGAGGGTCTTTTGATGTATTGGCTGGGAATATTCCACGCGCACCACATTGGATGCAACGAAATCGTTTAGAATGGTTGTATAGATTGTATCTAGAACCTAAACGTATTGGCCGCATGTTAGCCATACCAAAGTTTATGTGGACTGTTATTAAGAATAAATAGGGGAGTTTAGTTGTGCCTACAGGACCAATAATAAAAGAAGGATTTCCTTTAATCGGAGTGATGCTCTTCATCACGATTATAGCGGCGTATTTTGGATATTATAGTATCGCAATTATTACATTTATTTTGGCATTATTCTTTGTGAACTTTTTTAGAAATCCAAAACGCAACATTCCTACTGATCCAGATGCTATTTTATCTCCTGCTGATGGAAAGGTTATGGAAATTGAAGATGTATATGAAGATTTGTACTTACATCGGGAATGTAAAAAGGTAACAATTTTTTTATCTGTTTTTGATGTACATGCAAACCGCGCTCCTATTGAAGGTAAAATTACATATCGTCATTATACGATGGGGAGTTTTTTACCTGCTTTCAAAGAAGATGTGGGGTTTGAAAATGAACGTCATACAATTTGTATAGAAAACGATAAAACAGAAGTACTCGTAACACAAATTGCAGGTTTATTAGCCCGTCGTATTGTTTCTTGGACAGATCTTGATAGTGTATTACAACGTGGCCAGTTATATGGTATGATTAAATTTGGTTCATGTACTGAAATTTACATGGATAAAAATGTAGAGATTTGCATTGAAAAAGGTCAACATATTACTGGTGGCGATACGATTATCGGGAGGCTCGGTCATGAATAAATCAATTATTCCAAATTTATTTACTAGTTCTAACTTAGCATTTGGTGTTATCGGCATTACATTGGCCGCTACGGGCAATACATTTGGAGCGGCTATTTGTGTGATATTATCGCTGATTGCAGATGGATTAGATGGACGTGTGGCACGTGCATTAGGCGTAGCAGGCCCAATGGGACGTGAGCTGGACTCTTTATCCGATGTAGTTGGGTTCGGCGTTGCACCAGCATATATGTTGTATGTTCATGATTTACAAGGCTTAGGGTGGATCGCCTATGTTCCATTGTTGGCATTTGCTGTATTCGGTGCATTTCGTTTAGCCCGTTTTAATATCAAAACAGATGAAGTTCACGGCTATTTTGAAGGTCTTCCTATTCCAGCAGCAGGTTGTTTAGCGGCTACTTATGTATTGTGTGGTGTACAAGTACCACAATTGGTTGTGTTTGTATCCATGATTATTGTTGGTATCCTTATGGTTAGTGAAGTAAAATATCCTGACTTTAAAGGTCACAGTGCAGTTCGTATTAGCAAAATTGCTATCGCATTGGTTGCTCTTATCATCATCGGTGCACTCGTATATGATTGGCATACATGGGCTGTTATGATTTTTACTGGATATGTGTTATTTGGTCTGTTTAATACGGCGTTAAATATAGTGCGCAAATAGGCTGTGGAGGTTTGTCTTATGGATTACCTACTGGATCTGATATTGATTCCTATGCAGGTAATAATCGTAATTTATACGGTTTATTATTTCGTACTCGCCGTTATAGGTATGTGGCGATCTCGAGTTCATAAAAACTATACACCGAAAAATTCATTTGCCATTGTTGTGTGTGCTCATAATGAAGAAGCTGTAGTTGGAGAGCTCGTAAAAAATCTAAAAAGTTTAGACTACCCTGATGAATTATATGATATCTTTGTCGTAGCAGATAATTGTACTGATAAGACTGCTGAAGTGGCTAGTGCTGCTGGGGCTAATGTACATGAACGCTTCAATAAAGAAGAGGTCGGTAAAGGCTATGCCATGGGGTGGATGTTTGACCGCGTGGATCAGATGGATAGGAAATATGATGCGTTTCTTATCTTTGATGCTGATAACCTAGTACATCCTCAATTTATGTTAGAAATGAATGATCATCTTGAAAAGGGTGAATCTGTTATTCAAGGTTATCTTAACTCTAAAAATCCAACGGATTCTTGGGTTGCTGGTACATTCTCCATCATGTTCTGGATGGTTAACCATATGTGGCATTTGGCAAAATATCGTATCGGTTTATCCACTGCATTGGGTGGCACAGGTATGTGTATTCGCACATCTATTATTAAACAATACGGATGGGATTGCACAAGCTTAACAGAGGACATGGAGTTCTCTATGAAGCTCTTAACACATGGTCTTAAGACTACATGGGCTCATGATGCCATTGTGTATGATGAAAAAGTTACAACTATGATGGCCTCTTGCAAGCAACGTTTACGTTGGGCTCAAGGCCAATTTGATTGTGCTGACCGCTATATTCCAAAATTATTTGCGGCCGGTATTAAAAAGCGTAATATTGTTATCTTAGACGGTATTTTACAAGTTAGCCAACCATATTTTTTGTTGTTGACGACGATTTATTTGGTATTTTCTTATATCAACGCATATGTACCGATTTATACAAATATTTTGTATCAAATTATGCCGATGTCCGTATGGCAAATTATCGGTATTGGACAATATTTGTTCCCACTTATTGTGCTGTTGAAAATTAAGGTGCCACCTAAAATTTGGTTCTACTATTTACTATATCCAATCTTTGTATATTCTTGGGTTCCTGTAAATATTTTAGGTTGGTTCCGACGTCATAATAAGGAATGGTCTCATACGGTACATACTAGAGCCGTTGGCTTAGGTGATGTTAAATTAACCCGTATGGGCGATATGAATAAGAATAAAAAATAGAATCTATAGGAGTGACTATGCATATCTTAATGTGTAACGATGATGGCATTTTAGCAGATGGCTTACGTCAACTAGCTACGTATTTAAGTCAATTTTATCGTATTACCGTTGTAGCACCTGCTACTGAACAAAGTGCTAAATCCCATGCATTGACGACTGAGATTCCTTTAAAATTAGATGCGTACAATGGCGAGGATGACAATCCTCGCCTTTATGCGCTTACAGGGACTCCTTCTGATTGTATGAAATTTGGCCTTAGCTATTTATTAGCTGATGATATGCCTGATTTAGTTGTTTCAGGTATCAATCATGGTTTTAATCTTGGATCTGATGTCTTATATTCCGGGACAGTATCAGCAGCGATGGAGAGTGCTTTTTATGATATTCCTGGCCTTGCATTATCCGTAGAGCGATACTCATCGAAACGAGGTCGTGAAATGCATCCATTTATTCATGAGTTGATTGAGAAGATTTATGTAAATGAGCATTTTGATGGTCTATTAAATGTTAATTTCCCAATGCGAGGCATTTGTGATTGGGAACATTTTAAGGTTGTAAGCCAAGGACTTCAAACATATAGCAATATAATTGACGCTAGAATCAATTCACGAGGTCAAGATTATTATTGGTTAGCTGGTGATTTAGACTGTAGTAAAGAGGATGTACCTACAGATGTTGAATACGTTCGGAAAGGCTTTATTACAGGTGTAACATTGACTTGGAAACAACAAGATAATGAATCGATGAATAGATTAACAAATATTTTAGACAAAATATAAAATTTTTGTTGACACGCATATGTTATTCCGATATAATAACAAATGTTCCGAGATGCCGGAGTGGCGGAATGGCAGACGCACTTGACTCAAAATCAAGCGGGTAACACCGTGTGGGTTCAAGTCCCACCTCCGGCACCAACTACAAGCGGAAACGCTTGCACAGGTGATAAGAGTAATCTTATCACCTTTTTTTTGTTTATAAAGCTTGCATAGATAATAGAGGTCACTATGGATATACAACATATTATGGATTATCTACCAACTACATATGCACTGCATCAACAGGAAGTGACTAAGACTATGGTTGATTTAAAACTATTAAAAGAGATACCCATTGATAGTTCCGTCAATCAATGTCAAGGATTCTGCTATAACTCAAAAAAAGATGTATTTGTACTAGCTTGTATTAATTCTGAAAATACACGACAAATTATATATGAGCTAGACCCAAGAACATTTGATATTGTTGGAACCTATAAGTTTCGTGATACTAATGTATTAGCACATATGAATACGCTTACCTATAATCCAGATACTAATTTGTTATACACTACGAATGCCATGGTTGATGGCCATCGCATTACTACAATCGATGCAGATACAATGAGTATTGGCAATACTATTACGATTCCTGAACGGGTATTTAATTTAGCCTATGATAAAAAGACGAATCAGTTTATATCGATTGTACCTATTGATGCTACAATGAGACGTATCAATTACTATAACTCTCAGTTTCAACTAATTCGGTCTAAAGATATAGATGCTAATTATGATGATTATAATAATAATGGTGCCTTTGCTAATGATGGTAAAACTATATTTGCAACATTATCCACCGTTATTACTGTAGATAAAATGGGTAACGTTATTAAGATTGCTTCTTTTTCAAAAAATCTTGAAATTGAAGATATGGATATGCGTCATAACATAATGTACGCAGCTGTTAATATGAGTCATAAGGTTTTTATTTATACTATGCTTAACTATTAATAGACTGCACTTCATCAATGATTAATCTAACAAAATTGTGTATAATAAAATAATAGATAATCGACATATAAGAGGTTATGATATGAGATTAGGCACAGATATAATAGAAATTGATCGAATTAAAAAAGCCATAGACCGTTCAGATCGCTTTCGACAGCGCGTATATACGGAACATGAAATTGCTTATTGTGAAAGTAAACGAACCGGGTCATATCAATCTTATGCTGGTATTTATGCAGCAAAAGAGGCTTTTTTGAAAGCATTGAGAACTGGATTGCGATATGGATCATGGCAAGATATTGAGGTGTGTCATGATGAATTCGGGGCACCATTTCTGAGCATAACAGGGGCTTTCAAAACAATCATTCAAGAACGAATGTATACGGAATGTATAGTTTCTATTAGTCACTGTCGGTCGTACGCTATGAGTACGGTCATCATAAAGGGGTAATTATGTACAGTTTAACGAGAGAAGCATCACAACATATTGATGCCTATGTACCGCGTCATCTACACGTGCCTTTGGAGTTGCTCATGGAAAATGCAGGTCGAGGTATAGCCGATGCGTTGGTAGATGTAGAAGGAGACCGTTTTCACGAGAATCCTTTTACAGGTATGGTTCTATTTGTGTGCGGTGTTGGTAACAATGGAGCCGATGGACTGGTAGCGGCTCGTCATTTAATGGAACAACGAATTCCCGTTACCATTGCATTAGTAGGTAATGTGGCACATGGTAGTGAGTTATTTAATAAACAATTGACCATGGTGCGTGCCATGGGAATTGATATTGTTTCTTTTGAAAGTTTTAGTGATTGGTCCCGTGTTCATGTTGTCGTAGAAGGTTTGATGGGAACAGGTTTTCAAGGAGAATTACGAGAATCTGTAACATCTGTACTACATGACATCGATGTGGAACGCAACCAATATGGATTTTCTCTATGGGCTATCGATGTGCCCGCTGGTGTTGATGCCACTACGGGGCAGGCTTCGGATTATACATTGTCCTATGATGCGACAGTGACCTTTGGGTCCATTAAAGAGGGACTATTGTTATACCCTGGCAAATCCTTGGCAGGCACAGTGATCATCGCACCGTTAGGGGTACCTTGGGAATTAGCATTAGGATCAGAGGCGCCGTTTAATACAGCACATTACGTTTTGTATGACCGTTTAGCTTCATTGGAACTTAGTGATCGAATGCCGCAGGCCCATAAGGGTGTTAATGGTAATGCTTTAATTGTGGGCGGTTCTGAATCAATGGTAGGAGCACCTATCATGAGCGCGGAGGCGGCCGTACACGGTGGGGCCGGTAAGGTTTCATTAGTCGTTTCTAACAGTATGCGACCTATCGTACAGTCTAAATGCATACCAGAAATTATGGTATTGCCATTAGAGAATATAGGTTCCACTAATTTACAATCTTATGATGTTGTTGCCGTTGGCCCAGGATTAGGACGCACAGATGAAGCAAAAGTATTGGTAAATTCTTTGTTAGAACGACAATCAGGACATATGGTCATTGATGCAGATGGCTTATATGCACTCGGTACAATTGGTCATGTATATGCACATGGTGATAAAACAATTACCTATGAAGGCAATATGCAGTTTAAAAATTGTATTATGACCCCGCATCTAGGAGAATTCAGCCGGCTTATTGATACATCCATTAATTTTATAGAGAAGCATTATGTAGATTTAGCGATTCAATTTGCTGTAGCTCATAATGTAGTACTTGTTTTGAAGGGAATTCCTAGTTTAGTTGCCTTTCCTACCGGTGAAGTATATATCAATATGATAGGCAATCCTGGTATGGGTACCGGTGGTATGGGGGATGTCTTAACGGGCATTATCACGGCCTTTGTAGCACAAGGCTATTCCTTACAATCTGCAGCTTTATTAGGTGTCTATGTACATAGTCGAAGCGCTGATATATTGGCTGAAGAAAAGCCTTGGGGCTATACGCCAAGTGATGTAAGCCAATCCGTTGGTTTGGTATTACAAGAGTTATTGAAAGGATAGGTAGATGACGAGATTACAACGAATACTACTATGCTTCATAGCTTTATTAGTGCCACTCTTTGTGCTTGCAGGTTGTTCAAATTCAGATGTATCCAAAGCGGCTACACAAGCCGTGTCTGCATCATCTAATTATTCTATTGATACAAAGCAGACCAATGCAGAAGGGCATGTTGATATCTATATGCTAGATATCGGCCAAGGGGATGCATTACTTCTTAAAGTTGGTGATGAATATAGCATGATTGATACGGGCGATATAGAGCATCGTGAAAATATTGTGGCTCAATTACACAATATGGGTGTTACAAAGCTAAAAAATGTAATTATCACACATCCTCATGCAGATCATATGGGTGGTTTTCTAGCTATTGCAAAAGCGATGCCTATAGAACATGTATATGATGATGGTATTTCTGTTGACAATAATATGTATAAAACATATGAAAAATGGATTGAGAAAAAGAATATTCAACGCACTACGTTAAAGAAGGGTAGTACTGTTGATTTTGGTCATGGTGCAGTATTTGTAGTATATGCGCCTTGGGATGATACATTAGTAGACAAAAAAGGGCAACCGGATTTAAATAATAATTCTATTGTTGGTAAATTTATATTTGGTAAATTTTCTATGCTCTTTACAGGTGATGCAGAATTACAAGAAGAACAACGGCTTATAAAAGAGCAAAATAGTAAGCTCTTTGCTCGTGTTTTAAAGGTTGGTCATCACGGTTCGCGTACAAGTAGTTCAGAAGATTTCCTAAAATCTGTTAAACCAGAGAGTGCATTAATCTCTTGTGGGTTATATAATAAGTATGGTCATCCTCATGATGTAACATTACGTCATTTGAATGAACACAATATCGCCATTTATCGTACAGATACGATGGGACGTATTCATATTAGTACGGATGGGAATGAATGGCAAATTTCTACAGAGCGATGATAAATATGTATAATCCGTATACATATCTTCATGTTTGTATGAAATAATCTATCTATAATCTAACATTAGTTTATGGATAGATTGGAACGATGAGATGAAAGACTAAGTATCATCGGCTCATCTCTATGGTTTGGACAAAAAGTATGTCAGTTAGATTGGAGTGAATGTATTGCGTAAACTATTTTTAATTTGCTTTGCTTTTCTCATGGCTGTACCACTGATGTTAAGTCAAGCAAAGGCTGCTAATTTACAGGATGCTCGTTGGGTAACGAGAACTGATGCACCTGTTCCATATGTACGTATGGTTATGGATTTATCGACTCCTGTGAAAGCGGCAGCATCCATCAGTAAAGATGGAAAAACGACAACGGTTACTTTGAAGAATACGAAGCTAAAAACGGCGAAGAATACAATTTATATGGATTCTTCTATTGCTAGCGTAGCTCAACTTTCACAAGTAGGCAAAGATGTGGCAGTTATGATTAAAACTCCATCCGCATTGGATACTAATGATGTGAAGGTTTTCTCTTTGAAGAAGGATACAGTTAATCAAAAGCCGTATCGAATCGTTGTAGATGTACAGAAAAAAGGCGTGGCTCCAAAACCTATTAATTATGGTAAGAAACCATCCCCAGTTACAGCGCCAGCAAGTAGTAAAGGGTCCAGTAAATACTCTGTATCAGGAGGTTTATCTGGTAAGGTAATTACTATTGATCCAGGTCATGGTGGTAGCGACCCAGGTGCTATTGGACCTACAGGGTTCCAAGAAAAAAGTGCAACATTACCGATTGCTAAATATTTGAAATCAGCTTTAGAAGCTCGCGGTGCTAAGGTATTCATGACTCGTACTACAGATGTCGATGTTTATGGTCCTAATGCGAGTGGTGTTGATGAGTTGGGTGCTCGCGTTAATATAGCAAACTCCCATAATTCAGATGCTTTTGTAAGTGTTCATATTAACTCTTTCAACAACCCAAGTGTAGGTGGCATTGCTACATACTACTATTCTAAAACTGGTAATGACGCTCGCTTAGCACAAAAAGTACAAAATCAAATTGCTAATGTGCCTGGTTTTAATGGTGACAGAGGTATTCAAGAAGGCAATTTATATGTATTAAGACATACAAATATGCCTGCCATTCTTGTAGAATTAGGCTTTATTTCTAATCCTAATGAAGAACGCGCATTGAAGAGCGAACAAACAGAGCAAGATTTTGCAAATCGCATTGCGGCTGGTATTGCTAGTTACTTTGGAGGCTAAGGATGAATATTCGAAATCAAATAACAGTGATTGCTTGTATCGGCATCCTAGCTTTTACAGCAGGCTGTAATTCCAATCAAATGCAAAATACAGGTTCTACAAACGTAAGTCAAGAGGTGAAGGTCAATAAAGATGCTGAAACAGCTAAGGCTTCTAGTGAATCTGTAAAAATGGTATTCTTTGTTCCTACTGAAGATGGTTCGGGTGTTAAACAACAATCCGTGGATATTGCAGCAGATAAGGTAACACCAAAGGCTGCATTGCTTGCCATGTTAAAGGCTGATCGCCAACAAAAGTATCCTATTTTTGATAAGGCGATAGAAATGAATTCTGTAACTGTTAAAGATGGCATTGCCTCTGTAGAGGTTAATAAGGCCTTTGTTGATGGCAAAGGTGGCGACCTGACTGTTAAGTTGCAAATGGCTGCTATCGTAAATACATTGACATCCTTTGATAATATCAATGGTGTGCTCTTTGTATGTGATGGCAAGAAGGTTCCCGTTGTAGGTGCATTTGATACGAAGAGTCCTGTTAAACGGATGGAACAATTAATTAAAAAATAATATGGAAATCGACCTCATGTGTATGATGAGGTCGATTTTTTTTGCATTCCTATATATGTTACAATACATATAGTGCATAAGATAAAAAGGGTGATATTGTGGAACTTAAAACTCTTGGTGAATTTAATTTCATACATAGTATTGAATCGGATACAATATATGACGATAGAACAGTGGTGCAAGGCATCGGCGATGATTGTGCTATTTATAAGGCAACGGAAGGGTATGACCAACTCGTAAGCACGGATACCATGGTGGAAGGCGTTCATTTTAGCTTTCACTACATGATGCCTTATGATGTGGGATATCGTTTGATGACGGCTAATTTGAGTGATATTGCTGCGATGGGAGGTATACCTCGTCAAGTTGTACTGTCTGTGGCTGCACCTGGTCATATAGATACGCGAATTTTGGATGAAATTTATAGAGGTATTAAGGAGCAATGCCAACGATATCATGTAAATCTTATTGGTGGTGACACTGTCAGTACAGATGGACCTATGGTATGGACCATTACCATCATAGGCGAAGTGCCTAAAGGTAAAGCGATATTAAGAAGCGGCGCTAAACCTGGGGACGTAGTGGGCGTTACTAATTATATTGGTTATGCTGCCACAGGGTTAGGATCCTTATCATATAACCTTGATGGCTATCCTATGACGCGCATTGGTCATCAACGACCAGAACCTCAAATTGAATTAGGCCAATCGTTACGCGAACTTGGCATACATAGTATGAATGATATTAGCGATGGCCTTAGTAGTGAGTTGAATGAAATTGCAAAGGCCTCACATGTTTCAATCGTCATTGATGAATCACTTATTCCATTGCATGAAGAAACATATAAATTAGCAAACGCATTACATACTAATCCTGTTGATTACGCCTTGTTGGGCGGCGAAGATTTTCAGCTCGTATTTACGGCCCCTAAGGAGCTTTCACAGGCATTAGAACAGTTGGGACCTATCACATTAATTGGTGAGGTCATAGAAGGGAAACCGATGGTACAATCGGTGACTAAGAATAAAGAGATACGCTTATTAGAAGCGAAAGGATATAATCATTTTCATGAGTAAAAATAAAGTTATATTAGAAACGCATTCCGTAGAGGATACGCAATGTTTTGGTGAACGCCTAGGCCAGTGGGTCAAAGAGTCTGGTAGTCCACTATGCATGGCATTAATTGGTGATTTAGGGACTGGTAAGACTCATATGTCTCAGGGAATAGCAAAGGGTCTTGGCGTGTCGGAGGATATTACAAGTCCTACATTTTCTCTTATGAACACCTATATGACAATGGCCGGTGAAATATACCATTTTGATTTATATCGTATGGATGATGTAAGTGAATTAGAAAATATTGGATTTTATGAATTTACAGAGGATCAAGTTGCCATCGTAGAGTGGGCGGATAAGTTTGAAGATGAATTGCCCGATGAAACGTTATGGATTCATATTGATTCGATTGATACTCACTCTAGACGGATTACATTAGAGAGCGATGTACTTGACGCTGAAACATTGAATACTTTAGGAGGTACATATGTGGTTGGGAATTGAAACGAGTTCTGTCGTTTCTAGTGTTGCCGTTATGGATGAACGTCAACTACTGGGAGAAATTACAATCCAAGCCGGTCTGACTCATTCTGAGCAATTAGTGCCTCATATTCAATCATTGCTAGAGATGACACGGGTAGAAAAATCCGATTTAAAAGGAATCGTTGTTGCTAGTGGTCCTGGTTCCTTTACGGGTTTGCGCATTGGTATGGGAACGGCAAAGGCGATGGCGTATGCATTACATATACCTTTATACGGCGTTATGACTATGGATGGACTAGCTCGTAATATTCCATACACTACTGATATGATTTGCACGGTAATTGATGCGCAAAAGAAACATGTCTATGCGGCTCTATATACTTATGATGGAGAGCATTTGCAGGTGAAGGAAGAACCATTTGTGGTGGAAGCCACGTCATTAGTAGAACGATTACGAAATCAACATAAACGCGTCATATTTGTGGGCGATGGTATTAAGCGGATTGCTCCACTAGTAGAAGATGATGCATTATTAATCATTGGTGATCCAATCTATCGTATACCTAAGGCTAGTTCTTTATTATTAAGTGCCCGTCCTATGATTGAACGAGGCGAAAGTGCTGATCCTATGGATATGGTACCGTACTATATTAGACGGTCCGAAGCAGAAGTATTGTGGGAAGAAAAACATAAAGATAATCCTGCTATGTTAAAGGAGAATCCTACAGTCACTGTAATCGAAGCGGCAGGTGAAAAATAGAGATGACAGTCCGTAGAGCAACGATTGAGGATGCAAAGGAAATTTTTGCTATTGAAATGGAATGCTTTTCTGTTCCTTGGAGTATAGATTCCATAGAAACAGAATTAGTTAATGAAGATAAGAAACTCTATTATGTCGTAGAAGATGCCAATGGTGTTGTAGGTTATGCAGGAGCGTGGCTCGTATATGATGAAGGGCAAATTACAAATATTGCGATACGTCCATCTGCAAGACGCCAAGGCTTTGGTGCTAAACTAACGAGTGCATTGATAGAGGAATGTTTTAAACGAGGCATGCATGAAATCTTTTTAGAAGTTCGTATATCTAATTTATCTGCATTATCTTTATACCGCCAATTGGGGTTTACTGTAAAAGGTATGCGAAAAAATTATTACTCAGAGCCTAAAGAAGATGCGTATATCATGTCTCTTATTAAAGAGGAAGGAAAATGAGTGTATATACATTAGCATTAGAAAGTAGCTGTGATGAAACATCGGCAGCTGTACTTAAGGATGGCCGTACAGTACTTTCTAATGTCATATCGAGTCAGGTGCCAATTCACCGAAAATTTGGTGGTGTAGTGCCAGAAATTGCATCCCGTCATCATATAGAACAAGTTATCCCTGTTATTGATAAGGCTCTAGCGGATGCTCATGTCACATTGGATGCTATCGATCATATAGGGGTTACCTATGGCCCTGGATTAGTAGGAGCTCTATTAGTTGGTGTAGCGGCTGCAAAAGGCTTATCCTTTGCTACGGGGATTCCATTAGTACCTGTTCATCATATGGAAGGTCATATTTTTGCTAATTTCTTAGCTAATCCTACATTAGAACCACCATTTTTAAGCCTTGTTGTATCCGGCGGTCATACTATGCTAGTTCATGTGAAAGGTTATGAAGAATTTGAGATTTTAGGACAAACACGTGATGATGCGGCAGGTGAAGCTTTTGATAAAATAGCCCGTGTCATGGGATTTCCTTATCCTGGGGGACCTCATATTGATGCATTAGCTAAGGAAGGTAATCCAGATGCGATTGAGTTTCCAAAGGCTCTTAGTGAATCTGGAAATTTTGAGTTTAGCTTTAGTGGATTAAAATCGGCCGTCCTTAATTACTTAAATAGTAAATCCCAAAAGGGTGAAGACATAAATAAGGCTGATGTGGCAGCGTCCTTTCAAAAGGCCATCGTAGATGTTCTGGTAGAAAAAACTAAGGATGCAGCTCATACACTAGGGGAAACTAAAATAACCATCGCTGGTGGTGTATCGGCCAATCAAGGACTACAAGTAGCATTAGAGAATATGTGTAATGAAGAAGGATTTACATATTACAAACCAGGCAAAATTTTAGCTACTGATAATGCGGCTATGATCGGGTGCCGTGCTTACTATATGGCACAAGCCGGAAAGTTCTGCGATTTACATTTAAATGCTAAGCCTAGTGTGCCAATTGGTACCGTTGCATGGGTAGAAGGTAACTAGTATGACTGTACATATATATGATGAACTTGTTAAGGAAACGAATCTATCTAGTTTGCAAGCAGCCTTACTAGTTCATATTAGTCATATGATTCGCTTTGGACAATCGGTGAGTAAACACAAGATTGTCTTGTTTACAGAGATTGCAAATGATGACATGATGTGTATATATGAGTCTAATGATTCATTAGTTACATCACGCATACCTAGTTCTGATATGTGGAAAAAACTAATTACCACTGGTGAAAGCTTTCAACAATCCACACAAAATGGATTTGAATATCTATTTCCCATTGTTGATAATGGCGGTAAGACTATAGGAGGGATTTCCTTTTCTTATATAGCGCCTGCCAATGGGATGGAAGGTAAACGAGGATTTATCGTAGCCGATACAATGCAACGATTGATGTTGACGGCTACAGATGAACAAATTAAAGAATACGAGCCTATATCATATTTGGATGGGCTCATCATTTTTGACCAAAATGGCACTATCTTATACGGCAATGATACGGCGTTGCATTTAGCGGATATCGTCGGTGTTGATCGGCGGTTGGTGGGCACATCTATTTTTGGTAGTTCTTTAAAAATATCTGCGATTCATCGTGTTATAGATGAAAGAACTGATTTTGTATCCGAAGAAATCTATCACAATATGGTATTAAGACAGCATATGATTCCCATTCCGATGGGGAGAAATGAGTGTCGTTGTTTTTTGATTCTTCACGATTGTACCCGTGAAAGTAAACAGCAACAAGAACTACTTGTTAAAAATTCCATTATTAAAGAGATACATCACCGTGTTAAAAATAACTTACAAACAGTAGCCGGTTTACTACGAATGGAGGCACGCCGTTCAGATTTACCAGAGGTAAAATCGGCCCTACAAGAAGGTATTTCCCGTATTGAAAGCATGGCTCTTGTCCATGATTTAGTATCCCATTATGATGAGGACTATATTTCCATACGGTCTATATATGATGAATTGTGCCGATTATTACGTCAGAGCATGGTAGATCGTAATCAACATGTAGAATTTCGCTATCATGGAGACGATTGTATTATTTCATCTCACCAAGCCAGTTATATTTCTCTTGTATTCAATGAACTTATTTCTAATAGTATTGTGCATGGATTGGCTGGAGCTGATGGAGTGATTTTATTATCCGTATCCAGTAAAGATGATATAATTACCCTAATCTTTACCGATTCAGGTAAAGGTTTGTCACCTGATTTTGATATGGCTAAAAGTAAGCGCTTAGGCATGCAGATTATTAATAACTTGGTGACTCATGAGCTACAAGGACATATGACGATTGAAAATGGTGATGTTGGTGTCATTGTTACAATTCATATTCGTAAGGAGCAATAAATGCGTATTTTAATCGTTGATGATGAATCTCTAATTCGCATGGATTTGCGAGATATTTTAGAATCTGAACAACATGAGGTAGTGGGGGAAGCATCGAATGGAGTTGAAGCTATTACGATGTGTAAAGAGTTAAAACCTGATGCGGTATTAATGGATGTAAAAATGCCTGAACTAGATGGCATAGAAGCGGCTCGTCAAATTGGGTTTAACCATTTGGCACCTGTTGTGCTTCTAACAAGTTATAGCCAACAGGATTTAGTGACAAAAGCACGTGAATCTGGTGTATATGGATATTTAATAAAACCTGTCAGAGAAGAGCAGTTAATTCCAACACTAGAAATGGCATGTGGTCGATTTTTAGATGAATTAGAATCACGTCAGCAAATGGCCGATTTAGAGAAAACGCTAGAAGAACGAAAATTAATACAAAAAGCTACAGGTATTCTTATGGATTTATATAAAATTACGGAGGACGAAGCATATAATCGAATTCGGCAATTAAGTATGAAAAAGCGTGAATCCATTGCTAATATATGTGAATTAGTTATTAAGCAAACATCATCTAATTAATACAATAGAGAAAAAATACAAATAGCCTTCTATAGACTTATATAGAAGGTTATTTTATATGAATTAGTACTTGTAAAAACTAAAAAGTCAAAAAATCAAAATTAGTACTTGCAATTATTTTGACATCGGTTATAATAATACATGTGATTAGCACTCAGTAACTTAGAGTGCTAATAAATTATGAATAATATATAGTAAATAAGGAGTGACATCATATGTTAAAACCATTAGCTGACCGCGTTCTTATCCGTTTAGAAGCAAAAGAAGA
>CAKPXN010000003.1 GCA_934202095.1 uncultured Veillonella sp.
CATATTAATAATAGTTATCAACATATGAAAAAGTTTATACAACTATATTCTATATTTTAATGTAATATTCATTTTGAGCAAAACTCATAACAAATAGAACTATATGTATAATGCGTATAATTACAAGCTATTAATTAAATTGTATAAATGTTAGAATATACATATAGATAAAGAATACGCCTAACTAAATGAGATAGCTATCAATTACTAAAGGGGTATACATCTTATATTTATGTATATGATTCACATTTATTTAAATTACATTTGTCATTGTAGGAGGATCATATTATGAAACATATGAAGGTCGCATTTTCTCATAAGGCACAATATTACTTTGGCCCTTTAGAAGGTCGTACAAGTGTAGATTTAAGTCAAACTGATTTTACTGACATAGCAGCTATCGTTATTAGTGAAAATGATACAGCTATTTTAGATAATGAAACTGTAAAATCTTTTGGTATCCCTATTTTCTTAGTTGTTTTTGATAATTCTGTTGATATTGATCAATTCATGGGGAAAGTGGAACGTGTAATTGATGGTTCTAGTACAAACTTTGACTTGTATAAACGTCAAATAGAGGCTGCTGCAGATAAATATGAAGAATCTACATTGCCTCCATTCTTTAAAGCATTAGCAGATTATGTAGAGGAAGGCAATTCTCAATTTGATTGCCCAGGTCATCAAGGTGGTCAATTCTACTGTAAACATCCAGCAGGTCGTGCATTCTACGATTTCTACGGCGAAAACGTGTTCCGTTCTGACCTTTGTAATGCGGACGTTGCATTAGGCGACTTATTAATCCATGAAGGCCCAGCCTGCGCAGCTCAACAACATGCAGCGCAAGTATATAATGCAGATAAAACGTATTTCGTATTAAATGGTACATCTTCATCCAATAAGGTTGTATTGAATGCTCTATTAACACCTGGCGATATCGTTTTATATGACCGTAATAACCATAAATCTATTTGCCATGGTGCTCTTGTTATGGCTGGTGCAACACCTGTATACCTTGAAACAGCTCGTAACCCATTCGGTTCTATCGGCGGTATTTTGGAACACTGCTTTGACGAAAAATACATTCGTGATTTGATTGCTGAAAAAGACCCAGAAAAAGCAAAAGCTGAACGTCCTATCCGCTTGGCTGTTATCCAATTAGGTACATACGATGGTACTATTTACAATGCTCGTCAAGTTGTTGATAAAATTGGTCACCTTTGCGATTACATCTTCTTTGACTCCGCATGGGTTGGTTATGAACAATTTATCCCTATGATGAAAGATTGCAGTCCATTACTTTTGGAATTAGGTCCTAATGACCCAGGTGTATTAGTAACTCAATCCGTTCATAAACAACAAGCTGGTTTCTCTCAAACATCTCAAATCCACAAAAAAGATAAACACGTTAAAGGTCAAGATCGTTATGTAAACCATAAACGTCTTAACAATGCATTTATGATGCACGCTTCCACATCTCCATTCTATCCATTATTCGCAGCACTTGACGTGAATGCGAAGATGCATGAAGGCGAAGCTGGTAAGAAGTTATGGATTGACTGTGTAGAAACAGTTATTGATGCTCGTAAATCTGTATTGAAACATTGTAAATACCTTCGTCCATTAGTACCTCCTGTTGTACATGGTAAAAAATGGGAAGATGGGGATACAAAAGCAATGGCTCAAGATGTGGAATACTTCGCATTCGAACCTAATGCTAAATGGCATTCCTTCAAAGGCTACGGTAAAGGCCAATACTTTATCGATCCTTGCAAGTTCCAATTGATTACACCTGGTATCAATGTAGAAACTGGTGAATACGAAGATTTCGGTATTCCTGCCAATATTCTTGCAAACTACTTGCGTGAAAATGGTATCATTCCTGAAAAATGTGACTTGAACACAATTTTATTCTTGATGACACCAGCAGAATCCAAAACTAAGATGGATGATTTAGTTGCACAATTGATTCGCTTTGAAGAATTAATTGAAGCTGATGCACCTATGCAAGATGTTTTACCATCGATTTACTATGCTAATATCGATAAGTATAAAGGTTATCATATCCGTCAATTATGCCAAGAAATGCATGATTTCTACAAGGATAGACAAGTTAGTACATTACAAGAACGCTTGTTCTTACATGACTACTTCCCAGAATATGTATTGAATCCTCAAGATGCAAACTTTGAATTCCAACGTGGTAAAGGCGAACTTGTACCATTAGATGAAGCTGAAGGCCGCATTGCTCTTGAAGGCGCTCTTCCTTATCCTCCTGGAGTATTGTGTGTACAACCTGGTGAACGTTGGTCCAAGACTGCTTGTGATTACTTCTTAGCACTACAAGAAGGCATCAACAAGTTACCTGGCTTTGCTCCTGAAATTCAAGGCGTATACATTACACCACAACCAGATGGAACTAAAAAAGCATATGGCTATGTATTGAAAAAAGAATTTGAAAAATAACACTATTGTGTGCCGTCAGAGTTTCTCTGACGGCGCCACAATCAATAAAAAGGTGGTAAAACTATGAGTACAGGCAAAAATAAGATGTCCGTATTGCAGCTGACAATTTTAACAGCTGTAAATATGATGGGCTCCGGTATTATCATGTTGCCAACAAAGTTGGCACAGGTAGGTGCTCTTTCAATCGTATCTTGGTTGATTACAGCCGTAGGCTCCATGTGTTTGGCATACGCATTTGCTAAATGTGGTATGTATGGACGCAAGGGTGGCGGCATGGGTGGCTATGCTGAATATTCCTTCGGTAAAGCGGGGAACTTTATGGCAAACTACACCTATGGTGTATCTCTTTTGATTGCTAATATTGCGATTGCTATTTCCGCTGTAGGGTATGCAGCAACCTTTGCTGATGCAACATTAACACCGTTAATGACTGGTATTTATACAATTTTTACATTATGGCTTGCAACAGTATTGAATTTTGGTGGTGCTAGTATTACAGGTCGTGTATCTAGCTTTACCGTATGGGGCGTTATTGCACCAGTACTTGTAATTAGTACTGTAGGTTGGGCATATTTCTCCGCAGATATGTATGTAGCAAACTGGAATGTCAACAATATGCCATTTGGCGAAGCTGCTACAAACTCCATCGCTATGACGTTGTGGGCTTTCCTTGGCCTAGAATCCGCATGTGCTAACGCTGATGCTGTAGATAATCCAGAAAAGAATGTACCAAAAGCCGTTCTTGGTGGTACATTAGGCGCTGCTGCAATTTACATTATTTCCACTAATATGATGTTTGGTATCGTACCAGCGAGCGAACTTGTTAACAGTAATGCACCATTTGGTTTAGCATTCGCATCCATGTTCAATGGTACAGTTGGTAAAATCGTTATGGGCCTTATGGTTATGTCTTGCTTCGGCTCCTTGCTTGGTTGGCAGTTCACGATTGCGAACGTATTTAAAGGTGCCGCTGATGAAGGTTACTTCCCTAAATTGTTCAGCAAAATTACATCTAAAGATGCTCCAGTAGTTGGTATGGTAACAATTACTATCTTGCAATCTCTTTTGAGTTTGATGACAATTAGTCCTTCCTTAAGTGAACAATTCGAAACATTGGTTAATTTGGCCGTTGTAACGAATATTATTCCTTATCTATTATCCATGGGTGCCGTTATCGTATTGATGAAAGCTGCAAAACGTGCTGGTAGTGAACTTAAAGGTACGACATTTATTGCCTTTATCGGTTCCTTATATAGCTTATATGCATTGTATGCATCCGGTTTTGAAGCTATGACATACGGTTCTATTGTAACCTTTGCAGGTTGGACATTATACGGTTTCGTATCCGATCGTTTTGATTTAGAACATAATATTGGTAAATAGTATAATTAAGCTTTTGTTATAACAACTCTTGCGATACTATCTCCTTTGAGTAGCCCTCTGCTATTAGAAGTATAGAATTCTAATAGTAGAGGGCTTTTTCTCTGAAATTTTAAAAATATTCTATATTGGAGTATAATAAGAGAATATAGGTATTTAAGGGGGTAATTATGGATATATTAGCTGCAAGGCGTTCCATAGAACAACGATTACTAAAGCAATCCGTTGCATTAATGTCGTTGGTGGCCGTTAGTGGTACTATTATGGGTGTAATTACTGGTTCTAGTGCCGTATTATTAGATGGTATATTTTCATTCATCGATGTAATCATTAAGATTATGATGCTAATGACGGCCAAATTGGTAGCACGCGAAACAAGTAAACGGTTCCAGTTTGGATATTGGCAATTTGAGCCTCTCGTGCTCGTTGTGGAAGGATTCTTTATCCTATTAATCGTATTATACGCATTGATTAGTGGTATAGGGGATTTACTAAATGGTGGTCGCCATGTTGATTTTGGTATAGCTATTTACTATGCTATTTTCTTTACTATAGCCGATACAGCCTATTATTTTTATGTACATCGCATTAATAAAAGCTTACAATCGAATCTAATCAAGTTTGATAATGTAAGTTGGTCTGTTGACGCGTGGCTCGAGGCAGCCATCCTCATCAGCTTTATAGCCGCTATCCTGTTAGAGAATACATCGTATAATTATTTGGCGGTTTATATTGACCCTATTGTTTTAATTGTATTATCATTGCAAATGATTCCGTCGGTTATTAAGATTCTTGTACCTTCTACAAAACAAATCTTGGGGTGGGCGCCTTCATCCTTGCATGATGAGGTACAAGAAATCATGGATCGTTTTATGGAAAAATATTCATTTAAGGATTATGTGACGAGTGTACAGGCTTATGGTAACTCGCGCATCATAGAGATTGATATTCTTGTGCCTAAGAAGTTTCCTTATCAAACGATAGCTGAACTTGATCGTATTCGAAATGAAATCGATGAAGAAATCGGAGGTAACCCGACGGAAAAGTGGGTTACCATTTCCTTTACTGCTACTCGTAAATGGATGGCTAAGGATTATCTTCTCGACGAAGAAGATGATGAATAATACTATATTTTATGGTATACTTAAATGTATTAAAATACTAAATTGTACGACATAATAGAAGAGGCTGATACTATGTTAGATTTGAAATTTGTTCGAGAAAATCTCGAACTAGTAAAACAAAATTTGGATAATCGTCATACAAAGGGTGATCTTGACACCTTTGTTGTTGCGTATGATGAACGAAAACAATTGATTCAAAAGGTTGAAGAATTAAAGGCATTACGTAATTCTGTAACAGAAGAAATCAGCCAATTAAAACGCAATAAAGAAAATGTAGATGATAAAATTGCAGAAATGAAACGCGTTGGCGATGAAATTTCTGGATTAGATGATCGCATTCGCGAAGTAGAAGAATCTTTGCGCAATGCTGCATTGATGTTGCCAAATATGTGTGATGCATCTGTTCCTGTTGGTGCTGATGAAGACGAAAATGTGGAACAACGTAAATGGGGCGAACCACGTCAATTTGATTTTGAACCAAAAGCGCATTGGGATATCGGCGAAGAATTAGATATTCTTGATTTTAACCGTGCTGTAAAAATGTCCGGTGCTCGTTTTACCGTATATAAAGGCTTAGGTGCTCGTTTAGAACGTGCCCTTATTAACTTCATGGTTGATCTTCATGTTGATAAACAAGGCTATACAGAAATGATGACACCGTATATGGTAACCCGTGAAACCTTGACTGGTACAGGTCAATTACCTAAATTTGCAGAAGATATGTACCATGTAGAAGATACAGAATACTTCTTAATTCCTACTGCAGAGGTTACATTGACAAACTATCACAGTGGTGAAATCTTGAGCGAAGATGAATTGCCTAAATATTACACTGCATTTACTGCATGTTTCCGTGCTGAAGCAGGTTCAGCTGGTCGTGATACACGTGGCTTGATTCGTCAACATCAATTTAACAAGGTAGAAATGGTTAAACTTTCAAAACCAGAAGATTCTTGGAATGAATTAGAAAAATTAACAGATAATGCAGAAGAAGTATTACGCCTATTAGAATTACCATTCCGTGTTATCACATTGTGTACTGGTGATATCGGTTTTGGTTCTGCTAAAACATATGACGTAGAAGTATGGATGCCTGCACAAAATAAATATAGAGAGATTTCTTCTTGCTCCAATATGACCGATTTTCAAGCACGTCGTGCAAACATTAAATTCCGTCGTGGCCCTAAAGGCAAACCTGAATTCGTTCATACATTGAATGGTTCTGGCCTTGCAGTAGGTCGTACCGTAGCGGCAATTTTGGAAAATAATCAACAACCAGATGGTTCCGTTGTGATTCCTAAGGTGTTGGTTCCATACATGGGCGGCGTAGAAAAAATTACGCCTGCCAAATAAGGAGGTCCCATGAAATTCTTTATAGATACAGCCGAATTTAGTGAAATTAAAGATGCTTACTCTTATGGCTTTATCGACGGGGTAACGACAAACCCATCCCTAATTGTGAAGGCTAAACGCGACTTAAAACAAGTCATTAAAGAAATCGCAGATCTTGTAGAGGGCCCTGTGAGTGCAGAGGTTATTGCTAGTGATGCACCGAGTATGATTGAAGAAGCGCATGAGCTTGTAAAACTAGGCTCTAATGTGGTTGTTAAAATCCCGATGACTCCAGAAGGCTTAAAAGCCGTTGCAGTGCTTTCAAAAGAAGGCATTAAGACAAATGTAACATTGATTTTCTCTGCTAATCAAGCATTATTAGCGGCTCGCGCTGGTGCTACATTTGTGAGCCCTTTTGTAGGACGCATTGACGATATTAGCATGGATGGATTGACATTAATTCAAGACATTGCGGATATCTTTGCTATTCACGGTATTAATACTGAAATTATCGCTGCTAGCGTACGTACACCATTGCATATTTTACAATGTGCGAAAGCTGGTGCCCATATTGCAACAGTGCCATATAAAGTGTTGTTACAAGCTATGAAACATCCATTGACCGATGCAGGTTTAGAAAAATTCATGGCTGATTGGAAACAAGCTAATCAATAAGTAATATAAACATCTTTTTAAGGAGGCCCTAAAATGGATCGTACTTTATCTTTAGAATTTGCTCGTGTAGTCGAAGCAGCTGCACTTCGTAGTGGTCGTTTGTTAGGTCGTGGTCAAAAAGACGAAGCCGATGGCTTAGCTGTTGATGCAATGCGTCAAGCGTTTGACTCTGTCCGTATTTCCGGTACCGTTGTTATTGGTGAAGGTGAAATCGACGAAGCTCCTATGTTATATATTGGTGAACATGTTGGTGCAGGCGGTCCAGAAGTAGATATTGCAGTAGATCCAATCGAAGGCACGAATTTGATTGCCAAAGGCCAAAATGGTGCTATTGCTGTTATGGCGATTGCTGAAAAGGGTGGCTTGTTACATGCACCTGATATGTACATGGAAAAGATTTGTGTAGGTCCTCGTGGTGCAGGCGCTATTGATATTACAAAATCTTTGACCGAAAATATTCAAAACGTAGCTGCAAAGATGGGTCGTAAGGTTGATGAAATCAACTTGGTAATGCTAGACCGTGAACGTCATTATGGATTAATGAAGGAAGCTCGTGATCTAGGAGCTCGTATTATGCTTATTTCTGATGGTGATGTTAACCCTGCTATGGAATGTTGTATCGAAGGTTCTGGCGTACATATGGTTGTCGGTACTGGCGGTGCACCAGAAGGCGTATTAGCAGCAGCAGCACTTAAATGTGCAGGTGGTGATATGCAAGCTCGTTTAAAACCAGGAAATGATGAAGAAGTTCGTCGTTGTCATGAAATGGGCATCAAGGATGTTAACCAAGTATTGACTCTAGATGATTTGGTTCGCACTGACGATGTAATCTTTGCTGCTACAGCGATTACACGTGGTAACCTATTGAATCCTATTCAATACTTCCCAGGTGGTGCTCGTACACATACCATTGTGATGCGCTCTAAAACAGGCACCGTACGCTTCCTTGATACCATTCATAGAGATGAAAAATTGACTACATTGAAAGCACGTTAGTTCTTTTGCTTTCACCATAAAAAATAGTGGGCCCCTAAGATTAGATTGATAATCTTAGGGGTTTTTACTTGATGAAAAAGCCTAAAAAATAGTATAATTAACGTTAGTATATAACAGTGTGACGAATATGGTTATAAGAGAGCATAGCCATTTGATATAAGAAATGTAGGAGGAATTCTTTTGGAAAAGCTCGTTATTAAAGGCGGTAATCAGCTGAATGGTCGCGTACGCGTTAGTAGTGCGAAAAATGCGGTGTTACCTATTATTGCAGCTACGTTATTAGCATCAACGCCGAGTAAATTGTTGGAAATTCCAAATTTAGAGGATGTTGGTACAATTTCCCAAGTCATTGAGTCCTTGGGCGTTAAGATTACGCGAAACGAAGCTGACGATGAAATTATTTTCGATGCATCTATGTTAACAGCTACGGAAGCCCCTTATGAATTGGTGCGCAAAATGAGAGCATCCTTCCTCGTAATGGGGCCTTTATTGGCACGTAAAGGTGAAGCAAAAATTTCCATGCCTGGTGGCTGTGCTATTGGTGCACGTCCTATCGATCTACATTTGAAGGCTTTTGAAGCATTGGGTGCTAAAATTGAAATTACAGAAGATTATGTATATGCACATGCACCAGAAGGATTGCAAGGCACTCAAATTTACTTGGATTTTCCAAGTGTAGGAGCTACGGAAAACGTTATTATGGCTGCCTCTATGGCAAAGGGGAAAACGGTTATTGAAAATGCTGCAGAAGAACCTGAAATCGTTGATTTGGCAACCTTTTTAAATGCAATGGGGGCCAATATTCGTGGTGCAGGTACGAATGTGATTCGCATCGAAGGTGTAGAATCCTTGCATGGTGCTATTCATACTGTTATTCCTGATCGTATTGAAGCTGGCACATATTTAATTGCCGCTGCTATGGCTGGCGGTGATGTATTCGTAGAAAATGCCTTACCTGAACATTTGAAACCTGTAGTCGCTAAATTGAAAGAAGCAGGCGTTACAGTAGAAGAAGATATTGATGGTATTCGCGTGATTAGTACAGGTAAAGATCTGAAGGCTGTAGATATTAAAACATTGCCATACCCTGGATTCCCTACAGATATGCAAGCTCAATTCATGGCATTCACTACTATTGCAGAAGGCACTAGTACAGTGACAGAAACTGTATTTGAAAACCGTTTTATGCATGTTGCGGAATTGCGTAAGATGGGAGCTCATATAGATATTGATAATCGACAAGCTATCGTTGAGGGGATGCCAACCTTACATGGTGCTGTTGTTAATGCAACCGACTTGCGAGCTGGTGCTGCTTTAGTTTGTGCAGGCTTAGCCGCAGAAGGTACAACAGAGGTAGGTCGTCTACATCATATTGATCGTGGCTATGATGATTTAGTGGGTAAATTGAAAAGGTTAGGTGCCGATATTGTTCGGGTTGACGAATAAGAACAAAAGGCCAAAACAGAATACGAAGAAACGAAGCCGGCGTAAACAAGTGCCGGCTTTGCGTCGCAGTCAAGAGAATGATACAAATACAAAAAAAGAGTCTGTTGTAGAGCGTACTTCTCGTGCGGCCATGGTTAAGGTTACAGAGCTGCGTCGTAAAGAGCGTCGTCAAAAACAGACAAAGCCCATTGCTAAAACAACACCAACGATGACGTTAAAACGTATCGTGTCGCCTCAAAATGTAGGGAATACGGTATCTAAATTTGGACGTTCCCTAACATTTGATTTGGGGATTGATTTAGGCACAGCTAATGTTTTGATCTATGTGAAGGGCAAAGGCCTTGTACTTGATGAGCCAGCTTGTGTGGCTAAAGATACGAGAACTGGAGATGTATTAGCTGTAGGTGAAAGCGCACGACGTATGATCGGTCGAACACCGACTGGCATTGAGGTTATACGTCCTGTTCAAGCAGGTGTTATCGCTGATTATGACATGACGGAATTTATGCTTAAATACTTTATTCGTTCTGTTGTGCCTGCATCTCGTCTTATGAAAACACGAATTGTTGTCTGCGTGCCTTCTGGCATTACACCTGTAGAAAAACGTGCTATTTTAGAAGCCTTGTTGCGCACTGGCGCCAAGAAAACCGTGCTTATTGAAGAGCCTCTTGCTGCGGCGATGGGGACAAATTTAAATGAAGCTGAAAAGGTCGGTGCTATGGTTGTAGATATTGGTGGTGGTACTACTGATATCGCCGTACTGTGTGATACGGGGGTCGTGGTGAGTGAATCGTTGCGTATTGGAGGGGACTCCTTTAATGAAGCCATCATTCAATATGTGCGCCGCAAGAAAAAACTAGTTATAGGTCCATTGACGGCTGAGGAAATAAAAATATCCGTAGGAACTGTAGATCGTCGTTCAGAAGAGCGCGAGATTGAAATCAGAGGGCGTGATGTCATTACGGGCCTGCCTAAAATGGTGACGCTCCATTCTTTGGAAATTCAACGAGCACTAGAATCGCAAGTTATGAGTATTCTTGAGGCAATTAAGTCTATTCTAGAAAAAACGCCGCCTGAATTAGTGGCTGCTATAGGAGACCACGGTATCATTTTGACTGGTGGAGGGGCCTTAATTAGTGGTTTAGATCGCGTTATTTCACGCTCTGTCGGCATAGCGGCTTATCTAGTCGATTTACCACGATATGCTGTTATTAAAGGCGTGGCCAAAACATTAGATGAAATGTCATCATTACGTGATACATTAGAAGATTTACAATAGAGCTGAAAGCTGAGGTGTGATGACCTCAGCTTTTTTGTATTCTAAGTGAAAATAGTGTATACTACAAGTAAATAGATTGTATAAAATCAATACTGAAATACAGCCTATTATAGTTAGATATAAAATAGTATAAGAATTATAATTACAACATATTTTAAAGGAGTTCTCTTATGATACGCCTTAAAACGGCCGCTATGGTGGCATCTATTTTAATAACTAGTTCTGGTATTGCTCATGCAGGGGATTTGACAGCCGTTCGAGTTTCTGATTACGATGGTGCAAGTCGCATTGTTTTTGATATGACTGAATTGCCCTTATCATGGACTAAGTCATATAATGCAAGCCAAAATACGGTTACATTAAACATGGCCAACACGACTAATAAAATTTCAAACGCTGCAGATCGGACACCTCATAAGGTAGGGGTGTTAAAAGGAATGTCTTTTCAACCTACCGACAATGGATTACAGGTGAGATTATCTGCTAATCAATCGGTCAATTATCATGCTTTCACATTATCTAATCCTAATCGCGTGGTTATTGATTTGTTTTCCGATTATAGTCAAAAGACAACTAAAAATGTAGGTGCATCGATTCAGACTACTAATATAAAAACAACGGTTAACGAAGGGAGTATTCGAGCTTATGCGATGACTGTTAATAGTGATGCGCCTATGGTAGTAGCTAGTGTACCTAGTGGAAAGCCGTTAGGTTTGATTGCTCAGCAGCATATAGCGTCTGTTGGGTTAGCCGTCCCAGGGAAGAGCTTTGATAAACCATATTCGGTTAGCACATCCGGTGAGGTGGATTTAAACCGCATTCAATCTGTTGGTGTGCTCAGATATACGCCGAGTCGAGGCTATTTTATTGAAGAGAAGAAACCTCTGTTACAGGCTAAAACACCTAAATCTACGTTGGTGATTACTGCTGTTAATGGGCCTCGTAGAAATAATGCACTTACATTATATACGTCTAGTTATGGTGAAAGTACACAAACGAATGAATATGGCTATGAAGTGACCGTAAGCAATGGAAAGGTTCTTAAGGTAGGAAAAGGTAATTCGGTGTTAGGGGCTAATCAGTTTGTACTATCCGCTCATGGCGAAGCCATAGCTTCATTAAAGCCGCTAAAAGTAGGTACGCCTGTCGTATTGCAACCTCGTCAAGAACTTGCAAAGGTAGAAACTGCTGGCGGTGCTGCAGTTGAAGGGGGAACCCTTGTTTTGCATAATGGGAACTATGTAGGACCTAAAGAATCGACGAATCGAAGTCGTAGCTTTATAGGTACTACAAAGGACGAAAAGCTTGTAGTAGCTGCTATAGACAAACAGAATGCGTCATCTGTAGGGGCTACATTAGAAGAAGGCGCTGATTTACTAACGTCCTTAGGTGCAGTTAATGGTTTTGAATTATCGAATCAGGGAAGCGTAGATATAGAGGTTGATGGACATTATGTTCACAAAGGTAATGAAGCGCCTAGTGCTTATGAAAAGATACTTATGATTAAATGATAAATTGCATACAATTTTGTTTGAAAAAAAGCTAGAGATTTAGTATAATATCTTTATGTATTCTATTGTAAAAGGAGGGATCGTTATGAAAAAGACCTTATTAGCTTTAGTAGCTTTAACTGCATTAGGTATAACTTCTGTAATGGCGGCCCCTGTATCATACCAAAGCGTATTAACAGGTAAAGTGGCTTCTACCGTTTCTGTTGGTACTTCTGTAACGGAAGGACAAACATTGGTGACTGTAGAAACATTGGCAGGTCCTATGGCAGCGGCTAAATCCACGGTGGATGGCACTGTGACTGCAGTTAATGTTACGGTAGGTTCTGATATTTCTCGTGATCAAGTCGTTGTCACTGTAGAAAGCAAATAAAGGAGATAGGAATGAAGTTTTCTCATTCTTGGCGTCGGTATAGAAAAACGATACTGGCGCTTTTCTTCTGTAGTGCTCTATCATCGGCGCAGGCAGTTGATTTTATGCCTGTCCAAGATGTACAGACTGGTATGGAAGGTATAGCAAAAACAGTAATAGTAGGGGATACCATATCGAATTTTAATGTTAAGGTTTTGGGCGTTATGAAGGATAAAGGCCCATCCGGCCATTTGATTCTTGCAAAATTTTCCGGTCCTGTTATGGAACAGACTGGAGGGATTGCTCATGGTATGAGTGGTAGTCCTGTATATATAAATGGGAAACTCGTTGGTGCCGTAGCATATGGTTGGGGCTTTGCTGATGGTACAATCGGTATGATTACACCTATTGAAGATATGGTGAAATTGTGGAACATACCTTATGAAAAGAATTTGACTAATAACTGGTCAGACAAACAATTAATTCCTATGAAAACTCCGTTGATGGCTTATGGGTTTGATAGTGCGTCTATGGAGTATTTTAAATCAAAATTACCACAATACAATTATGAAACATACGACACTGCTAGCTCTAGTAGCGACGATATTGCTAAACCTTTACAGGCTGGCGGCTCTGTTGCAGCATTATTGGTTGATGGTGACTTAAAACTCGGTGCTATTGGTACTGTTACCTATGTTGATGGTCAACAAATGGTGGCGTTTGGACATCCGTTTTTAAAACATGGTTCTGCCAACTACTTCATGCATAATGCAAATATTTTTACGGTTGTTAAAAGTTATGAATCCGCATTTAAATTGGGATCTATGGGCCGTGAAATTGGTACCGTTACTGAGGATCGCGGTGCTGGTATTGCCGGTGTATCGGGCACAATCTCCAGTGGTATTCCCGTACGCTTTCATCTGAAAGATATCGACATGGGTCGTGATAAACATTCCAATGTAAAGGTTATTGACGATAAGGATATGACTCCTACATTGGCGGCTACAGCACTATATAATATGTTGAATAAAACATTGGATCGCAGCGGTGCAGGTACAGCAAAAATCACATATATCATTACGCCGAGAAATGGTGAACAAAAACCATTAACACGAACTAATATGTTCTACAGTTCTGAATCTATTAGTGAGAAAACAGTTGATGAATTTTATAATGTTATCGATGTATTGATGAACAATCGATTTATTAATTACGAGATTACCGATATCAATGTGGAAACAGAGGTAACGCAGGATAAAAGAACGGCGAAACTCGTAGATGCATCTGCATCATCGACAGTAGTATCACCAGGGGATACAATTGTAGTAGATGTTACATTGGAACCATATCGCGGGGAAAAAATCAACAAAGAGGTTTTCTTCACGGTACCAAAGGATCAACCATTGGGTAAATATACTCTAGAGGTTCGTGGCGGCGGTGAGATTCCATTGCCATATGTATTGGAAAAACAAAAATACAATTTGACCGATGAAGTATTGCGTCGACTAAAGGTATATAAAGACTTTAATGACTTATTTGATGAATTACAAAAGACAGATACGAACAATCAAATTGTTGTAGAAATCTTAGAAGATGGTGTTAGCCTCGTAAATGAAGAGGCTTCGACGAGCTCTGTGAAAAAAGCAAAATTGCAAGGGGTAGAAGATAAACCAAGCCCTGGAGACCTTAAAAAGAAAAAAGGTAGCGAAGACATTAGCGATGGCAAAGATGATGAAAAGAAAAATGAAAAAACTGCTGTCGATACAGAGTATATCGTTCAAGGGGACGGTCAATTTACCATTCAGGTTATGAGTACTAAAGACCGTGATAAAGCATTAGCTAAACGGGCAAAAGAACAAGTTAAGATGGAACATAAATTAGAATTAGAAGATCAAAGCAATAAAAAGGCGTCTAAGTCTAATTCTGGTAAAAAGGATGCATCGGCTACTAAGCCATCTAAAGATAATCCTTCAACTAATAAACCTGCAGAGGATAAACCATCTAAAGATAAACCATCTAACGATAAGCCGACGAATGATAAACCTTCTAATGATAAAATATAATAAGATGTATTGTGTAGGTCGAATAATTAGCAAGGGGGACTGTTGTGAATTGGCTTGAGATGATAGGTCGCAGTGTAATGGCCGGTCTATCAAATGTGGGTACTGCTATGCTACTCGTATGGCAGACCATAAAACAATTAAAGATGCTCAATGCATGGCATGTTTTACAACAGATGGCTCATCTTGGTGTAGATTCACTACCAATTATTAGCTTGACACTATTATTTGCGGGTGGTGTAATGACACTGCAAATAACAGATGTATTGGTTACCTATGGTGCACAAGGCACAGTAGGCGGACTCATGGCGGTTGCTATGGGGCGTGAGTTAGGACCAATACTAGTTGGAGTTGTATTGGCTGGTCGTGTAGGTGCTGCTATTACTGCTGAAATTGGTACGATGAAGGTAACAGAACAAATCGATGCATTACGCGTTATGGCTGTAAATCCGATTGGGTATCTCGTTGTACCTCGTGTTGTAGCTTGTATGATTATGGTACCAATCCTTGCATTTTATGGCGTTGTTATTGGTATAGTAGGTGGTTATTTTGTAGCTACCGCTATAAAGGGGCTAGCACCAGCTACCTATTTAGATTCGATACAAATGTTTTCAACTATTTCTGATTTTACATTGGGGTTAATTAAATCTAGTGTTTTTGGTGCTGTCATCGCTCTTGTAGGGTGCTATAAGGGGATGCATACAAAGATGGGGGCCGAAGCTGTTGGTTTCTCCACTACTAGTTCTGTAGTAACAAGTATTATCTTAGTATTTGTATTGAATTATTTTTTATCGACTCTACTCTTTTAATCGATTATCTCGAACGAGGGCTTTATGATTGAATTACGTGATGTAGTTGTAGCCTATGACACGCGTGTAATATTAGATTCTGTTAATCTAACCATTGCAGATGGAGAAACGCTTGTCATTTTGGGTGGTAGTGGTAGTGGTAAAAGTACTCTATTGCGCTTAATTATAGGTTTACAACGTCCCACATCGGGCCAAATTATTGTAGATGGTGTAGATATTACTACATTATCTGAAGAAGAATTTAATAAGGTACGACAAAAGATGGGCATGGTATTTCAATACTCCGCATTATTTGACTCTATGTCAGTGGGGGAAAATGTCGCCTTCGGTCTAAGAGAACATACTAATATGAGTGATGATGAGATTAAGCATATTGTTGCTGAACGACTTGGCTGGGTTGGTTTGAGTGGTTATGAATCTTACATGCCGAATGAATTATCTGGGGGGATGAAAAAAAGGGTGAGTCTTGCTCGGGCTATTGCGCTTGATCCGACGCTCATCTTGTACGATGAACCTTCGTCTGGTCTAGATCCTATTACATCGGGGACAATTAGTATGCTCATCCGAGGAATGCAAGAACGGTTGGGTTGTACATCTATCGTAGTAACTCATGATATGCAATCTGCTTTTTATGTGGCTGATCGGATTGCATTACTTGATAAGGGAAAATTTATAGAAGTATCTAAAACAAAGGATTTTAAAAACTCACCTAATCCTAAAGTACAACAATTTATTCATGGTGAGGCGGAGGCTATCGATATCGGAACAAGGAGAGACAGATAATGAAGTGGACGACGGAAGCTAAAGTAGGGGCTTTCACAATTGTAGGTGTTGTGTTGTTCGTGCTGGGCATCATATTTGTGGGGCGTATAGACGTATTTGCAAAACCTCAGATGACGATTACTGGTGATTTTGCTCAAGTTAATGGGTTGAAAAATGGTAATCAGGTTAAATTTTCTGGTGTCGCAATTGGTACGGTTTCTGATATTGAAATTACACCATCTGGGGTTGTGGTGAAGATGAAAATCGATGATAAAACACAAATACCAAGCGATTCAACATTTACCTTAGGATCAGATGGATTCTTAGGCGATAAATTTATTCAAATTTCACCTGGCAAATCAACCGTATATTTACATGATGGTGATTCTGTTAAAGGTGAAGGGGCCGATGCGATGGATAAAGCCATGCAAAGTGCTCAAAAATTAATGGCTGGTACAGAACAAATGTTGCAATCCATTAATAATATTATTGGCGACCCTAAAACACAAGATGCATTAAAACATTCGTTGCAATCCACAGCTGTCATGGCTGACAATGCGGTAGCGGTTACACAAAATATGGCAGATGTGACGGCTCAGCTAAATCAAGCGGCTCAACAATTTAATGCCGATGGTAATGCTGGTAATGACATGCGTGCTATCTTGACGAATATTAAACAAACTACGGATCGTGTTGATCATATGGCGCGTTCCATGGAAGGAACCGTAACGGATCCAAAAGCACAAGAAAATATTAAAGCAACATTGCATAATACAGAGCAAATTTCTGCTCGTGTCAATAAATTGTTAGGTGGCAAACCATATGCATCTGAAACCTCTAATGGTTCCTCGGAGGCTAATGGTTCTGAAAAAAAGTCATCTATTAAAGTAGAACCTTCTGTGGATTTACTTTATAATACAAATCAAGAAGAGGTTCGTATCAATGGTCGTGCTCGCGTTTACACAGATAGAGGCATGGGGGAATTTGGACTTTCTAATATTGGTGATGATACCGATTTTGATTTGAATGGCGGTAAATTTATTGCCAATAAATGGTTAGTACGCGGTGGTATTTTTGAAAGCAAGCTCGGATTTGGCATTGACTATAATCCACGTGGGTCTTTTGGCGTTTCTGCAGCTATGTATGATTTAAATCATCCTAAATATCGACTACGTTCTGATATACGCTTACATAATAATACGTACGGTGTTGTGCAAATGACACGACCATTTGGATCATCAAATGGAGGCACCTACTTTGGTATTAAACAAGTCTTTTAAAACACATATCGTGTGGAGGTATACGTATGAATAAGAAGGCCTTTTCTTTAGCCATAATATTATCGATGGCTACAACAGGTGCATTCGCAAGTGACGTTGTTTCTACATCTGTCAATAATGGTGACAAACTCACAAAACTTCAAAAAGAAGCGATTCAATTAACGCAACAACAATTAGCTCAAAAAGCGTCTCAAGATGCACAGCAATATGAAGCAGCGTTGAATCTAAATGAAGATAGCACAGTTTCTCTTGCACTGGCTAATAACCGCACTGCAAAACAATCCTTGTGGGATTATGAAGCGGCAAAAGCCACAGTAAGTGCTACAGCAGCAGGAAAAAATCCTAATGTATCCTATGCATGGCAAGGCACTCGCAATCACGGTGCCAATGCTATGACGGGTAGAACTGTTACTAGTAAAACAGGTCAACATAGCTTCACTATTAAGGCCCCTGTGTTTAGTCCTTCACTAGATGCTAATATTGATAAGTCCCGCTTTGCTCGTGAAGGCAGTGGTGCTGCTTATGAAGAAGCATTGCAACAAGCTAAATATGATGCTATCAATGGTTACTATACATTGATTATGTATCGTAACAAGGTTGACGTAGCGAACCAAGCGGTTAAGGATTATCAAGGTCATGTAGATAATGTTAAGGCTCAATATAATGTAGGCCTTGTAGCTAATTCTGATGTATTAGCGGCTGATACTAATTTGGCAGATTCTCAAACTAATCTTGTAAAAGCCCAAAATGCAGCGAATTTAGCGGAAGCGAACTTGAATTTGGTGATTGCATACCCAGCACAAACATCTATTACAACAGCAGAACATGATTTACAATACAAACCATATGCAGTTACATTAGAGCAAGCTAAAGCGTATGCTATGCTTCATCGTTCTGTTCTTGTACAATCTGCGATGGCTGTAAAACAAGCTGAAGAGGCTTTAAAAGCTGAGAAAGCTGGCTATTTACCAACTGTAGGTGTTGAAGCTGGCCGTGGCTATGCTGATCCAGATGGCTACTTTGGTACAAGCAGTAAATCTTGGCATATTGGCGCATCCGCTACCTGGAGTTTGTGGGATGGGGGCCAAACACAAAATAAAATTAAGGTTGCTCAAGATACATTAGAAAAGGCTAAGGAAGCTAATCTAGCGGCTGTTGATAAGGTAAATCTTGCGGTTCAACAAGCATACCTTAATTTGCGTTCTGCAGAACAAACAATTCAAAGTACACAAACGGCAGTAAATCAAGGTCAAGAAAACTTCCGTATTGCAACCCTTCGTTATCGTGCTGGCGTAGGTACGAACCTTGATGTACTAGATGCGGAAACTAAATTGACAGAATCTCGTAATAACTACGTAGATGCGTTGTATAATTACAATGTCAGCATTTCCGCTCTTGAACAAGCAACAGGTATTCCATTAGATACTCCTGTAGGTCAAGGGGCAAGTATTATTGCTAACAGCGGTGCTGTAGAACAATTAGCAGCATTAGCTTCAGCTACACTTGCAAAAAAATAATCATAGAGATAATATACACTCTATTTAAAATGACGTCCGCTTCGGCGGTCGTCATTTTTTTATAGTTGAATGAGCTGTATTACATTTTGATTTCATAAAATTTATACATCATATACTATTGAAATATCATAGAGTATGGTAATATTGATGTATAAATAAGCGTAATTTTTTAGGTGTGGGGTTTCCTATGACACGGAAAAAATGGTGCCTAATTGGTGCAGCAGTTTTAGGCTTGGGGGTAGCTGGAATAGCTACTTCCATCAATCCAATTGCAGAGCGATATGTGGCGCCCATGGTACAGGAACAACTACATAATACAGTTAGAGGTACAATTCAGTATGATTCTATGCACATCGCTTGGAATGGGGATGTAGTACTACAAAATGTATCATTAAGGGATGAAAATGACCATTTGGTAGCGGCCGTTCCGACTATGAATGTATCGATGAAATGGACATCTGTGCCATCTATTTTGATGGGGAACTCAGCTGGTGCAGCTATCGTTTCTACCATTACTTTGGAGCAACCAGACGTTCATGTGTGGCAATTAGCTGATGGGACTTGGAATGTAAATTCTTTATTAAAACCATCATCAAAAAATGATAAGAAATCTTTTGATGGCAATATCGTCGTTAATGATGCTACAGGTGCTGTTCGATTTAAAGATGGCAATGTACATAAGTTAGCCAATCTAGATGGTAATATAGCCTTAAATGTTGATGGTATGACAAAAGGAGCATTAAATGGACTTTTAGATGACCATTCGATTGCTGTTAATGGCTCTATCGACATGAATAAAATGGATGATTTTGATTTGTTTGTTCGAGCCGAGTCCGTTGATATATCAGGCATCATGAATATGGTTCCATCCAATAAAAATCTCTCTATAACATCTGGTATATTACATGATGTAAAAGCACAGATTACGGGGCGTGATGGCAAGTATTCAATGTCTGGTAATTTAGCCTTTGATGGCGTAGGTGGTACTTATAAAAATGGGCCTACTACATACCAAATTGGACAGGGCAATGGCAAGATTTTCTTCCAAAACAATACTGTTTTAATCAGTCATAGTGGCTGGTATGTAAACGATCAAGCTGTTAAGGTTAATGGTTTAGTAACACTTAGTGATGACGTTGATTTAAATCTAAATGCTGTTGCGGATTCCGTAGCATTAGAGGCTTTCACCAATAACCAATTTACCGGTACTATAGGTGGTCGCGTTCATATTGGAGGCACCAGTGTCAATCCAAATGTATCAGGTACGATTAAGAGTAATGAGGTTTCTTATGACGACTATCGTATTGATAGTGGAGAGGCAAATTTTATTTATTCTGACGGCACAGTAGATATACGTGATGCTACATTATATATTGGAGATGGCAGTGTAAACGGTAGGGGAAAATATAATGTCGATAGCGGTGATTTTTCTGTAGAGGGAACAATTCATAATGCTGAGATTGCACCATTTACTCAAAATCTAGCAACCCCTATTAGTGGCATTGTAAATGGTGATTTTGCCGTTACCGGAAAAAATAGCAATATTACTGCTTTAGAAGGAAATGTAGTCGGTTCTGCTATTTCGGCACGCGGTATCTCTCTCGATACGGCTAAACTTAGCTTTACAAAATCTGGTACGATTACAAATATTGCTGTCACAGGGGCTATGGGTAATGGTTTACTCAGTGGATATGGTACGATTGATAATAATAACTTAAATCTATCCCTATCGGCAGATTCTTTGGATGCGTCTAATTTTTCCACCTTTGTAGGTAAAAGTATATCCGGTAATATTACTGGATATGCGTCAATCACAGGTGATTTGGACAATGTGTCAGTCACAGGTAGTATTACAAGTCCTGAGATCATTTATGATGGTGCTCATTTTAATTCTATTAATGCAGGTTTTACTATTCAAAATCATATATTAGAATTAACCGATACATCTATAGGTGATGGGGATGGTGCTATTACTATAGGTGGGACACTTGATTTAAATTCTAATGCACTTAATATGCGGGCGCGTGCAAAAGCTGTTCGGATAGAGAACTTAATTAGGCCGTTTTCTGATGTTCCACTTACTGGTTGGTTTGAATCCGAAAATGAAATTCATGGCACTTTAGATAATCCATATGTTCAGGGCCGTGTTCATTTATATGACGGTTCTTATAATGGTAAATTGATTAGTGATGCAAAGGCTGATTATACATTAGAAAATAAGACTCTTACATTACCTAGCTTTACTATTCAAGGGTATGGGGCCGTTATTCAAGGCTCTGGTACTGTATCAGAAGATGCCCTAAATATCGATTTAGAAGGTAAAGATATAGATATTGGCAGGTTATTAGTCAATACTGATTATGATGTAAAGGGCTATGTACAAGCTAAGGGGCATATTGGTGGCTCTTTATACAATCCTAATTTTAATGGATCTGTTACATCTAACTTCTTAACTATTAATGGCGAAGGTATTACCAATATTTCTGGTACATTATATGCAGATAAAACCGTCGTTAATTTAGAAAAATTTGAATTTGATGAAGAACAAGGTGGCCATTATATGGCCCGTGCAGGTATGTCTACGGTGGGCGACAAGAGATTATTTGGTACACTCGAGGTCTCAAATGGCCGTGTAAACAACCTATTGTCCTTGCTTGGTAAACCTGTTGATAAATTAGATGGATCGTTAAGTGGTACTGTTGATTTGGGAGGCACCTATGGTAATCCAAGCCTTAATGTGGTGGGTTCAATTAAGGATGTAACTATTGATACGAAGGTAGTAGGCGATGCAACGATAGATGCCAGTCTAGAAAATCGTAAGTTTAAAATTCGCACATTAAAATTACCTGTTGATGATGGACTTATTGCTGCTGGTGGTACTGTTGATTTAGATGGTGATGCAGATTTACAAATTGCAGTTCGCGATGTTGATATAGAACCATTCTTACCGCTTATTGGTGATAATATTAATGCGACTGGTTCCATTACCGGTGTTATCAATATGACAGGGGCTACAAAAAATCCTAAGGTTGAATTGTCCGCGAGCCTTGCCAATGGTTCTTATAATGGTATCGATATTGATCAAGGATTCGTATTGGCAACCATGGAAAATCATGTTATTAACGTTCAACGTATTCAAGGGGTTAAAGGCGACTATAAGCTAAGTGCATATGGTAAGATTCCTCTAGCCGCGTTGTATACGACTGGGTATCTCGATGCGAATGATTCTAAAGCGATGGATATGACTATTGACTTTAATGAAGCCGATATGGCTGTTATCCCTTTGATTACTCCTACCGTGAAAGAAGCAACTGGAGCGCTAAAAGGTCTTGTTCATGTAACGGGGACTATTGATCAGCCAGAGGCTTATGGTACAGTATCTGTTCGCAATGGTACGATGAAGATAAAGACCATAGGTAATGAGTTTAAAGACATTGATGGGGATTTGATTTTCTCAGGACAACAAGCTGATTTCCAATCACGCATATCTGCTGGCAAAGGTACTGCGGGCTTAGCGGCAAAGGTTAATTGGACAGGTCACGAGATGACTAATTATCGTATGGCTATTCAATTGGATGGATTTGATTTAGCTAATGAGTATATATCAGGACCACTACAAGGTGAGTTATATATCGCTGAGAAAAATGGTATCCCTACACTTATGGGTAATCTAAATCTAGAGAATATGAAGTTCAAAATTCCACTTTCCTTAGAAACTAGTGAAAGCACGCGTGATTTGGGGATTGATGTTAACGTACATGCTGGTAAAAATGTACGACTCTACGATAGAACCTTGTATAATATGCGTATTAGTGGAGATGTTCATTTTGGGGGCTCTGTACTTAATCCTACATCCAGTGGACAGTTCAATGTGGTGAGCGGTACGTTTAAATATTTAAGCCATACCTTTGATATTACGAAGGGAACTGCAACCTTTACATCTGGATCGTACTTACCTATGCTTCAGCTTGATGCGGAAACAACTGTAGGTACCTATAATATCTATCTTGGTGTGAAAGGTACTGTGGATCATATGGATTTAACGCTTAAATCAGAACCTTCATTATCTCGAAAACAAATAATTTCTATGTTGACCTTTGGTCGAGGGGAACCATCGAATAGTAGTACAATTACCAATGAAGATGCAAATGCATTAGCGGTAGCGAGTGCACAAATGTTTGCCTTTGGTTACGTACAAGATGCGGTGCAAAATGCATTAGGTTTAGATCGTGTTAATATTACGACAGGTTCTATAGATCCTAATGAACCTACTAGTAGGGAAACATCAGGAAATTATAATATCGAAATTGGTAAGTATGTCTTGCCGAGAACGATGATTACCTATACTCAAGGTATCAATAATAAGCAAAATAAATATGGTATTGAATATTCGTTGCGTCGAAGTGTTAAGTTTAATGCTTGGCATACGTCTCAAGGTAGTACATACTTTGGTGGACGTTGGACACGAGAATTCTAGTGATATGACTATAATGAAGGAACTGAATAAGCACCTTCATTATAGTCATTTTAATTTCATAAAATTGAATTATAGTAGTACTAATTCCCAGTATTATATGATATAATAATAAAGATTTAATACTCTTTAAAGAGGGATAATTTTAGGAGGATTTTATGTTAACAAGCAAAGCCTATAAACGTATGCTAGCAGCATCTGTGTTGACTGCCGTTATGGGTACAGGCAGTGTTTTTGCTGCAGAGGTACAAGCAGGCTATACACCAGATATGAATGCAACTGCTACTGCAGATACTGCAACAACTGACGATACGATTACAAAAGCAGCTGTATACAATGCTGGTAAAGAAAAAGGTACTAATACACAAGATGATACTGATGCGGCTATTTTAGCAGCACGTGGTGATACAACATTATCCACTGATGGTACAGTTGTGCAAGGTTCCGATGGAACTGTTACCGTAAATAATGGAGCATTAAAAACTGACGATAAACAAGTTAAAATGGTTTCTAAAACTACAGCTGGTACAGACTTAGATAAGGTTGCAGAAAATGGACAAGCACAAGCTGTAACATCCGTTGAGGCCCAATATGTTACCGGTGTTAGCGCTGATTCCGTTAATCCATTTGTAGGTAAAACTATTACTGGTTTATCTATTTCTGGTGTTTCTGCAGAACAAGCAGCTCAATTGATGACATTATTGTCCGAAAAGGTAGGCGACGCTGTTTCTGTTGATGGTGTATTTAAAGACGTACAAAACTTGGGTAATAGCGGTTATTTCTCTGAAGTGAACCCAATCTTTACATCTGTTCCAGAAGGCGTAAAAATTGACTTTGCTGTAGTAACTAATCCAGTGGTACATGGCATTGTTTTTGAAGGTAACTCCGTATACACTTCCGATGTATTAACTAAATATATGGCTATTCCTGAAGGCCAAATTATGAACTCCGTATACGTAGGCCAAAAGGTACAAGGTATCAACGCAGCATATGCTCGTGATGGTTATATGCTAGCTCATGTAGACGGTATCGCTGTAGATGACAATGGTATGATTCATATCCATATCGTGGAAGGCATCGTAGAAGATATTGTACCAGCTGGTAATAAGAAAACTCGTAACAAAGTTATCACTCGTGAATTCGTACAAAAAACAGGTAAACCATTCAATAAATTCTTGGTTCGTCGTTCCGTAGAACGCGTATACAACTTGGGTTTCTTTGATGATGTAAATGTACGTATGTTACCAGGTGAAAAAGATCCTAACAATGTAATTATCGAAATTGACGTATTGGAACATAAAACAGGTACAATCACATTAGGTGCCGGTTATTCTAAATCCGATGGCTTGATGGGTATCGTTGAATTTGGTGAAGATAACCTTCGCGGCACAGGTGATAAATTTAAAGTTCACTGGGAAATTGGTGGTAAGAAGAAGTATAAAAACTACCAAATTTCTTACTTGAAACCTTGGATTGACCACAGAGGTACTTCTCTTGGCTTCTCCTTCTTCAACCGTGAAGATGAATACACTGACTATGATAGCGATGGTAGCGAAGTAGCAGAATACAACAAAAAATCCAAAGGTTTTAATATCTCCTTTGGTCGTCAAACAGGCGAATATACACGCGACTACTTAACACTCGAATCTCGTTCCGATAAATACAAATGGGATAATGACGATAGCTCCGGTTTCCGCTATGATGCTGGTGCTGGTGCAGGTCCTAATAATAGATGGAACAACGGTTCATATGATTTTGCTGGCATGGATTATGTAGGCAAAAACTTTGGTCGTATCAATTCCATTACATGGCAAAAGGTATATGACTCCCGCGATAACATCTATGAACCAACTCGTGGTCGTCGTATTTCCTACACTGCACAATGGGCTGGTCATGGCTTAGGCGGTGACTTTGATTTCTACAAGTTCACAGCTGAAATGCGTGCATACAAAAAAGTAGGCTCCAAAAATGTATTGGCCTTCCGTGCACGCGGTGGTTTCATCCAAGGCGATGCACCATATAGCCAGTTGTTTACATTAGGTGGCGCAGATACATTACGTGGTTATGAAGATGATCAATTCCGCGGTAAGAATATGTACAATGCGACATTGGAATTCCGGTTCCCTATCGTGAAAAAGGTAAGTGGCGTATTATTTACTGATATTGGTGATGCTTGGGATGCTCCTAATGTTCCTTGGTATAAAAATACTAAGAGCTTTAACTATGGCGTTGGTGCCGGTGTTCGTATCACTACACCAATCGGTCCTGTTAAACTCGACTATGGTATTGGCAAGGATAAGAAGAAATTCCACTTCAGCTTTGGTACACAATTCTAATATTGAGACGTATTATGGTGAAAGCACCTTCTTTAGAGGGGGCTTTCACCAATATCTCTATTATGGCACTCATAGTGCGTAGATTAACAGAAATGAGGAATGTTCATTATGATGAGAATGATGAATAACAAGAAGAATGTAAAAATATTCTCCATTGTTATTGCTGCGATTTTTATTATTGGTATTGGTGCATTAGCATATACACAAATGGCTACACCTGGTACTAGCTCTGCTAGTAATGTTGGTGTTATCGACATGAGCCGATTAGATAATCCTGAAAATCCTGTATATGTGAAAGCTGCTAAGGAATTTACCGATTATCGTAGCCAAGTAGCTGCGGATATGCAAGCGAAGGTTGATGCTGCGCAAGATGATGCAACAAAAGCAAAAATCAAACAAGAAGCACAAGCTAATGTAGAAAAGAAAATGGAAGAAATGAATAAACAAATGGCAGATAAAACGATGGAAGTGGCCAAATCTGTTGGCGATGCTAAAGGTTTATCTGTAGTTCTTCCTAAAGATGCTGTTCTTTATGGTGGTGTAGATATTACAGACCAAGTACTTAAGAAACTCGCAGCTGATGCAAAATAATAACGATACGATAGTAATCGGATAAGGGTGAGCCGTATGAAGCTAAATAAACGGTATATAGGATTATTTCTGTTTTTAGCAGCTGCACTAATTGCGATGTATGGAGGCTATGGATTTATTACTAATCGGCAATCTTCAGAAGGGCCATCTATTGGGGTAGTACAAATAGATGATGTACTAGAATTTAATCCTTCTTATGAAGATTATAAAAATGCAAAAACAGAGTTGGAACAGCTCAAATCACAATATGCCTTAGAACAAGAGGCGTTGAATACCAAGTCTGATCTGCAAAATGAACAGCTTAAATCCTTGTCTCTAGATACGACATTGTCGGATGCGTTAAATGTGGAATTACAAACGCGTATTGCGACAAAGCAAAATCAACTTAATGCACAACTAGATGCGAAACGAGCTGAATTAGTAAAAAAATACATGGAAGAACTCAAGGTTGCTAACAAGGGGTATGACTTAGAGATTGTAAATCTACAGTTACAACTATATGCTTTTGATAGCCGTGTTTATATCGATGATGCACAGAAAGAGGCAGCGCAAGCCGAAAAAGCTGAATTAGAAAGCCGCCTTGAAAGCTTGCTAGCTAAACGTAAACCGTCCAATTTTGATATGGATTCTATACGAGCTAAAGTAGATGCAGAATTAAAACCTATCCGTGATGCAGGGGAACAAGAACTTAAACAATATGCCGAATCTCTACAAGCCGAACTTGCAAAAAAACGTGATACAATGATGCAAAATCAAGCAAAGGCTATTGTATCAACAAATAATTTGCCAGTCCCTCAAGAGTGGAATGATAGTTGGGCCAAAAAATTGTCGGATAAAGAGGCAGAGGTGAATGCACTTCATGAAGCAATTTTAGAAGATGTGCGCATGCGCGTTGCTATCATTGCTCAAGAACGTCATTTAGACCTTGTTTTGATAGATCATGGTGGAAATATTAAAGGGCTGGATATAACAGATGCTGTTAAGGCATCATATCGAGTTCAGTAAGGAGTATATGATGAATAAGAAAATGAAATCTTTAATTTTAGGTGCAACTATGATTATGGCATTGCCAATTATCGGTGGTTGCGGAAGCAATACTATTGGTTATGTAGATTCTCAAAAAGTTGTGACACAAACTGCTAAATCCATTGAAATCAATAAAGAAATCAATGCAAAAGGCAAAGAACTTCAAGCTAAGGTAGATGCTGCTGATGAAGCTTCTAAAGCACAAGTGATGACTGATGCAAAACAAGATTTTACAGCTTTCACAACTGCAAAAAATCAAGAGTTGAAACAATATATCGACCAACAAGTCAATGAATTGGCTAAGGAGAAAAAATTAGACGTAGTATTGCTTAAAGGTGCTGTTGTAGGCGGTGGCGTTGATGTAACAGATGACTTGATCAATAAAATGGGTAAGGCATCTGATGAAGATATTAAGGCTGCAGAAAATGAAGCTAACCAACAAGAAGCTCAACAAGCACAACAAGCTCAACAAGGTGAAGCACAAACCGCTCAATCTACGGAAGCAGGGGCTGCTCAATAGTTTAATTACACCGGGGGGATTTAATAGTGGAAAAGACCGTACTGGAGCTTGCTCAAATCATAGGTGGTAAGGTGATAGGTGACGAATCGCTAGTGATTACAGAAACACGTGGATTCGAACAAGCCGCACCACAAGCGATAACATTTGCTATTGGTGAATATGTGGAACATATTGGCTTGTGTAAGGCAGGCGCTGTTATTTTAGAACAAGAAGCACCTAGTGCACCAATGACACAAATCATTGTAGAGAATGCAAAGGCTGCATTTGCACAAGTATTACAATTATTCCATCCGCCTGTAGTGGTGCCTCGTGAGATTCATCCTACTGCAATTATTGGTGAGAATGTTACACTAGGCAATAATGTTGCCATTGGTGCGTATTGTGTTATCAATGATAATGCAGTAATTGGCGATAATGTTACTATTCGCCCATATGTATATATTGGTCACAATACTCGTGTTGGCAATGATTGTGATATATATGCAGGTGCCATTGTTCATGAAAACTGTATATTAGGGAACCGTGTAGTATTGCGGGCTAAAGCTGTAATTGGTGGTGAAGGATTTGGTTTTGCTACTGAAAATGGCGTTCATACACATATTCCACAAGTGGGTAATGTGATTCTAGAAGATGATGTAGAAATCGGATCCTGTACAACTATCGATAATGCTACGATGGGTTCTACATTAGTTAGAAAGGGTACAAAGATCGATAATCTAGTTCACTTGGGGCATAATGTTGAAATAGGGGAAAATTGCTTCCTCATTGCACAAGTAGGTATCGCGGGCAGTACAAAATGCGGTAATAATGTGATTTTTGCAGGACAAACCGGTTGTACAGGCCATATTACAATAGGGGATAATGCGAAATTTGCTGGTAAAACAGGTATTACAGGAAATGTGCCGGCAGATGCGGTTATGGCTGGTTACCCAATGCGTCCTCATAAGGAATGGTTAAAACTATCCGCTTATGAACATCGCTTACCAGAAATGGTGAAAACTGTAAAACAATTGCAGAAGGAAATCGATGCTTTGAAAGCGCAGCTTAAGGAGAGCTAATACGTTTATGTATAGGTTTATGAAGTTGTTTAGTGCATTTATTTGCATGTTGCCGCAAAGTTGGCAGTATGCAATAGGTACACTTCTTGGTGAAATTGCATGGCTTGCAGTACCACCTAAACGAAAGCGACTGGCAATCGGTCAGATTTTGTTTTGTAAAATCACTGATGACCCTGTTGAGGCAAAGCGTATAGCTAAGGCTAGTACGACGCGCTTTGGTCGCATGATCATCGATGTGTTGCGATATCCTGAAATTAAAGATGGTGCCTATAAGGACATGGTCAACTTTACGAATAAGGATATATTAGATGAAGCCTTAGCGGATGGTAAAGGGGCTATTTTGGCGGCCCTTCATAGCGGCAATTGGGAATTACTTGGTGGCGTTTTAGCATCCGAAGGGTATCCTCTTATTTCTGTAGCTTTAAAACAGAATGGAGATGCGGATAAATTCATTAATGAATATCGTGAGCTTATGCATCAACATGTTATGTATAAGACGAGTGTGCGTGATATGGTGAAGGCCTTAAAAAGTGGTGCCTTTTTAGGATTGATTATGGATCAGGACCCAGGGGAAAATGGCGTATTGGTGCCATTCTTTGGGTATGAAACGTTAACCGCAGATGGTCCTGCCGTATTGGGGCGTATGCAAGATGTACCTATTATTTTTGTGACCATGCACTATAGTCCTTACACAGGCAAGCATGAAATTGAAGTACATCCACCGTTATATGTAGAAAAAACGGATGATAAAAAGCGTGATGTAGCGATTACTACGATTAAACTCAATGAATTTATTGAAGATTACATTCGTCGCTATCCGGAAGATTGGTTCTGGTTGCATAATCGATGGAAATGGACACGTCGCTATTATAGTGGCAAAATAGAAACGCCACCAGACGTATTCCATTAAAAAAATATAAAAAGTATAATCGGCGTTGCAGATGTCTTTTAATAAAGGTCTGCAATGCCGATTTTTATGTGTAGTTAATTGATAAATGGCCTTAAATTCTTGTAACAGCTATGCAAATAGGGTATAATACAGTATGGTGTATAGTAGACATGGAATTAGATTATGAAAGGACATTCTTATGAGTAAGCCACAACAAACAATTAAACAGGCTGTTTCATATAAGGGAATTGGCCTTCATAGCGGAGAACCTGTAACCATGGTTTTCAAGCCAGCACCTGAAAATACAGGAATTGTGTTTGTGCGCTCAGATATTGAAGGTAAACCTTCTGTACGGGCACACATTGATAATGTGACGAACACTATGCGCGCTACTACATTGGAACATGGTGAAGCAAAGGTTTTCACTGTTGAGCACGTAATGGCTGCGTTCAGTGCTATGAATATTGACAACTGTTTTATTGAAATGGACTCTCCAGAACCACCTGTTGGCGATGGAAGTAGTGCCGTGTTTGTCGATTTAATTCTTCAAGCCGGCATTGAAGAACAACGAGCTGAACGATATGTATATAAGGTGACGCGTAGCCATACTATTTATGATGGAGATCGGTTTGTTATTATCGTACCTTACGATGGCTATCGCATTACATTTACATCGATTAATCCGCACCCGCTTCTAGGTACGCAACAATGTGATTTTAATGTAACACCTGAATATTTTAAAGAGCATATTGGACCGGCTAGAACAATTGGATTTGTAAAGGAATTGGAACAATTACAAGCAATGGGATTAGCTAAGGGTGGCAGTACAGAAAATGCTCTTGTTTATGATGATACGACATGTTTGTCCGTACCACGTTTTGATGATGAATTAGTTCGTCATAAAGCCCTAGATGTAATGGGAGATTTATATTTGTTGGGACCTATTGAAGGTCATGTAATCGCGTTAAAATCGAGTCATGAATTAAATTCTCGTTTGGCTCATAGTATAATGGAAGAAATAAGGGAGACACAGCAATGATTCTTAATCACGAAGATATCTTAGAAATTTTACCACATCGTTACCCAATGTTATTGGTAGATCGCATTATTGAATTAGAACCTATGAAACGTGCTGTAGGAATCAAGAATGCTACGTTTAATGAATTATTCTTCCAAGGTCATTTTCCTGGAAATCCAGTTATGCCAGGTGTATTATTAACAGAAGCAATTGCTCAAGTTGGCGGTATTGCTTTGTTATATCCAGAAGAAAATCGTGGCTTAACACCGATGTTTACAGGCATTGATAAAGTACGTTTTCGTCATCCAGTAAAACCTGGTGATGTTGTACGCATGGAAGTAGATATTGTAAAGATTAAGGGCCGTATGGGCAAGGTTGAAGGTCGCGCATATGTAGGCGATAAACTTTGTGCTAGCGGTGAATACATGTTTGCCCTTGTATAATAGACTTAAGGAGTGATTGTAGTGATAGTTGTAGGCATGGAAAATGCGGAATCCAACATTCATAACACAGCCATTGTGCATCCGAATGCTAAACTGGGCAAAGATGTTGTTATTGGACCCGGCGCTGTCATTGGGGAAAATGTAGAAATAGGGGATGGCACTCAGATTGGTGCCCATGTAGTTATTGGTGGTTGGACAACCATTGGTAAACATTGTGAAATTTATCCAGGCGCATCCATTGGCTTGGAACCGCAAGATTTAAAATTTAAAGGTGAGAAAAGTTATTGCTATATCGGTGATGAAACGGTAATTCGTGAGTACGTTACTATAAGTCGTGCTACTGGAGAAGGGGAAGAAACACGAGTAGGCAATAATTGTTTATTACAAGCATGCACCCATGTAGCTCATAACTGTATTGTAGGAAATAATGTTATTATGAGTAATTGCGCAGGCTTAGCTGGACACGCTATTGTTGAAGACCGCGTAGTTATAGGAGGCCTTGCAGGGGTGCACCAATTTGTAAAGATTGGTCGCAATGCTATGGTTGGCGGTATGGCTAAGGTTGTACAAGACATTCCGCCGTATGTAATCGCAGATGGTCAACCGGCACGCGTTATCGGCTTGAACTCTGTAGGTCTGTCACGTGCAGGTATTTCGGAAGAAGTACGTCGTAGCTTGAAACAAGCATTCCGTATTATTTATCGTTCTGGTCTTAGCTTGTCCAAAGCGATTGAAGAAATGGAAATGCAACTTGATTCTTCCGTTGAAATTGAAAACTTATTGCGTTTCTTACGTAATGCTGATCGTGGTATCATGCGTACCCGTCGCGATTAATATGAAACTCTACATTATGTTTATATAATGTAGAGTTTTTTTGTGTTTATTTTATACTCTTTTTAGACGTATCTTTTTTGAGAAGAAATGTAGGAAAATACTGTGTATTTATAGATGGAAAGGCGTTGAAATTATAGTAAAATAGCGTGATTTATAGTACAATATAGTGTATATGAGTATGTCTTGAAATTATACTCGAAAATAAATGATTTGACGAAAAATTGTGGACCATTTAAGGCTTCACATAGGAGGTATAGTCGTGGCAAAGGTAGGTTTAATTGCAGGTATTGGCGTTTTACCTGTTGAGTTCATGCGGGCTGCTCATATGTTGGGGCATCAAGTAGTAGTCATCGGGGTCGTACCTGATACCGATCCTATATTAGAAAAAGAAGCAGATGCTTTTTACCATATCAGTGTGGCTAAGTTAGGTAAAATTTTTAAAACCCTGAAAAAAGAAGGTGTTACAGAACTTACCATGCTAGGGAAGGTAACAAAGGAGATTTTATATAAAGGTTTATCCTTCCCTGATTTAAAAACATTAGGTGTACTTAAACGTCTGAAGAATCGTAAAGATGATACAATTATGCTCGCTATTGTTGACGAAATCGAACGAGAAGGCTTTTCTGTTCTAGATCAAACTGTGTATTTAAAACCGTTCATGCCCAAGGTTGGGGTGTTGACGAAACAACAACCAACTGAAGAACAATGGCAGGATATATGCTTTGGCTTTGAATTAGCTAAACAAATGGGTCGACTTGATATTGGTCAAACCGTAGTTGTTAAACACAAAGCAGCAATGGCGATTGAAGCGATTGAAGGTACTGATAAGTGTATTTTACGCGGTGGAGAGCTTGGTAGAGGTGAATCGGTAGTCGTTAAGACCGAAAAACCAAATCAAGATGTTCGTTTCGATGTGCCTGCCGTAGGTATTAAAACACTAATGTCCATGATTGATAGTGGATGTAATGTACTAGCCGTAGAAGCGGAAAAGACGATATTTGTACAACAAGAGGATGTACTCGATATGGCTAATCGCCATAATATTATTATTTGTGCTGTAGATCAAGCATTTGTAGATGCTAGAAAGGAACTCTAATGAAAATTATGTTTTCTGCTGGCGAAGCGTCTGGTGATACACATGGCGCTAGCGTGGCCAAAGCGCTTTCACAAATAGATTCCACTATTGACATGTTTGGTATGGGTGGCACCTTGATGGAACAAGCTGGCGTCCGTATCGTATATGACATCAAAAATCTCGGCGTTATTGGCATCGTAGAAATCATAAAATCATTGCCAAAGTTCTTTAAATTACGCACCTATTTAAAACGAGTTATGTTGAAAGAAAAACCTGACGTACTTGTATGTATAGATTATCCAGGATTCAACATGAAATTGGCGGAAGTCGCACATGAGTTAGGAATTCCTGTATTGTACTATATAGCGCCTACAATCTGGGCATGGCATAGTAGTCGTGGTAAGACCATAAAGAAATTTGTTACAAAGGTGGCCTCTATTTTTCCGTTTGAAGCGGAGGCGTATCGCAAGTTTAATTGTGATGTAGAATTTGTAGGCCATCCATTAGTAGATATTGTGCATCCATCCATGACCAAGGATGATGCTATGGATTACTTCGGGGCTAGATCTGAAGCAAAACGCGTTCTATTGATGCCGGGAAGTCGGAAACAAGAGGTATTATCTCTGTTGGATGTGATGCTTGAAACAGGGGAACGATTGCTACAATCTCATGAGGATGTGCAATTCTTCTTGCCACGTGCACATACGATTGATCGCAGTGAATTAGAGGCTTTCATAGAGGAACGAAATGTTCCTGTAACGATTACAGAGGACCACACCTATGATTTGATGCAAATCTGTGACGTATGTCTCGCCGCATCAGGCACCGCTACATTGGAAACAGCGATGATGGAGCTACCTACGGTGCTATTATATAAGGTATCACCGATTACATATGGTATTGGTAAAATGGTTGTAAACCTTACGCATGTAGGTTTACCTAACATTGTGGCCGGTAAGGAGGTCATCCCTGAATTACTTCAAGGTGATGTCTCTGTAGATGCTATTGTGGATACGGTGTTGCCGTTATTAGATGATTTACAAGTTAATCAACATATGCGCTCTGAATTGCGTGGCGTCAAAGAAAAACTAGGTGAGTCAGGTGCGGTTAATCGCGTGGCTCAATTGATTTATGACCTAGGTAAGGAGAAAACTAATGAATAGTTACTCACGTTTATTGTATTTTGTGAGACCCTATTATAAACGGATGATATTTGCTGTATTTTGCATGATTGTAGCGGCTGCAGCATATTTAGTAGTACCGTGGCTTATCAAAAACGTCGTAGACCAAGTATTACAAGACAAAAATATGTTTATGCTCAATCTCATCGTTGGGGCCATCATTCTAATATTTTTAATTCGTGGCTTTGCCACATATGGACAAACCTATAATATGTCCTATATTGGACAACGCGTTATCATCGACGTGCGTGAAGCAATTTTTAAGCATTTACAACGCTTGTCGTTGTCCTATTTTGATCGCCGTAAAACGGGCGTCATTATGAGTAATCTTACAAATGACGTATCTGCTCTTCAATCAGCTGTAGTAGATAATCTTATATCTCTTATTACAGAGTCCGTTACTCTAATTGGTTCCTTGGTTTCCATGCTACTCATCGATTGGAAATTAACGCTTGTTACATTTATAACAGTGCCGATGGTATTGATTATCATCAATGTATTTGGCAAAAAATTACGTTTAGCTGGTCACGATGTGCAAGGGCGCATTGCAGATATTACGGCTCTCTTGCAAGAGGTAATTTCCGCTATTCGCGTAGTAAAGTCTTTTGCTCGTGAAGGATTCGAAGTTAAACGTTTTGAAGTGGAAAATCAAAATAACTTTAATGCTGTTATCAAAGCAACGAAATTGACAAGCTTGTTAAGTCCAATGGTTGAATTTTCTGCAGCCATTGCTGTAGCTGTTATCCTCTGGTACGGTGGTTATTCCGTTGTTACCGGTACAATTACAGCGGGCTCTTTGATTGCATTCTTGATTTACGCCATCAACTTATCCAATCCTGTTAAACGATTGAGCCAAGTATATGGTAATATACAAAAGGCTTTAGCTGCTGCAGATCGTGTCTTTGATATTTTAGACACAAAAGCGGATGTAGTGGAAAAAGAAAACGCTATTGATTTGCCAGATATTAAAGGGGATGTAGATTTTAATCACGTTAGCTTCTCTTATGATGGTGAAAAAATGGCTCTATCCGATTTTAACTTGTCTGTTAAGGCTGGTGAAAGCGTGGCTTTGGTCGGCCCATCTGGTGCAGGTAAGACGACATTAGCCAATCTATTACCGCGATTCTATGATGTAACAAGTGGTTCTATTACGATTGATGGTACAGATATAAGAGACGTTACCTTTAAATCTTTGCGCAATCAAATTGGTTTAGTTCCACAAGAAACAGTTCTGTTTAATGCTTCCATAAAAGAGAATATTTTATATGGCCGTTTAGATGCTAGTGATGAAGAAATATATGAAGCTGCTAAAGCGGCGAATGTATTAGAGTTTGTGGATAAGATGCCTGACGGCCTCGATACCATGGTAGGTGAGCGGGGTAGTTCCTTATCTGGTGGTCAACGTCAACGCGTTGCTATTGCTCGGGCCATCTTAAAAGATCCTAAAATCTTAATTCTCGATGAAGCTACGTCTGCTCTTGATACGGAAAGTGAAAAGCTTGTACAAGAGGCATTAGACCGCTTAATGGAAGGCCGTACAGCCTTTGTCATTGCCCATCGTTTGAGCACTGTACAAAATGCACATCAAATCGTTGTATTAAATCAAGGTAAATTGGTAGAGAAGGGAACTCACCAAGAATTATTGGCCTTGGAGAATGGTTTATATAACCATCTTTATTCTGTTCAGTTCTCTAATAAAGGATAAACATGTACTGGATATATAATGTATTGCTCATATTTTACTGGATTGGCCTTATACCAGTCATCCTATATCGTCTTGCCTTTGAAGATGGTTTTTATGAGCGTATAAAACAAAGTGCAGGATATATGCCTGCTACACTATTAAAAAAAATAGAAGGGCGACGTGCCATCTGGATTCACGCTGCATCTGTTGGGGAGATTGTTGCAACGAGTCCTCTTGTAAAAGAGATTAAACGAGAGTTTCCAGAGGCTGTAGTGGTTGTGTCTGTTGTTACAGCTACAGGGCATGCGATGGCGCATAGAATTATTCCAGAAGCGGAAGGTATTATTTTCTTCCCTTTAGATTTGCCATATTTAACACGTAAAATTCTGCATATCATTAAACCGATTACTATTTTATTAGTGGAAACAGAGATTTGGCCAAATTTCTTGCGTATCGCCGAGTCTGAAAAGATTCCTGTTATGATGGTCAATGGACGGATTTCTGATCGCAGTATGAAACGCTATCGCTATATTAGTGCTTTCACGCGAGAAATGTTGAGCTCTATCGAACGATTCTGCATGCAATCAAATTTTGATGCAGAATATATTGCACAGCTTGGTGCAAACCCTGATGAAATTACTGTTACTGGCAATATGAAATATGATCAGACCTATGCAACGGTATCAGAAGAGGAAAAGCAAGCCTTGTTAGACGAATTTGGATTTGGTCATAATCATCCTATCATTGTTGCAGGTAGTACGCATAAGGGGGAAGATGAAGCCGTATTTGAATCCTTTAAACAAGTATTGTTAGACTATCCTAATGCAAGATTGCTCATTGCACCTCGTGAAATTTATAGAGGTCATGATGTACAATCCTTGGCGAAACGCTATGGTTTAGAGGCAATTTGTCGCAGTGATATGACGGAACCGGTACATAAGGAAATCCCTGTGGTTGTGCTTGATACTATTGGTGAGCTCGGTCGTTTATACAGCCTAGGCGATATCATATTTGTCGGTGGTTCCCTTGTGAAAACGGGTGGTCATAATATTCTTGAACCTGCCGCACATGGTAAACCTATCATCGTTGGTCCTCATATGTTCAATTTCAAAGAGATTTTTAATCTTTTATATTCTAGACACGCCTGTGAACAGGTTAAGAATCAAAAAGATTTAACAAAGATGATTTTACATTTATGCAAACATCCTGAAATATCAGCAGAAATGGGACAAAATTGTTTAGATATAATCAGTGAAAACCGTGGTGCAACGAGACGTAATACGCAAGAGTTACGTCAACTATTTGAATCACATCATATTATTCCTTAAGAACAGTTTGCGAAATCGACACGGAAGGAGGTGCCTACTATGAATGGTGAAGATATATTTAAGAGTATTGTAAGTGGTGAAGATCAATCTATCTTAGGTGATGTAGCACGGGCCGGGTTATCACTTCTTAGTAAGGGCTATAAAAAGGCTGTTACTATGCGCAATGCAAAGTTCGATGCTAATAAAGGCATTGTTAAAGTATCCGTACCTGTCATTAGTGTAGGCAATATAACGGCTGGTGGAACTGGTAAGACTCCTATGGTTAGACTCATCTGTGATATTTTAGGGCAAAAAGGCTTTCATCCAACTGTATTGAGTCGTGGATATAGAGCTAAAGATAATAGCCAAAATACCATAATCTCTAAGCATGGTAATATATTAGTGGAACCAGAGGAAAGCGGAGATGAAGCTTGGTTATTGGCGAAGGTATTACCTAAGTCTAGTGTGATCATTGGACGTGATCGAATAGAATCGGCACGCATCGCCGTTGATGAATTGGGGGCCGATTATCTTGTTATGGATGATGGGTTCCAACATCGGGCTTTGCATCGAGATAAGGATATCGTCTTAATTGATGTATCTAATCCGTTTGGTTATGAGCATGTACTACCAAGAGGATTGTTGCGGGAACCTATTGAAGGTTTAGCTAGAGCGAGTATCATCGTTCTTACAAAGGTTGATCAAGTGGATCCAGGACTCGTTTCGGCCCTTAGAAAACGGCTAACCCGGATGGTACCTCAAAAGCCTGTATTTGAAACGATTCATAAACCTCGAGCAGTATATACGCTTGAAGAATGGGCTAATGGCGATGAAGGTAGTCCTGTTGGAATAAATCGCGATATACCTGTCATGGCTGTAAGTGGTATTGGCAATCCCCAATCTTTTACAAAAACATTAGAAGGTTGTGGTTATGATGTTGTGCATACGCTGGGGTTTGGTGATCATCATGATTTCTCAGATGACGATATTGTAGAAATATGGAAACAGGCATTTGCTCATCAAGCCAAGGCGATTATGATAACCGAAAAAGATGCGGTTAAACTCAGTCAATTGCATACAATTGAAGACTTAAAAATACCGATTTTAGTGCTTTCTATAGGCATTGAGTTCCTTTCCGGAAAACAAGAATTCATAGAAAATTTAGAGATTTAGTGTATAATAATAAGATACGCAAATAAAAGAAATGGGGTTTTATTGTGAATATTGGATGTGTTATTCCTGCTCGATTTGGTTCTACGAGATTGCCGGGGAAACCATTGGCGGATATTGCTGGTAAGCCTATGATTCAACGCGTTTATGAACGCGTAACAAATGCAAATAAACCGAAGGTATTCATCGTAGCTACCGATGATCAACGCGTGTTTGATGCGGTTCAATCATTTGGTGGTACAGTGGTGATGACCGATGCTAATCATCCTACAGGCACCGACCGGTTGGCTGAAGTAGCACAACAATATACCAATCTCGATGTAATCATTAATGTACAGGGTGATGAACCTATGATTGATGCCCATTTAATCGATCAATTGGCAGAGCTTTTTGAAGTGGATAATCAACTTCAAATGGCTACAGTAGCAACCCCTTTACTAGAAGATGAGTATGATGAGCCTTCTGCAGTGAAGGTAATCTTGAATAAACGAAATGATGCGATGTATTTTTCACGCTCTCTAATTCCATTTCCACGTCATGATTTTGTAAATAAACCATTAAAGCATATTGGTATTTATGCATATCGTCGTCAGTTTTTGTTAGACTATGCAAAAATGGAGCCAACTGCAGCGGAACAAACAGAATCACTGGAACAATTGAGAGCGTTAGAAAATGGATTTTCCATTCGCGTTATTACTACAGATAAACGATTTGTTGGTGTTGATACACCAGAAGACTTAGCTCGTGTAAATGAAATATTCGAGCAAGAGGAGAAATAAATGAAAACAGTAAATGTTGGTAATATGACAATAGGTGGCGGTAAGGGTTTATTCGTATTAGCGGGCCCTTGTGTAATCGAAGATTATGACCGCACATTAGCAATCGGTAAAGAGGCTAAGGCTATATGTGAACGCCTCGGTATTCCTTATGTATTTAAGGCTTCCTTTGATAAAGCTAATCGCTCTAGCTTTAACTCATTTCGTGGTCCAGGCCTCGAAGAAGGCTTGAAGATATTAGCGTCTATCAAAAAAGAATTGAATGTACCAGTTGTTAGCGACATTCATTCTATTGAACAAATAGAACCAGCTGCGGAAGTATTGGATATTCTTCAAATTCCAGCATTCCTGTGCCGCCAAACAGATTTAGTATATGGCGCGGCTAAAACAGGAAAATGTGTAAATGTAAAAAAAGGTCAATTTATGGCGCCAAAGGATATGGAAAATGTCCTTAATAAGATGAAGGAATCAGGCAATGAAAACCTCATGCTTACAGAACGGGGCTTTAGCTTTGGCTATAACAATCTCGTTGTAGATATGAGATCATTCCCTATTATGCGTTCCTTTGATTACCCAGTGATTTTTGATGCCACTCATAGTGTGCAATTACCAGGTGGGGCTGGTACAAAATCCAGTGGCAATCGTGAATTCGTACCTAATTTGGCACGCGCTGCTGTTGCTAGTGGTGTAGATGGATTATTCTTTGAAGTACACGATAATCCTGAAGAAGCGCTTTCTGATGGTCCAAACATGGTGTATTTAAATCAATTTGAAGACTTATTAAAAGACTTAATAGCTATTGATAAAATCGTTAAACGATAAGGGGCGATAGTATTGGATATTTTAGAACAGGCAGCTCAAGTGCTCCATGAAGAAGCACAAGCGATAGAACAGTTAATAACAACATTAGATCAAAGTTTTGTAAATGCGGTTAACATGATTCTTGCATGTAAAGGTCGTGTTGTATGTACTGGTATGGGTAAATCTGGTCATATTGGACGCAAGATTGCTGCTACATTGGCCAGCACAGGTACGCCGGCATTGTTTATGCACCCTGGGGAAGGTGTTCATGGCGATCTAGGTATGATTACTGAAGACGATGTGGTACTTGCCTTTTCTAATAGTGGGGAAACAGGTGAAATCATTAGTATTTTGCCTTCATTGCGACGCATAGGTGCTAAATTGATCTGCGTTGTAGGGAAACCCGAATCTACATTGGCTAAAAATTCCGATGTAGTATTATTGGCGCAAGTTGAACGCGAAGCGTGCCCTCTTGGATTGGCGCCTACTACGAGTACAACAGTGGCATTGGCTTTGGGTGATGCCTTGGCTGTATGCCTATTAGAACGCCATCATTTTACGCCGGAAAACTTTGCCGTTTTCCATCCAGGTGGCTCTCTTGGAAGACGTCTATTGTTGACGGTTGAAAATATTATGCACGGTGGTGACGATAATCCGGTTGTGCATAAAGGTGCAACCGTACGGGATGCACTTTTTGTGATGACAGAAAAGGGACTTGGTGCTACTAGTGTTATCGATGAAGAAGGTCATTTGATTGGTCTCGTAACAGATGGTGATGTACGCCGCGGTCTCGATTCAGGGAGCAATTTCTTGGAATGGCCTGTAGAGGATATGATGACCAACATGCCACGCACCATTACAAAAGATAAATTGGCGGCTGAAGCATTACATATAATGGAAAAAAATCAACCACGTCCTATTACGGTATTACCTGTAGTAGATGAAGAAGGTCATGCGATGGGCATCGTTCACATTACGGATTTACTTCGTCGAGGCATTGTGTAATGAATATTAAGTGGATTATTCTCGATGTAGATGGTGTATTAACCGATGGTAAACTCATCTATACATCGGATGGTCAAGAGATAAAAGAGTTCTCCGCTCGGGATGGCTTAGGCCTAACGGCTGCTCGTAAGGCCGGACTTTCTCTTGGTATTATCACAGCCCGTACGTCACCTATGGTGGAACGGCGTGCTAAAGAATTGAAATTTGATGCTCTTTTAATGGGGTATGCTAATAAGACAGCAGCTCTTCGTTCTCTTTGTGAAAGTCATCATATCGAGTTGAGTCAGATAGCCTATATGGGTGATGATTTAAATGACTTAGGGGCTTTATCTCTCGTGGGGTTGCCGATGGCACCTCAAAATGCGGCGGTTGAAGTTAAAGGTATAGCTAAATTTGTGTCAGACTATGATGGTGGTTCTGGTGCCGTGAGAGATGCTGTTGAATATATTTTAAAAGCTCAAAATTTGTGGGATTCAGTTGTACAAGACTATGCTATGGAGGCTCATAGCCATGGGCAATAAAGGAGGTGAGCAGAATGAATAATGAATGGCAATACCACGTAGTAAAGGGTATTAGTTGGCTCGTATGTCGACTGCCGTATAAGCTCATTTTGCTCATTGGTGCCGGATTAGGACCGCTGTATGGCGTCATTGCAAAAAAGCAAAAGCTAAGAGGCATCAAAAATATAAAAATTGGTATGAATATGAATGATGAACAGGCTGAAGCTTTAATCGAAAAGTTATTTAAAAACCTCGGCCGTAGTGTCATGGAAATTCTATATATGCCGAACTTAACTAAGAAATTTATTGATGAGCATATTGAAATGCGCGGTGTAGAGTATTTGGATAATGCCATTAAAGAAGATAAAGGCGTTATTGTTCTTACGGGCCACGTAGGAAACTGGGAATGGATGGGGGCAGCATTAGCTGCACATGGGTATCCATCTACAACCATTGTTAAGAAACAACCTAATGCGCAATTTACGCGCTTTATGAATGAATATCGCGAAATGGTGGGCCTCGATGTATTTGCCAGCGGTGGTAATGAAATCGTTTCTGCAGCTAAAGCGTTGAAAAAGAAGAAACTATTGGGATTTTTAGCGGATCAAGATGGATATATTCATGGCTTACCAGTTCCATTTTTAGGTCAGCCATCGTCTGCCGTTGTAGGACCGGCTACATTTGCGAAAAAATTTGATTCTCCTGTAGTTCCTATATTCGCATCTAGAAAACCTGAAGGCGGTCATATTGTTCATATCCTTCCACCATTACACTATAAACATAGTGGTGATGATGATGTAGATATGTATACGCTGACAGAAGAATGTGTACGCGTAACAGAAGATTTCATCCGTGAACATCCGGATGAGTGGATTTGGTTCCAACATCGTTGGATGACCAAGATGAGCGAAATCGTTGATTATGATAAGAAACTAGAGATTCGGGAGAGAGCACATGAAAAACAATAAAAAATTAATCGCTATTGTCGCGGCTATCGTCATTGCTCTAGTTGGTCTAATCGCGTTTATTTTACATGACTCTGGAGACTCTTCTTCTAAGGGAGCTAATACTGGGCAGTTGGTAAACTTCCAAGGTGCTGAGCTTCAAGAGGAGAAGGATGGTAAATTGGTGTGGGCCCTCTCTGCAGAGAAAATTGAGTATGACCCACGTTCAAAATCTATTGTACTCACTAATTTAAAAGGCCTTTTCTATCAAGATGATGTGACGACTACGATTACAGCACCTCATGCAGTATTGTCTGGCGATCATAGTTCCCTTGATATCGATGGTGGTGTAACAGCTACCAATACAGAAGGGGCAAATTTTAAAACTGATGCATTACATTTTGATAACAAAACAAAGATGCTTACATCAAAAACGGCTTTCACTTATGATTCAAAGGATATTACCTTAACTGGTGATAAGTTAGAAGGTAATATGTCGTTGAAACAAATCAAAGCGATTGGTCATGCTAAATTGACGAAAAAGTAAAGTTGAGGAATTGCGATGAATAAGAAAAAATATATGGGATTAGCTGTAATCTCAGCAATGATGATGCTATCTGTTACCGCTTGGGCTGCCAATGAAGGTCCGTTGACGATTAGTGCGGATACATTATCCTATGATGGTAATACAGGTCGTGCAGAGGCATCTGGTAATGTAGTAATTACACAACAAGATAAAACGATGACTGGTGCGAATGGATGGTACAATACTAAAACTCGGGAAGCATCCCTAGAAGGTGGCGTTTCCATGATTGGAGATAATATGTCCATGTCAGCACAATCTGTACATAGCGTGAATGATAACCAGTTCAGCGCAGAAGGAGATGTACATTTACAACGCGATGATCGTCAAATCTTTGGCGATTCTGTTGAATATAACTCTGATACTGAATATGGCAAGGTAGTGGGAAATGCTAAATTAATTGCGGAAGGCACTACATTGACAGGTAATCAAGTAGAAGGTTGGTTGAAAGAAATACGCGCCGTTGCACAAGGTGGCGTAACATTTAATAATCCAGACAAAAATGTATCTGGTTCGGCAGATCGTGCTACCTATACGCAAACGCCAAATCAAAATGATGGGGTTGTATTGTTAACTGGCTCAGCACATGCTGTACAAAATGGCAATGTGTTGAATGCGCCTGAGTTAAAATTATACTTAAAGGATAACTCTGCGGAAACATTAGGCGGACGTAGTACATTAGTTATCACACCGAACTAGTAAGGATTAATGTATGTATATAGAAACTAAAAACCTGGTCAAAACATTTAATGGTCGCAATGTTGTGGACGGTGTTAGTCTTCACGTTGAAAAAGGGCAAGTCGTCGGCCTTTTGGGCCCTAATGGGGCGGGCAAGACTACGTCATTCTATATGATTGTAGGCATTGAAAAACCGACGAGCGGTATTATTACAGTTGATGGCAAGGACATTACGATGTTGCCCATGTATAAACGGGCGGCTGAAGGTATTGGATATTTACCACAAGAGGCATCGATTTTTCGCTCTATGACTGTAGAAGAAAATATTCGTGCCATGTTGGAAACAACAAATAAAAAACGTGATGAAATCGATCAGATTGTAAACTCGCTTATAGAAGAATTTAATATTGGTCATGTTCGCGAACGTAAAGGGATGCAATTATCCGGTGGTGAACGTCGACGTGTAGAAATAGCTCGCTGTTTGGCACTAGAACCCAATTTTATCTTACTAGATGAGCCATTTGCTGGCGTGGACCCTATTGCGGTTGCAGATATTCAACAAATCATCTTACAAGTAAAAAATAGAGGCATTGGCATACTTATTACAGACCATAATGTTCGAGAAACATTGGGAATTGTTGATAAGGCCTATATATTGAGCACTGGTAAAATCCTCTTGGAAGGTACGCCGGATGAGATTGCTAATAATCCGATTGCTCGCGAACATTATTTGGGCAATAATTTTAAATTGTAGGAGGGACCATGCGCTTATTAGATAAATATATTTTAAAAGCCTTTGTAGGTCCATTCCTATTTGGGGTATTTGCCTTTACGAGTATTTTTGTAGGCACCGGCACACTGTTTCGCATTGCTCAGTATATAACGGAATATGGGGCCCCTTTATTGCTTGTTATGAAAGCCTTCTTTTTGGCTATGCCAAGCATCATTTTGTTGACATTTCCTATGTCTGTTTTGCTTGGCTCATTGATGGCTTTCAGTAGACTTAGTAGTACTAGTGAAATTGTAGTTATGCGAGCTGGTGGGCTTAGCTTTTTACGGTTAGCTATGCCTGTATATATCTTGGCTCTAGTTATTTCCATTGGCGCTGTGGCGTTCAATGAATTCGTAGTGCCTCGTACAAACAATATGTACCAAACTATCGTGCGCGAAGAGATTATGAAAAATGCATCACCTCAAACGCAAAACCATATCGTTTTGAAATCTATGAATGGTGATAATCTTAGTACCTTGATGTATGCAAAACACTATGATAGTGAAAGTAAAAAACTAAGCATGATTACGGTGCAACAATTCAATGATAAAGGTGAACTTCAACAGGTAGAGAATGCGGAAAATGCTGAATGGAATGGCCAAGTATGGGTCATGCATAGCGGTATAATCTATGACGTATCTGCCGGTGAAGGTGTAGAACGGACAATGAAGTTTAAAGAACAAGTATTGCCAATTAAATCTACGCCAAATGAAGTCCAACAGGACCAACGTAAACCTGAAGAATTAACAATCAAAGAATTACGTCATCAAATTAAAGCTTATAAAGCGGCTTATACGAATTCCAATAAATTAGAAATGGAAATGTATCAACGCTTTACCATTCCGTTGGCTAGTTTTGTGTTTGCTTTAGTAGGTGCACCATTGGGCTTGCAAAAGCAACGGTCCAGTTCATCTATCGGATTTGGTATTAGTATTTTAATCATCTTCATCTACTATGGTGTAATGACCTTTGCTGGTGCTCTTGGTAAGGGTGGTGCATTACCAACGTGGATGGCTGCTATGATTCCAGATACATTAGGTATCATTGCAGGGCTATATTTAAACTGGCGCGTATCGCGTTAGTATATCCATTTGTTAACATTAATTTAGTCTGAAAGGAGGGACATCATGCTCGTAGGTTTGAAAATTCTTATTATTATCGCTATTATGGGCGGGCTCATTGCCTATATGGGTGATAAATTAGGGACAAAAGTCGGTAAGCGTAGAATGTCCCTCTTCGGATTGCGTCCTAAACATACGTCGATTATCGTAACGATTGTAACAGGATTGCTCGTTGCAGCAGCCACAGTTGGGGTACTTACCATCACATCCCAAAGTGTACGAACTGCACTGTTTGGTATGGATCAATTGCGAGCTGATATGAATCAGTTAACAGCAGAGGTAACTGCTAAAAATGCTGAATTAAAACGAGGCCAAGAACTTTTGGAAGCCAATAAGAAGGAATTAGCGGATCGTATGGCTGAGATTGAAACCATTCGTAAAGAGGTTGAGCAAAGCCGTCAAGAATTAGCGGATGCAGAGGCTGCTAAGATTGCTACCGAAGCGGAACTATCTGCATTGCAGGCATCCTATGATGAGGCTTCAAAAAAATTGGCAGCTTTGGAAGCTACTCGAGCTAGCATGGAAAAACATATTGCGGACTTACAGAAAACACAAGAAGAGTTAAAAACGGGTATCATCCATCTTCGGGAAGGTACGATTTTATTTCAAGTTGACCAACTATTAGCACAAGCGGTAGTGCGCAATGGTTTATCTTATAATGAAGCCCGTGATGCGGTTAATAGTATTGTAGAAGATACAAATAAGCTCGTACTTCGTCGGTTAGGCGTTGAAGATAATGGTGAATCCGTTGTGTATGTAGATCGTCAAAATATGGAGGTTGCCATCTCCAAGGTAGAAGAGTCTAAAACACCTATGGTTATCCAAGTGGTGGCCGCAGGTAATATCATTGCAGGTGAACCTGCAGTAGCGACGATTCAGGTATATCCACAACAATTTATCTATAAATCGGGCGATGTCATTTCTACAGCGGTTATTGATGGCGGTAGTAATGCTCAAGTTAATATGCTTCGTTTCTTAAAACAAGTAAATGAAGAGGCTAAATCTAAAGGCGTTATACCAGATTCCTTATCCGGTGATATTGGTACTATACCTGGTGATGAATTGTTTTCTGCGATTCGCCGTATTGGCATGTTACATGGTAAGGTATATGTAGAGGCCTATGCCGATGGTGATACATACTCATCTGGCCCTGTACATATAAAATTACGGATTACACAGATGACAGATACAGGTAAACTTATTAAGACAAATTAGTTTCTATATGAAGGGCCTATGTATTAAGATTTAATACATAGGTCTTTTATTTTGTGATAAAATATAACTATTGTATTGAGGAATGAGGAAAACAGTATGAACAATATATCGTATATAGCCGCTGTTGATCCAGGGAATGAAAAAACAGGCGTTGCTATACTTTCACAAGCAGGCAAGTTAATATATCGCACTATTGTAGAAACTAAAACATTTAATAGCTCTTTTGAACGTGTATTAAGTACGTATCATGGTATTGTGCATATCGTATGTGGCAATGGCACAAATCATAAGCATTTGTATCCATCTATACAACAAATTGGGCGTAATCACAAGATTACTACAAGCTTGATTGATGAATCACATAGTACAGAAGAGGCTCGAAAATTATATTGGCAATATAATCCACCTACCGGTTGGCGCAGATTCGTACCTAAAGGTATGCAATTTCCGCCTGAACCAGTAGATGATTTAACGGCCTATGTTATTGGTAAGCGATATACGCAACAGTTGAAGGCAGAAACCACGATTGAAACTTCAAATAGTGAGGTCTCGGGAGAGGAATTAGAAGCTAAACGTTTAGCAGCAATTAAAAAATTATATAATGAAGGAGATACGCATGAGTAATGTTGTAAAAAAGATACATTGGTCTAGCATACTACTGAGATGTATTTGGATGATTATAGGTGCACTTATTTATACTGTTGGATTGGACCTATTTTTAGTACCAAATAATATTATCGATGGAGGCGTCGTTGGTATATCACTGATGGCGGCTGAACTTACAGGCATATCGTTTAGTATATTTGTGGTATTGATCAATATACCGTTTTTGTATATTGGTTACCGCATTAATGGTAAGGTATTCACCATATCTACATTGTTTTCCATCGTTTGGATGGCCATATTTTCATCCTTTGCCCATGAATTTACTCCGATTACGACAAATCCGTTTCTAGGTGCTATTTTCGGCGGTATCATACTCGGTATCGGCGTAGGCCTAATCATCCGTAATGGGGGCTGTCTAGACGGTTCTGAAATCGTCGCCATTATCTTTGACAAACGAACCACATTCTCTGTGGGTGAAATCGTAATGGCCATGAACTTAGTTATCCTAGGTGCTGCAGGATTTGTATATAGCTGGGATAGTGCCATGTATTCCTTAGTGGCCTATTTTATCGCCTATAAAATGATTGATATTACGATTACAGGTCTTGAGGAATCAAAGGGTGTTATGATTATTACTGATGCAGAGAATTCAGAGAAAATTGCGGATACATTAAATGCAAATCTTAATAGAGGGGTTACCATATTATATGGTGAAGGTGGTTATTTAAAAACACCTAAGCATGCACTCTATTCTGTGGTAACAAGACTAGAGATTACGCGTTTAAAAGATGCGGTATATGAAGTAGATCCATCGGCGTTTATCACAATTCAAGATGTACACGATGTATTCGGTGGACGTTTTACCAAGGGTGGACATTAAGGGGGCTCTAATGAATAATAAATTTGTAAAAGAAACATTAGATTGGATATATGCCATAGTATTGGCGCTAGTCATCGCTATGGTCATTCATATCTTTATCGTACAACCAACGCGCGTATCCGGTGAATCCATGGAGGATACATTACACAACGGCCAATATTTAATCGTCACCAAGTGGCAACATATTATGCGCGATGTACCTGATTATGGTCAAATCGTTATCATTGATAGCCGTGTGAACCGTGAACGTACATGGACCGATGATGTGAAAGAACCATTGATGAACTATGTAAGCGTTATCGATAAATCGGCTCAAACAAATGATGTGTGGGTAAAACGCGTTATCGGTAGACCTGGTGACACATTAGAGTTTAAAGATGGTCACGTTTGGCGTAATGGTGAAGAGCTTCAAGAACCTTATACAAAAGATCCTACAATGAACTATAGCCGTTCTACACCTGTTGTAGTACCTGAAGGGCATGTGTTTGTAATGGGGGATAATCGCAATCATTCTAGTGACAGCCGATTCATCGGACCTGTATCGGTAGACCATGTGCTAGGCTTTGTAGAATACGCAATATAATGGGACTAATACATAATAATCATTGTTAGTGATTGTAAAAGTAAAACATTATACATTTCAAATGAGAACGTATATTACTGAAACGTAATGTACGTTCTTTTTTATATATTATATGAAGAACTATATTGCTTACAATCTATCTCTTTTATACATATAATGTTGAATGATTTATATAATCAATATCATTTACAATGATATTGAAAATTGATATTATTTTTATGTTATGTGAATTTTTTATAGAGAGGTTTAGATGATGAATAAGAAAAATCTATCTTTAGCAGTTGCCGCATTATCTGTTGTGGGTGTAACGACAGCCTTTGCAGCCAATCCCTTTTCTGATGTAACACCTGATAGCTGGGCCTATCAATCGGTATCGCAATTGGCTAGTGCTGGTATCATTAATGGATATCCAGATGGTACGTTTAAAGGGCAAAAGGATATTACCCGTTTTGAAATGGCTCAAATGATTGCTAAAGCGATGGCAAACCAAGATCGTGCCAATGCAGAGCAACAAGCGATGATTAATCGGTTGGCTGATGAATTCTCTAATGAATTATCCAATCTTGGTGTGCGCGTGTCTGCCTTAGAGGACCGCGTAGGGAATGTTAAATTTTCCGGTGATGCTCGTATTAACTATGTTGAAAAAGAAGGTATTGATAATCTAGATTCGGAAGGTAAATTTGCAGCTCGTGTGCGTTTGAATATGGATGCTAAAGTTAACAAGAATACATCTGTTAAAGCGCGATTAACAACAGGATCTATTGAACTTGGTGATGCATCTAAAGATCATACCATGTCCTTTGATTTAGCCTATGTAGAACACAAATTTGGGAAGAATCATATGGTAGATATTGGTCGCTATACACAAAGCTTTGGTGATGGTTTAATTTATTCTAGTAATTTTGATGGTATTGGGTATACAACACAAGTTGGAAAATTGAAAGTTAATGCCGCTTATGGTTATCCAACACTAGGTCGATTTAGTAAGGCCTCTAAAGATAATAATAGTGAAATGTCTCTTATCAACCTTAGTGCACCAGTAAATAAGCACTTAAATGTAGGTGGTATGTTTGCTCATGTAGGTACTACGAATGTTAAAATGGGCAATGGCAAAACTACTAATGATTTTAACAATGTATATGGTTTTAATGCACAATACAATATTGGTAAATTCGCAACTAATGCTGAATGGGTGACCGCAACAGGCCTTAGCAATAGTGATGTATGGAATGTAGGCGTTAAATGGGGCGACTATAAAATCACTAAGAAAAATTCCTGGCGTGTAGCTCTTGATTACTACAACCAAGAAAAGAATGCGCCTGTATTTAAGACACAAAAATATGAAGGTAATGACTTATATGGTAAGTCTCGCTATGAAGGTTATAAAGCATGGCAACTTAGTGCGTCCTATGCACCAGAGAAAAATGTAGGCATTACAACATATTATGGCTTCCATGCAAAAACACAAGAAGGCCACAAGGTAAATGATTACTATCGTGCAGACTTGTTATTTAAATTCTAATTAATACCTATGAAATAAGATCTATCAGAGATGATAGGTCTTATTTTTTATTAAAATTAACTAATAGTAATACTATTTATTAGATATATATATTAATAGAGGTAGTAATAGAACTTAAAATCCGCTAATTTACACGTAAATAAAATGAAATTTTACAAAATTTAATTTTGATAAATGCAGGTAATTACTGCTTTTATTGTGTAAAACTATTTCATGAAAGAAATTTCATCATATTTAATTGTGTAAAATGCTTTACAAATTTGTTGACTGGATGTATATTGACATCACAGAAAGACAACACACCAAGTTGTGGTGATATACAAGAACAGAAGAAGAGGAAACGTGGATACTCATCAGGATGTTCTTATATAGATCATAACTAGATGTACAGTCTTCTGATAATATATATTTTTTTCTAAATTTGTTAGTCAAAAAGACTATATCAGAAAGAAGGAATCTATTATGAAAAAACAATTCGCAGCAGTATTTGCAGCAACAGCACTTTTAGGTGTAACAAGCGCATTCGCAGCTAACCCATTCTCCGATGTAACTCCTGATTCTTGGGCATATCAAGCTGTATCTCAACTAGCAGCAGCTGGCATCGTTAATGGTTACCCAGATGGTACTTTCAAAGGCCAAAACGATATCACTCGTTACGAAATGGCTCAAATGGTAGCTAAAGCAATGGCTAACCAAGATAAAGCTAATGCAGAACAACAAGCAATGATCAATCGTTTGGCTGATGAATTCTCCAATGAATTGAACAACTTGGGCGTACGCGTTTCCAAATTGGAAGACCGCGTAGGTAATGTAAAAGTTACTGGTGATGCTCGTATCCGTTATCAAGGATCTGAAGACAAAGGCGTTTACAAAGATGGTAGTAAATCCTTAACTGATGGCCGTGCTCGTGTTCAATTCAATGCAAAGGTAAATGACAAAACTGATGCAGTAGTTCGTGTTAAAGGTGGCTATGAATTCGGTGATGCTTCCAATGGTACAACAGCTAAAATCGACCGTGCATATGTAGATCACAGATTTGGTCAAAACGTATCCGCTAAGGCTGGTCGTTTCAATCAAACAATTGGTGGCGGTTTAATGTACGATGATACATTCGACGGTGCTCAATTGAACGTTGGTAATGATAAAATCCAAGTACAAGGTGCTTATGGTTACATGATGGAAGGCGCTGCAGCAGGTAATGCTAAATCTGATAACCCATCTGTATCTTATGTAGGTGTTAAAGGTAAAATCGGTCAAGAATCTTCTGTTGGCGGTTTCTACTCCAGATTGTCTAGCGGTAATTTAAAACACGATGGTGTTAGCGTTGCTAACGATCACCAAAACGTATACGGCTTCAATGCGGACTTCCGCAAAGATAAAGTATGGGTTGGCGGTGAATGGTTGAAAGCTTCTGACGTAGCTAATTCTCAAGCTTGGACAGCTGGTGTAGGTTATGGTAACTACGACATCGCTAAGAAAGGTACTTGGGATGTGAAAGGTCAATACTTCAACCAAAAAGCTAATGCACCTATCGTAAGCTCCACTTGGGATCAAGCATATGACTTAACTAACACAAATAACGGTTACAAAGGTTATGTAGCAACAGTTGATTATGCTGTACAAGATAACGTAGGCTTAAGTGCTGGTTATGGTTTTAACTCTAAAGACCAAAGCGGTAAAGACTTATCCGATTTCTATCGTGCAGAACTTAACTACAAATTCTAATTGATAATCAAATAACACTATTATGAAAATCATCTCTTAATAACAAATAATAGTATATATAAAGGAGTCCTCCTTGGAGGGCTCCTTTTTGTATGTGAAAAAAGTAAAATGCAATATGTTGTATGAGTATAAAATGACTCAAACATGAAGTTACATTAATAAAATAAAATAATTAACGCAGAATTAATAAGTAAAACTTTATAATATTAATAAGAATAAATTTCATTATAAGAAAAAATGGATAAATTTGTATAAAATTTTGATTTTTTTGAGTCTTAAAAAATTTAGATGAAATCTAAGTTTTTCAAGATTTTAAAAAATAAATTTTTTTAAATGAGAATGTAAATGAGAAAAAAGGGTTTACATCAAAATTTCTTCGTGCTAATATCATGGCAACAAGAAGCGGTAAGCAAAACATACTGAAATCTCGATGAAGAATTATGGCGAGGAAACGTGGACACTCCCAAGAGAATTCTAAATCTTGAAATTAGAATGAATTGTGAATCGCAACTTGTGAAAACAATTTTATTCTTATTTTTCAGAAAGAAGGAATTCAACTATGAAAAAACAATTCGCAGCAATCTTTGCAGCAACAGCAGTTTTGGGTGTAACTACTGCATTCGCAGCTAACCCATTCTCCGATGTAACTCCAGATTCTTGGGCATACCAAGCAGTTTCCCAATTGGCAAACGCTGGTATCGTTAACGGTTACCCAGATGGCACTTTCAAAGGCCAAAACAACATCACTCGTTACGAAATGGCTCAAATGGTAGCTAAAGCTATGGCTAACCAAGACCGCGCTAACGCTGAACAACAAGCTATGATCAACCGTTTGGCTGATGAATTCTCCAACGAATTGAACAACTTGGGCGTTCGTGTAGCTCGTTTGGAAGACCGCGTTGGTAACGTAAAAGTAACTGGCGATATGCGTCTTCGTTACCAAGATGCTGAAAAAGAAAACTCCACATTTGATGCTCGTGCACGTGTACAATTCAACGCAAAAGTAAACGATCGCACTGATGCAGTAGTTCGCTTGACTTCTGGCAACTTCGAATTTGGTAATGCTTCTAAAACTGCAACAGCATCTGTTGACCGCGCTTATGTAAACCACAAATTCGGTGAACGCGTATCCGTTAAAGCTGGTCGTTTCGGCCAAATGATTGGTGCTGGTTTAGCATACGATGACGCTTTCGATGGTGTTCAATTCAACGCTGGTAACGACAAAGTTAACTTCCAAGCAGCTTATGGTTATGGTATTGCTGGCGATACATTAAAAACTCGCAATCAAAATAACAACCCTGAACTTGTTGTAGCTAACTTGAATGGCAAAGTTGGTAAACATGCTAATGTTGGCGGTTTCTACACTCATGTAAATGGTGAAGATCTTCAACTTGGTGGTAAAAACGTTAAAAATATCTACGGTTTCAACACAGACCTTAACTTCGATAAAGTTTGGGTTGGTGGCGAATGGTTGAAAGCTTCCAACGTAGCTAAATCTCAAGCTTGGACTGCAGGCATTGGTTATGGTAACTACAACCAAGCTAAACAAGGTACTTGGGACGTTAAGGCTCAATACTTCAACCAAAAAGAAAACGCTCCAATCTTATCCTCCACTTGGAACCAAAACTATGGTGCTAATTCCAAAGGTTGGTTGGCAACTGTTGACTATGCATTGCAAAACAACGTTGGCTTATCCGCATACTACGGTTTCGACTGGAAAACTCAAAACGGTACTGACCAACACGACTTCTACCGTGCAGACCTTAACTACAAATTCTAATTTGATAGTTACAAATATAAAAGGGACTCCTTCGGGAGTCTCTTTTTTTGTACCCCTTATAAATGGTATAATAGATAAATACAGTAATTATATAAGGAGGTCTGCTGATGAATCCTTCTTTTTCACATATTCAGATGGTGGCCATCGATTGTGATGAAACATTGTTGCGTAGCGATAACACGGTGTCAGAGTATACTAAAGATGTTCTGCATCGATTACAAGATAAAGGCATTCGTATCACTATTGCGACAGGTCGCATGTATCAGACGGCAAAGCCTGTTGGTATGTCCTTACAGCTTGGTAATGTGCCGATGATATTATTTTCTGGAGGTCTCATTCAAGAATTGGAATCAGGTTGTAAGTTATTTGAGCGGACAGTGCCATTAGATACGGTACAGCGCATTTGGAACATAGCTCGTCAATATGGATGGCATATTCAATCTTATGTAGATGATCATCTCTTGTGTCATCATCAGGATTGGCAATCAGATGTATATGAACGTCAAACAGGGGCTAAAGCTGAATTTTTAGGCGATTCGTTGTATGAACTTTCACGAGAACCAAACAAATTAATTGCTATAGATACTGTTGAAAACATAGATACCATTATTGATACGTTGACGCCCATTGTAGGTGATACGGCTACGTTAGTGCGAAGCCAAAAGGATTTTTTAGAAATTATTGCACCTCATGTATCTAAGGGGGATGCATTAGAGCAGTTAGCACAACAATATGGAATTGGCCTAGAGCATATCGTTTCCTTTGGCAATGCGGAGAACGATATATCTATGTTATCCAAAACGGGGTACTCAGTAGCCGTTAAAAATGCTGTAGATCATGTAAAATCGGTAGCCCATGAGGTATGTGGACATCATAATGAAGATGGCGTAGCTCATTGGATTGAAGAACATTTATTATAATGGAGTAAGGTATGGAAGCATTTCGTTTATTAATCGTAACTGGCATGTCTGGTGCTGGAAAAACACAGGTATTACAGGCATTAGAAGATATGGGCTATCTCTGTGTAGACAATATTCCGCCTGTATTAATACCGAAACTGAGTGAAATTTGTCGTCAAGGTGGAGACCGCACCAATCGCGTGGCCCTCGTTGTCGATATTCGTGGCGGTGAATTCTTTGAGGCTTTATCTGCTTCGTTAGAAACCTTGAAAGAGATGAAGGTAGACTATGAAATCGTTTTCATGGATGCTAGCGATGAAACCTTGATTCGTCGGTATAAGGAATCACGCCGTAGTCATCCACTCGCACCAAGCGGTCGCATTACAACAGGCCTAAGAAAAGAACGTCAAATTCTAGATTCTGTGCGCCATAAAGCGGATTACATTATCGATACTACGGATATGAAAACCGCAAACTTAAAGGAATACTTGAAAAAACGCTTTACCCAAGTGGCAGATAAACACGGCATGTCCGTAACTGTTGTTAGCTTTGGCTTTAAATACGGCTTGCCATTGGATGCAGATATGATTTGGGACGTTCGTTTCTTGCCAAATCCGTTCTATATTCCTGAATATCGTCATAAAACGGGGCGTGTGCAGGTCGTTAACGACTATATTCACTCCTTTGAGGTAACGGAAGAATTTAAAACACACTATTTTAATACCATGGATTTTCTTGTGCCTAATTATGAGAAGGAAGGCAAAGCTCAATTTATTGTAGCTGTTGGTTGTACAGGTGGTATGCACCGATCCGTTGCCATGGCAGAGGCTTTGTATGCTCATTTATTAGAAAAAGGGTATCGTGTCACCGTAGAACATCGGGATATGATGAAAAATAATGTGGAAGAAGATTTTAATCCACATCAAGCAGATCTAGGGGATTAAAAGAGGTTTATATGTTACGAAAACGTTGGTTCCGGTGGTTAATTCCGGGCCTCAATATAAAACGTTGGCTTGCTCTCTATAGTTTGGGGGTTGGCTTATTAATCATAGGCATTTCACTCTTATTTAACTATCAATGGTTATCGTATATAGAGGACATTGTTCTTGCCTATTCCTATTCCTTAACGGGATATTATAATTACAATGTGTTAATTTTAGTGGGGGCTGTGCTCATCGGTATAGCGGCCATCTTGATTTTACTTGGTACCAGCAAGGTGATTAAAACCATTATCCGTGCGGTTTTACCGGACCCATCTAGCAAGGTATCGGATATTATCTTTCAAAATATCCGCCTCGATAAAGGCCCTAAAATCGTCGTTATTGGAGGTGGTACGGGCTTATCCAATTTATTGCGCGGTTTGAAAGCTCACACATCTAATTTATCGGCTATCGTTACGGTTGCCGATGATGGCGGTTCTTCCGGTCGCTTGCGAGAAGATTTTAAAATGATTGCACCTGGCGATTTACGCAACTGTCTCGTGGCCCTTGCAGAACAAGAAGGTGTTATGGAAAATCTTTTCCGCTATCGTTTTGAAGGAGACAATGAGCTTTCCGGTCATAGCTTTGGGAATCTCTTTATCACGGCGTTGGCACAGGTTTATGATGGCGATATAGAGGAGGCCCTCGAAGCGGCTAGTAAATTATTGCGTGTCCGTGGTCGTGTCATTCCGTCGTCTACAGAATTTATTCAGCTTCGAGCTGAGCTCATCGATGGCACTGTCGTTGATGGTGAAAGTAATATTCCAAACGCTGGAAAGAAGATTAAACGCGTATTTAGTAGTCCTGAACATCCAAAACCAGAAGGCGCTGCATTGCGCGCCATTGATGAAGCGGATGTTATCATATTAGGCCCAGGTAGCCTCTATACGAGTATCATTCCTAATTTATTGACCGACAAAATCGCGGATCATGTGCGTGCTAGTAAGGCCAATAAGATTTATATTGCTAATGTAATGACACAACCAGGTGAAACATCAGGCTACACATTGGCAGATCATGTACAAGCTATTATCGACCATAGTGGGGTGGGCATCATCGATACGGTTCTCGCCAATGATGGACCTTTGCCAATTCAAATGGTAGAACAGTATAGCGCAGTTGGTTCAGAACCTGTAGCAATCGATTCTAAACGTTTACAAGACATGGGTGTTCGCACGGTTAGAGCGACCCTTATTAGTCAGGAAAAACCTGCTATTCATGACCCAGAACGTTTAGGCAAGGTTCTTATGGATATCATATATGCTATGAAATCAGATATGGAACCACGGGTATTAGAATATTATTTACGTCGTGCCGATCATTAGAAAGGAAAACCTATGTCTTTTGCAGAAGATGTAAAAAATGAATTATGTGCCTATGAGCCTGAAACGGATACCGATGTGGCCATGAAGATTGAAGCATCCTGCTTATTGCGCATGGGTGGTTCCTTATTGCTCGGTATGAAGGGAGCTATCGGTATACGACTAGCCACTGCTAATAATGCGGTGGCTAGACGTTTGCTAGGCATACTGAAAAAACAATACGAATTACCGACCCATGTTATGGTGCGCCAAGGTTTGAATTTGCGGAAAAAGAATATGTATACACTAACGGTGGATCCATCTCAAGAGGGGCGTCAAGCCTTAGAAGATTTGGCCCTGTGGCCTGTTACTGTGCAGTTGCCGCGGAAGTGGTTACACTCCATGGAGGCACGACGTGCCTTCTTACGAGGTGCTTTTTTAGGGGGTGGATCCGTTAATAAACCGCAAAGTGATTATCATCTCGAGTTTATGACGGGCAACGAAGATTTTGCACGAGAAATTGTATATGTATTGAAATTATTTCACATTCATGCAGGGCTGACAGAGCGTAAAGAAGAATACGTGGTGTACCTTAAAGAGGGGGATGCCGTAACGAATTGTTTGCAGGTCATGGGCGCACAGTCAGCATTAATGGAATTTGAAAACGTACGCATCATGAAAACGGTTCGAAATCAGATCAATCGTCAGGTAAATTGTGAGACTGCAAATTTACAAAAAACCGTAGATGCAGCGGTGCGCCAAGTGAAGGCCATTCGTATATTAGATGAACATATAGGTATTGATGCATTGCCGGATAAGTTAAAAATTGTAGCTAGATTGCGCTGGAATAATCCGGAAGCAAGTTTAAAAGAATTAGAAGAAATGATGAATGGTACCTTATCTAAATCTGGTATTGGGCATCGTTTGAAAAAGTTAGAAGCATTAGCCCTTACATATGATCCTATGGGGCTGGAAGAGGTTTAATATTATGTTATTTAAGAAAACATATAAGCTAGCAACGATGTTAGCAGTTATGGGAGCATTAACAGGTCATGCGGCAAGCGATATTGATTTGAACTCCATAGGATATTTTTCGTTTACCCCATTACCAGCGGAATTACAAGCTCAAAAGGATACATTGCTATTATCCGATAGCCCTGAATATGTAGGTCCCGTAGGCGGCGTTTTAAGTGCTGGCAGCATTAATGGCAAAGGACGTATCTACTTTTACCATGTAAATGAAATGGCAGAGCCCCATAAGATTGCCATTATTTTAGAGAATACAGGCAATGAACCGAATGGTATTGCCGTGTTCCGTGAACTAAAATCCATTGCAACGCCAGACTATTTTGCAGCAGGCCGTGATTTATCACGGAAGGAATTAGAGCAACCATTGTCTGATAAGCCATTGTATTCTTTTGTGATGCCACCTAAGAGTCGTCAGCTCGTATTTACCGATTTAGAACATTCTCCAATACCTAAAGATGCTCTATTTACAGGTATCGTAGATTTGCAAACGAGTGCACCTGTATTTGCACGGGTTATGATGATTCCTATGAATCTCAACTCTATTGAGTCTTCGTATTGGGTAAATAACTTGCCTATCGACCATGTGCGTTTGCGCGGTACTTTCACCGGCGCAGAGCGTGAAATGGCGGTAACAAAAGAATATAATACGACACTTGGTGGCGCCTATGTAGAACTCGGTAATGATAGAGAGGACCGATTTGTAGAGGGTGTGGATGAGCTTGATAATAAAGCCTATGTAAAGGACGCAGGGAACTATGGTATTTCTTATACCGTTAAAATTCCTACAAGCGGCGAAGATCCATTCCGTCTCTATTTCAATCCATTAGGCGGCGGTTATTCTGGTTCCTTTACTGTGAAAGCACAACGTCGTTGGCAGAAGGTACCTAGTGAAAGCATGACCTATCACATCGGTGGTGATGACGGACTGATGGCATTAGGTCATAATACTGTATTAGATTCTCGATACATGGGGAACTATTACGGTGGCGATACGTTGACCATCGAGTTCATGCCGGCTGGTGCTTCGAATTTACCGGTTCGCTTCTTACTAGTTCCAGAAGCGTTAGCCAATCCTCAATATGCACGCGTATTAGCTACTAATGAAGCTGGTCAGCGTGCATTAGAAGCAGAGGCGCAAAAAGAAGCAGCCGAAGCGGCTAAGAAGGTGGCTATTGAAGAAAAATATGTAGCAGCGAAGACGCAAAAAGAAGAACAAGCTCATCAATTAGCAGAGGCAGCTAAATTAGCGGCTGAAAAGGCAGCTGCTGCTCATAAAGCGGCTCAAGATAGACAGGCTGAGCTTGATAAACGAGATGCGGAGGAACAAGCTAAACGTAAGGCAAAAGCCGATGCAGCTGCTGAACGAGCACGTGCTAAGGCGGAAGCTGATCGACAATTGGCTGAACAAAAAGCTAAGGCTGATGCTCAAAAAGCGGAAGCAGCACGTATTGCAGCAGAGCAAAAGGCAAAAGATGATGCGGCTAAGGCAGAAGCAGCTCGTATGGCAGCCGAACAAAAAGCCAAGGCTGATGCTCAAAAAGCAGAGGCAGCACGGATCGCAGCCGAACAAGCAGCTCGTGAAAAGGCTCAGAAAGAACAGGCCGCTCGAGAAGCAGCAGAGCAAAAAGCTCGCGAGTATGCAGCAAAATTAGAAGCACAACGTTTAGAGGCGCAGCGTAAGGCTGAAGAAGAACGCATTTTAGCTGAACAAAGGGCTGAGGCGGCGCGTATTGAAGCGGAACGCAAAGCGGCAGAACAAGCGGCTAAAAACGAAGCTGAACGCCAAGAAGCGGCTAGAAAAGCAGAAGAGGCGCGTCAAGAGGCGGCTCGTCAGGCCGAGGAAAAACGCAAGGCTGCAGAAGCCAAGGCAGAAGCCGATCGCATTGCAGCAGAAGCAAAACGCGCTGAAGAGGCCAGAAAAGCCGAAGAAGCTCGTCAGGAAGCATTGCGCAAGGCCGAAATGGCTCGTCAAGAGGCTGCCCGTAAAGCTGAAGAAGAGCGCTTAGCAGCGATTGCGAGAGCTCAAGAAGAAGCGCGTAAGGCTGAGGAAGTACGTCAACGAGAAGAGGCTCGTAGAGTGGAAGCCGCTCGTCAAGCTGAGGAGGCTCGCTTGGCAGCAATTGCTGAGGCAGCTCGACAAGCCGAAGAAGCTCGCATCCGCGAAGAAAATCGTGCTGCAGAAGCGGCACGTAAAGCAGAGCGTGAACGGATTGCGAAGGAACAAGCCGAAGCGGCTAGAAAAGCTGAGGAAGCTCGTCAATTGGCAGAAAAACGGTACCGTGAATACGAAATTGCTCAAGAACAAGCCAAAGAGGCACGCCGTCGTGCTGATATTCAACGGGAAGCTCAGAAAAAAGCAGCTCAACGGGCTGAAGAAATCCGCTTAGCTGCACAACGACAAATTATCGCTAAGCGAAACGCAGAAATTGCACGTCAAAAATTGGCAGAAGAACGTGAAGCAGCGCGTATTGCAGCACAAGGTGGTAAACGTCGTAGCTTTGCTGAATTGAATGATGTGAATACAAATGTGGATCAAGATGAAGATACAACACAAAATGCTGTATCCATTGATCAATTGACGAGAAAACAACAGTAAAGTAATTGGTTGATTCGCAGACTTTATCGGATGTCCATTAGGGCATCCGATTTGTGTTTCTTCATGGGAATTACATTGACTTTCACAGGTAATTTCAGTACAATGAATAGAGATAAGTGCAATATACAGTACGAGATACTGTAGCATTACAAAATCCCTTTTAAATTGGTCCAGAGAGGCTAAAAAAGGACATATAGTTGAAGCGCCCTCAAGGGCTTCTTTGTGCAAACTATTCGACCTTTTGCCCTGGGGCAAGAGGTCTTTTTTGTTATACGGTTAGGAGGCAATCATGGGACAAGTGAGCTTGCATGGCAAACATTTGTTAGGGTTACAACATGCTACACCTGAAGAGATTAAATTGATTCTAGATGTAGCGAAGAAGATGAAGAAGGTTGTTTTGTCTGATGACAAAAAAATCCCTTACTTGAAAGGTAAGGCGATTATCAATCTATTCATGGAACCTAGTACACGTACGCGTAGTTCTTTTGAACTAGCAGGTAAATATTTAGGGGCAGATGTAATCAATATTACACCAAGTGGTTCCTCTATGGGTAAGGGTGAAAGCTTCCGCGATACATTATTAACATTGTCCTATATGGGGACGGATGCTATCGTAATGCGAAGCAGTGCAGAAGGGGCTCCTCTCTATGCGACAAAAGCTGTTGATCCTATCATCATCAATGCTGGCGATGGTGCCCATGAACATCCAACACAAGCATTGCTCGATATGTTCTCCATCATTGAACGCAAAGGTTCACTAGAAGGTAAAAAAGTCGTTATCGTCGGCGATATTATGCATAGCCGTGTAGCTCGCTCCGATGTTTACGGTCTTACTAAAATGGGGGCCGACGTTCATTTGGCAGGTCCACGCACTATGCTCTATCCTGAGCTTGAAAAAATGGGCGTTACCATTCATCACGATGTGCGTGAAGCTGTAAAAGATGCAGATGTTGTCAATGTACTTCGCATTCAATTAGAACGTATTCATTCCGCATTATATCCAACAAATCGCGAATATGCGCGTATCTTTGGTATTAATAAAGATGTATTAAGCCTTGCAAAAGATGATGTTATGGTTATGCATCCAGGCCCAATGAACCGTGGCCTTGAAATTTCCCCAGATGTAGCCTACTGGGATCAATCCGTAATTCAAGAACAAGTACGCAATGGTGTATCCGTTCGTATGGCTGTATTGTACTTAACAATTCATGGAGGTGACGGTAGTGAGCTTGCTTATTAAAAATGGTACGGTAGTCAATCCGGCAAAACAACAACATGAAGTAGCAGACGTTCTCGTGAAAGATGGTAAAATTGCAGCCATCGGTCAAAATTTAAGTGCAGATGGTGCTGAAGTATATGATGCAACAGGTCTTATCGTAGCACCAGGCCTTATCGATATTCATACACACTTGCGTGAACCGGGTCAAGAAGCAAAAGAAGATTTCCATTCTGGTACACAAGCAGCAGCGGCCGGTGGTTTTACACGCGTCGTGACTATGGCGAATACAACACCAGTAGTAGATAATGCGGCTCTTGTAAGAGGTTTGAAAAAACAAGCTGAACTTACAGGTGTAGTAAAAGTAGAATTTATCGGTGCTGTATCCAAGAATCTAGAAGGTAAAGAACTTGCTGAATTAGGCGATATGGCTGAAGCTGGCGTTGTAGCGTATTCTGATGATGGGCACTATGTAGAAAGCGCTGCTTTCATGCGCCGTGCATTGGAATATTCTTCCATGTTTAATAAAATGGTTATCGACCATGCAGAAGATATTAGCTTGACTAAAAATGGTCATATGCATGAAGGTTTCGTATCCTATGAAATGGGCGTTATCGGTCGCCCAGCTGTAGCTGAAGATTTGGCTGTAGCTCGTGATATCTTATTAGCGGAAATGACTGGTGGTCATATTCATATCGCTCATGTAAGTAGTAAAAATACGGTTGATATGGTACGCCGTGCAAAGGCGAAAGGACTTAATGTAACATGTGAAGTTACAAGCCAACATTTATCCTTTACTGATGAGTATTTGCGCGACTATAATCCGGCTTTTAAAATGGCACCGCCAATTCGTTCCGAAGATCATCGTCAAGCATTGCTAGAAGGTTTAAAAGATGGCACCATTGATGCTATTATCACTGACCATGCACCACATGCATTCGAAGAAAAAGACCACGAATTCTGCTGTGCTCCAAACGGATTTAGCGGTCTTGAAACATCCTTGGCCGGCGTTATTACAAATGCCTATGGTCCAGATAAACTTAGCATTGACCAAGTGGTGTACTACATGAGTACACGTCCAGCTGAGTTAATGCATCTAGATGCAGGCGTTTTAGAAGTTGGTAAACCAGCGGATATTACAGTATTCTCTACTACAGAACAATGGACTGTAGATAGAAATAAATTCTATACAAAAGGTAAAGTCAGCCCATTTGATGGCATGACTGTTACTGGTAAAGCAAAACTTACCGTTGTAGACGGTAACATCGTTATGAAGGAGGGCGTGGTCCTATAATGAAAGGCAAATTAGTTCTGGAAGACGGTTCCGTATTTGAAGGTTCCCTATTAGGCGGCGCTCCTACAGTGGGCGAGGTTGTGTTTAATACAGGCATGACTGGATATCAAGAAATTTTGACTGACCCATCCTATGCGGATCAAATTATTACATTAACATATCCACTCGTTGGTAACTATGGTACATTAAATGCTATTACACAAGGTCCTAAACCATACTGTAAAGGCTTTATCGTAGGTGAACTATGTGATTTCCCATCCAATTGGCAAAATGAAGGTTTGTTCAGCGAATATTTACGTTTGCATGGCATTCCTTGCCTCTATGATGTAGATACGCGTGCCATTACGCGTACTATTCGTAACCATGGTGTTATGAAAGGCGTACTTGTGCGTGCTGATTATCCGATGGAAGATATTCAAAAATTATTTAAACAAGATTTGCCTACAGACCAAGTTATGCGCGTCACTACAAAATGGCAAGGCATGCGTGGCGATAAAAATGCAGAATTCCATGTAGCTGTAATGGATTATGGTGTAAAAGAAAATATTCTTCGATCCTTAGAGCTTGCTGGTTTCCGTTTAACTGTATTCCCAGCAGATTCTAAAGCAGAAGACGTACTCGCTGTTAATCCTGATGGCATTTTCTTGTCCAATGGCCCTGGAGATCCTCAAGATCTAGGTTATGCAGTAGAAGAAGTGAAGAAAATGTTTGGTAAGAAACCAATCTTTGGTATCTGCATGGGTCACCAAGTATTGGCACAAGCATACGGCGGCACTACATTCAAACTTAAATTTGGTCACCGTGGTTCTAACCACCCTGTACAAGATCTTCGTACAGGCCGTGTATATATTACATCTCAAAATCATGGCTTTGCTGTAGATGATTCTTCTTTGCCTGATTATATTGAAATCACACATCGCAGTGTGAATGATGGTACTGTAGAAGGTATGCGCCACAAAGAATTGCCAATCTTCTCCGTACAATACCATCCAGAAGCGTCCCCTGGACCTACTGATAACCTATATTTGTTTGATGAATTTGAAGATATGATGAGAAAGGGAAAATAATATGACCACAGAAGCAAAAAAAGTACTCGTAATTGGTTCTGGTCCAATTATTATCGGCCAAGCAGCAGAATTCGACTATGCTGGTACACAAGCGTGCCGTTCCCTTCGTGAAGAAGGCTATAAGGTAGTATTGGTTAATTCTAACCCTGCAACAATCATGACAGATACAGATATTGCAGACCGTGTATATGTAGAACCTATTAGCCTTGAGTTCGTAACGGAAGTTATTAAAAAAGAACGCCCTTGGGGCTTATTGGCAACATTGGGTGGCCAAGTAGGTCTAAATATGGCCGTTCAATTATCAGAAGCTGGCGTACTCGAAGAGTATGGCGTTAAGTTGCTTGGTACGACATTAGAAGCTATTAAACATGCAGAAGACCGCGAACTATTCAAGGAAGCGATGAAGGAAATCAATCAACCAGTTCCTGAATCCGACATCTTCAATGACCTTGAAGAAGCTGTAGCCTTTGCAAATCGCATCGGCTATCCTATCATCATCCGTCCTGCTTATACATTGGGCGGTACTGGTGGCGGTATTGCGCATAACGAAGATGAAATGTATGAAATCACACGCCGTGGTTTGAAACTTTCACCAATTCACCAAATCCTAGCAGAACGTTCTGTAGCAGGCTGGAAAGAAATCGAATACGAAGTAATGCGCGATAGTGCAGATAACTGTATCATCGTATGTAATATGGAAAATATCGATCCTGTAGGCGTACATACTGGTGACTCCATTGTTGTGGCACCAAGCCAAACATTGAACGATATTCAATACCAAATGCTTCGTACTGCTTCTGTAGAAATTATTCGTTATTTGAAAATCGAAGGTGGTTGTAACGTACAATACGCGTTGAATCCAAATAGCAATGAATATATCGTTATCGAAGTAAACCCTCGTGTATCCCGTTCCTCTGCATTAGCATCTAAAGCAACTGGCTATCCAATTGCGAAGGTAGCTGCAAAAATTGCAGTAGGCATGACATTGGATCAAATTACAAATGCTGTAACAGGTGAAACAAAAGCATGCTTCGAACCTACACTTGACTATGTAGTAACGAAATTCCCACGTTGGCCATTTGAAAAATTCAATTTGGCAGACCGCACATTGGGCACTCAAATGAAGGCTACTGGCGAAGTTATGGCTATCGATCGCTCCTTGGAAGGCTCCTTGCTTAAAGCAATTCGTTCCTTGGAAATTGGTTTAGACCATATTGAGCTAAAGAAAATCTCTCATGAGTCTATGGAACAATTGATTGAACGTTTACATTTAGTAGATGATGAACGTATCTATGTTGTAGCAGAAGCACTTCGCAAGGGCATTAGTGTAGAGAAAATTCACTACATTACAAAAATTGATACATTCTTTATTGAAAAAATCAAAAACATTGTTAATGTAGAAAAGGCATTGGCTGAACATGGTTTAACAGAGGATGTATTGCGCAAAGCAAAACGTTATTCCTTCACTGATTCTGTTATCGCCCGTTATGCTAATACAACTGTAGAAGAGGTTCGTGCAAAACGTAAAGAATGGAACATTCTTCCAACATATAAATATGTAGATACATGTGCTGCCGAATTCGAATCTAAAACACCGTACTACTACAGTGCTTATGCACAAGAAGACGAAGTTAAACCACTAGGTGAAAAATCCGTTGTAGTTCTTGGTTCTGGTCCAATTCGTATCGGTCAAGGCGTAGAGTTCGACTACTGCTCCGTACATTCCTCTTGGGCACTTCGTAAAGCTGGTTACCAATCTATTATGATCAATAATAACCCAGAAACAGTGTCTACAGACTTCGATATTTCTGATTCCTTGTACTTCGAACCATTAACAGTGGACGATGTAATGGAAATTATTGATAAAGAAAAACCAGCTGGCGTTATTGCTCAATTTGGTGGTCAAACAGCGATCAACTTGGCAGGTCCATTGGCTAAGCGCGGTGTAAAAATTCTCGGGACATCCGTAGATAGCATCGACATGGCGGAAGACCGTGAACGTTTTGATGAATTATTGGCAAAACTTGGTATTCCTCGTCCAGTAGGTGCTCTTGTAACTTCTGATGAAGAAGCGCAAGCAGCTGCTAAAAACTTGAAATATCCATTAATCGTTCGTCCTTCCTATGTATTGGGCGGTCGTGCCATGGAAATCGTATACAACGATAAAGAACTCGATGTATACATGAAGGAAGCCGTAGTAGCATCTAAGGAACATCCAGTACTTATCGACCGTTACATGGTTGGTATGGAGGTAGAGGTTGACGCTATTTCCGATGGTACTGATGTTTGTATCCCTGGCATTATGGAACAAATCGAACGCGCCGGTGTTCACTCTGGTGACTCCATGGCCGTTTATCCAGCTCAACATTTAAGTCAAGAAATTATCGATCAAATTGTTGATTATACACGCCGTATTGCAATTGGCCTTAATGTCAAAGGTGTACTTAACATCCAATATATCGTGGCTGATGGTGAACTTAACGTAATCGAAGTTAACCCTCGTTCTAGCCGTACTGTACCATTCATTTCTAAGGTTACAGGCATCAATATGGTAGAATGTGCAACACGCATTGCTCTTGGTGAAAGCTTAAAAGATTTGGGCTTGCCACTCGGTCTTGTACCTAATAAACCATATGTAGCTGTAAAAGCACCTGTATTCTCCTTCTCCAAAATGGGCCTTGTAGAAATCGCTCTTGGACCTGAAATGAAATCTACTGGTGAAGTTATGGGGATTGGTCGTACTTATTCTGAAGCATTGTTTAAAGCTATCAATGGTGCCAATATGCGTATCCCAGAAGATGGTACAATTCTTATGACCGTAGCAGACCGCGATAAAGAGGAAGCTAGCCAATTGGCAAAAGGCTTCATCGAATTGGGCTATCACATCGAAGCAACTGGCGGTACTGGTAAATACTTCAAAGAACATGGTGTTGACTGCAAGGTAGTTAACAAAATCTCTGAAGGTGATGACAACTGTGCTGACCACATTCGTCAAGATAAAGTAGATCTTGTACTTAACACACTGACTGCAGGTAAACGCCCTGAACGTGAAGGCTTCCAATTGCGTCGTCTTGCCGTAGAAATGGGTACACCTTGCTTAACAAGTCTCGATACAGCACGCGAAGTGTTGCGCGTTGTAGCTAATCGTAAAGATGATGCTAACTACAATGTAGAAGCATTACAAGATTTTGAATTGGAGTAAAACCATGAGTGGATATGTAGAACAGGGCGAAGTCGTTCGCAATGAGCAAATAGGCTCTGATGTGTGGATTATGGATATTCACGCACCAAAACAAGCAGCAGAAGCAAAGGTAGGACAGTTTTGTAATGTTCGCGTAGCGGACTCTACGGCGCCATTATTGCGTCGCCCTATTAGCTATGCTGGATTCGATGCACAAAAGGGTATTATTACCCTTTTGTATCGCGTCGTAGGTAAGGGGACTGAAATTATGACACGTCTCGTACCTGGCGATACACTAGATTGTTTAGGACCTCTAGGGGAACCATTTGTAACATCTAAGAATATGCTTCTCGTTGGCGGTGGTGTTGGCATTGCACCAATGCTATGTATCGCATCCCATTTGAAAGAAGGGGAAGAGGCACAAGTTATTCTTGGTTTTAGAAATGAAAGCGAAACCTTCTGGGCAGATCTATTCAAAGATACGCCTGTTAAAGTACACATCACGACTGATGATGGTAGCGTAGGTACGAAAGGTTTCCCTACAGCGATCATGCCAGAACTTATTAACGCTAATACGTTCACATCTGTTATGACTTGTGGTCCTACACCGATGATGAAGGGAGTCGCACAAGTTGCTAAAGAGCTCAATGTACCATGCCAAGTATCTCTTGAAGAACGCATGGGATGTGGTACAGGCGGTTGCTTAGGCTGCGCTTGTGACGGTGCCGGTGGCAAACGTTATAAAGTTTGTAAAGATGGTCCTGTATTCCCAGCTGAGGAGGTGTTCTTTTAATGAGTGAACGCGATTTAAATAACACCGTTACACCGAATCCAAAACTCGCCATCGATTATTGCGGTATTAAGATGAAAAATCCTATTATCGCTGCATCTGGTACCTTTGGAAATGGTCCTGAATACGCTGGTTATCTAGACCTTAGTAATGAGGTGGGGGCTATCTCTGTAAAAGGATTAACGCCTAAAGGTCGTCATGGTAATCCGGGCCCTCGTATTGCAGAAACTCCATCTGGTGTATTGAACTGCATTGGCCTTGAAAATCCTGGAGCAGAGCATTTTGTTACTGATATTTTGCCAGAACTTAAGAAATATGATGTACCGCTACTAGCTAATATGTCTGCTGGTACAGTAGAGGAATTTGCTTGGATGGCAGAAACACTATCTGTGGATGGTATTGCAGGCCTTGAAGTCAATGTATCATGTCCAAATGTAGAGAGTGAAGGTATGGCATTTGGCGTAGACCCAAAGGTTGTTGAACAAGTAACTAAAGCGGTTCGTAAAGTAACCGATAAGCCGGTTATTGTAAAACTTTCACCAAATGTAACAGATATCGTGGAAATTGCAAAGGCTGTAGAAGCAGGTGGTGGTAATGGGGTCAGCCTCATTAATACATTGTTAGGCATGGCTATTGATATTCACCGTCGCAAACCATTGTTAGGTAATATTTATGGCGGTCTATCTGGTCCAGCAGTAAAACCTGTGGCGCTTTGCATGGTTCACCAAGTCTATAAAGGGGTTACTATTCCTATTATTGGCCTTGGTGGTATTATGAGTGGTACAGATGCTATCGAATTTATGATGGCCGGTGCTCAGGCCGTACAAGTTGGTACCGCTACGATGGTTGATCCAACCGCGATTTCTCGTATTGCTCGTGAAATGGGCGATTTTGTAGAACAATATAATCTCAATAGCATTACTGACATTGTTGGTGCTGTACATCAATAATAGTCGCGTAGCAACAAAAAAGCAGGAATTGGCAATGCCAGTTTCCTGCTTTTTCGCATATATGTAATTATTTCGCATCAATATTGGTAAATGTATTATACGTAGGCCTTATAGAAATCTATAAATTGTTGTGCCACTGGTGAAAGGGCATGACCTTTTAAGGTGATGAATGCTTTCTTATAGTCACCTGAAAACTCAGGCAATTTAATGCGTGACATTTTGCGGTGGTTTACCATTTCTTTAGTATCCATTGGGACCAGTGCCACCGTACGCCCGGATGATGCCCATTCAATAGCCGATGTTTTTGTAGTCGTAATAGCGCTCACATTTAGATGTTCCATATCTGTTAAGGATGATTGCATAATCATTCTCACAGAACCGCCAGATAAGGAAAGAGGACATTGTTTAATATCATCCCAGGTGATGGTATCGTGTTCGCGATCTGTCCAGAACACATCACGTCTGAACAATGCATATAGGTGTTCCTCTTGAGTTAAGAGAATATCAAATTTGTCAGTATCTACCATTTGGATATTAGCAATTCCAATTTCTGCACTACCACTGATGAGCTGTTTCACTACATTGGTCATGAGCCCTTCGTAAATTTCGAAGTGTACAGATGGAAATTTCATGGAGAATGCCGGCAAATATTGTTGTACGATGGGGGTGGAACGGGATGCGGAGGTAGCGATACGTAGTGTACCTTCGATACGTGAATTTAGTTGTTGTACCGCATTATACGTAGATTCCTCAATGGAACATAATTGCTGAGCTTTTTCATAAAAGATCTTACCTGCATCGGTAAGTTGTAAATTGGAACCCCGTTGACCTCGTTTAATATTGATGAGCTGAGCGCCAAATTCTGCCTCTAAATATTTTAACTGCTTACTCAAAGCCGGTTGTGTAATATGGAGAATTTCTGCAGCTTGTGTCATGTTTCCTGTTTGAACAAGGGTTATAAAATTGTGATAATACGATGTGTCCATAAAATCCCCCTTTAATACACAAATTATGATAATTAAAATTTATAACTAATGAAGGAATAGTTATTTTACCTTTTAAGAAATGTCATATATACTATACACATCAAGAGAATTAAAGCACATAAAAAGTTGTTTTAATAATCTCATCAATATTTTTGATATAGTTACAGTAACTAAGAAAGTGGGTACTACAATGGGCGTAGTAAAAAGAACATTAAGTAAAGCAATTCGTAATTGGGAAGCACGTAGATTAATGACAGCACATGATGCTAAAGTTAGTCGTAAAAAACAATTAGAACGCGTATGGCCATATCCATTGACAACTGAAAAACGTCATGAAATGAATCAAGGTCTTATTGGTTTAGTTCATAATGACAAATAATTAGGTACCATACGAATTGATAGGATACTTAATCTAGTGGCAGTACCACTTCGATAGCATCTAATACATTACAAGTAGCAGCTCCATGACTCATGTCTTGGAGCTCTTTTTGTATGCGTTCTATATCGGTAGGTGGCACTAAGATAGTAAGATCTACCTTCTCTCCAAAGGTAGCCTCATAATGTAGTTGTGCATCCTGTAGATAGCGTTCTATTGTGCCATATAGTGCATAGTCAATAATCGCTTGTAATTGTGTTCTTGTAGTATGCAATTCCTTTGGCGCAAGACGCAATGTTTCAGCGACGGAGTGGGAGTATGCTCGGATTAATCCACCAGCCCCTAGTTTAATACCACCAAAGTAGCGCGTCACTACAACAGCTACATTTGTAATACCTGTCTTTTTCAAGACTTCTAACATAGGCTTACCCGCTGTGCCCGATGGTTCACCATTATCGGACGAGCGTTGTTGTTCTTGCTTTGGTCCTAATGCAAAGGCCGTACAATTATGTCGAGCATCCCAAAACTCTTTATTGATACGGGCGATAAAGGCTTGAGCATCTTCTTCTGTACTACATGGATATACGGTAGTAATGAATCTAGATTTCTCTACAACGTATTCATGGCGGAATTCTTTGGCAATGGATATGAATTCCACGGTAGGGCTAGTTGTATCTGGCATTTCCTCACCTCCGTTCTTATTTCTATCACTATAGTATTTATTCATCATCATCACTCTATTATAAGCTATTTATAAAGGTAATGTATAGATTATGAGCGATAATGTTTAATAATATATATATTTATTTATACAATATATGTATCTATCATCATAATTATTAATTCCCTTATAGAAAAGGAATAACCCTTTGGTTTTAGTAGGATATTGACGAATTGAGAATCTATGTTATTATAAATAATAGATATATGATTGTTTATTCATGTGATAAATATTACAAATATACCAAATTTAATGTATTCTATGAATCTATGATTTGAATTGTTTCGAAGGAAGTTATATATGAGTACTAAAAAACAAGAGTTTGACATTACAGGTATGCACTGTGCAGCTTGTGTAAAACGCGTTGAAAACGTCGTATCCAAGGTTGATGGCGTTGCCTCTGTAAAGGTTAATCTATTAACTCGAAAGGGAAGCGTTGAATTTAAGGATGGCGCTACCGTAGAACCGCAACAAATTATCGATGCCATAACAAACATCGGTTTTGGTGCTACTGAAGCGGATGAAACAAAACAAGAAATAGAAAAGGTAAATTTAAAGCCTCATATTACACGCCTCATTATTGCTGCTTGTATGGCTGTACCGATGATGATCAACATGACCTTGCATAGATTTGGTATCCAAGCATTGCCGGTATGGGTTGAATTTGTATTAGCTACTATTGCGCAATTTGGACCTGGTCTTATGTTCTATAAGAGTGCATGGAGTGCTGTAAAGAATGGTGCTCTTACGATGGACGTTCTTGTTGTGATGGGGACAAGCGTTGCCTATCTATTTAGTATTTATAATTGGCAATTCCATCCAGAACTAGGTCCTCATGGCATTTACTTTGAAACCTCTGCATGGCTCATCACATTTATCCTTCTCGGTAAATTGTTAGAAGAGGTTGCTAAAGGACGTACATCTGAAGCGCTTCAAAAACTAATTGCTTTGCAACCGGCAACGGCTCATGTGTTGCGGGATGGTGAATTTGTAGATATTCCTACCTCTAAGGTTGTGGCTGGTGATGTATTGCAAGTACGCGCCGGTGAAAAGATTCCTGTAGATGGTACCATTACAGAAGGTTACTCTACAGTTGATGAAGCTATGCTTACAGGTGAAAGCTTACCTGTAGAAAAACAAGTAGGTTCTGAGGTTATTGGGGCGACTATCAATTTGAGTGGTGCTTTCACAATGGAAGCAAAACGCATTGGTAGCGACACGATGTTATCTCAAATCATCAAGGTTGTTGAAGAAGCGCAAACATCAAAAGCTAGTATTCAACGTATTGCAGATATTGTGGCTCAATACTTTGTACCAACTGTTATTGGCCTTGCTGTACTAACTGGTCTCGTGTGGTACTTTATTGTAGGCGATTCTATCAATGTAGCCCTTATTAATGCGACCGCTGTTCTAGTAATTGCTTGTCCTTGTGCGCTTGGCCTCGCTACACCAACATCCATCATGGTAGGTTCTGGCCTTGGTGCAGAACATGGTGTTCTCATCAAGAGTGCGGAATATCTTGAAAAAGCCGGTAAACTCGATGCTATCGTTATGGATAAAACAGGTACCCTTACACAAGGCGTACTCGATGTAACAGCTTTCAAAAATTATAGCGGTGATGAAAGTGCGAACATGTCCATCATGATGGCCCTCGAAAGTGGTACATCGCATCCGATTGCTAAGGCTATGGTTTATTATGGTGAAGATCATGGCTACAAGGGTAAGGCTGTTGAACTTGAAAGCTTTGGTGATGTACCGGGTAAAGGTTTGCAAGGTGCTTACCAAGGTGTATCCGTACAACTTGGTCATAGCCGTTGGATGAGTGAACTCGGTTATGATTTGTCTAAGGTGCAAGATGACATTCAACATTTTGAAGAACAAGGTGCATCTGTATCCGTTCTTGCTGTAGATGGTGTTATTAGTGCATTATGGGCTGTAGAAGATGAATTGCGTCCAGAAACAATTGATGTTGTTAAAGAATTACGCGCTCAAGGTATTGATGTGTGGATGCTCACTGGTGATAATCGACGTACTGCTCAATATATTGCTAAACAAGCGGGTATTTCCCATGTTATTGCAGAGGTATTACCTCAAGATAAAGCAAGTAAGGTAAAAGAATTGCAAGATAAAGGCCTTGTAGTTGGTATGGTTGGCGACGGCATCAATGATGCTCCTGCCCTCGTAACTGCAGATATCGGTTTTGCCATCGGCAGTGGTACAGATATCGCTGTAGAAGCAGCAGATATCGTTCTTGTGCGCAATGATTTGCATACATTGGTACAAGCTGTACGACTCAGCCGTAAGACGATGACCAATATTAAACAAAATCTATTCTGGGCATTGATCTTTAACTGTATCGGTATTCCTTTAGCTGCTGTAGGCGCCTTGAATCCTATGATTGCAGGTACTGCGATGGCATTTAGTTCCGTTACAGTAGTAAGTAATTCACTTCGCTTAAAACGAGCTAAGATTTAAACAAAAAATTTTATAATATTGATAAGCACCTATGCAGTTGCATAGGTGCTTTGTTTTATTTGGATGTTACATTTAATTCCTATAAAGCTGGTATTTTTAAATTGTGTACGATTTGTTATACTGAGTATAGTTATTGATAATTGGAAGAAAGGAGCTTGATTATGAAATTAAAAACTCGTGATATTGTATATATAGGTTTCATTGCTGCTTTATGTGCAGTGGCAACAACGATTCGTATCGAAATCCCAGGAGGGGCCATGGTCCATTTAGGATCTGCAGCACTCTTTACAACTTCTATTCTGTTCGGTGGTCTCTATGGCGGTTTAGGTGCAGCTATTGGTTCTGCCTTGTTTGATTTATTTGGTGGACATACGCAGTACATTGTATTCTCCTTCTTTATTAAAGGGATTGCTGGTCTCATTGTAGGGTATATGACTGCCGGCTATTTGCCACCATCCCTTACAAAACCAACAGCATCCTTTGTACGTATTCTAGTGGCACTCATCATTGGTACTATTTGGACAGCCTTTGGGTATTTCCTAGCATGGTGGTTCGTTCTTGAAAGTGCAGCTGTAGCGGCTAGTAAAATCCAATACTCCTTGATTACAAGTGCAGTTGGTATCGTAGTGGCTATTGTATTAACACCTAAATTACAATCTGTAGTACGTAAATTATTTATTAAAAATTAATACTTTCATACAAATTTGAGTTACCATTTTTAATTCTCTATGAATAATATTATTACGATAATTTTAAAGAGAAATATTCTTATAGAGTTTTAATGGGGGTAAATATGAAAAAATTTTTTGGAGTAATTAGTATATTTATTGTACTGTTGCTAGTTTATCAAAATAATAATATTTTAGGTTCTATAAAGTTATATGACAAATTACATAATCCCTCTTATGTAGAGTATGTACATTGCGATGATATTTTAAATAGAGCAGTTTCTAAAAATGAAAATTATGAATCGGTTTCTAAATATATGAGTGAGGAGATTTACAATAATTTATCTATCAAAACTAAATCTTTTTACGAACCTAATCAGAAATGGAATCAAAAAATATATGTTATTAATCAAATAAAAGATTTAACAGATGACAAAATTATATATGTAGATTTTATTTTGTATGATGATCAAAATGAGTTGGTTAAACAGGTTAGTACAGGTAGAGTAAGTATATTAAAGGATGGAGTAAACTGGAAGATTATAGGTTATATGCAATCAACAAAACCATTGCCTGATGATTATATTGGTACTGTATATAATTTTATACTACCTTAACATAATTATTTGTCTTTTCGCTTTATTGTTTTACTTTATTGTTAATAAAGTAATTTAATATGGTTGAATAGTGATTTTTGTTATTATAAAATGTTTGGGAAGTTATAAGTGGGGCTTTAGATATTTATATTAATGCGAATAGAAGGTTATTATAAAAGTTATAAGACTAGTTCACGTTGTATATATAATCTTGATATTAATAGTTCTATTTATTTTTCTGATAATTTTGAATCATTTAGGTCCGATATATAAGTAAATGCTATTTACTATGAGTAATTAAAAATTATGATTATACAGTATATATACAAAAGAAACCACCCAAGAATTATGTCTTGAGGTAGTTTTTAATTTGGAATTCTAGAATTGATTTATGTAATTAAAGTTATAAAACAAAATGAAGGGATTTTCATGAAAGGAGTCGAATATATTTAGCATAGTTATATTAAATTATATTTATATATGGTGGAGGTTAAATCTATGATTTTTGTAGGGGGAATTCATGGTGTTGGAAAAACTTATTTTTGTGAAAAAATAAAGAAATCTTTAGGTTTTGATTATTATACGGCTAGTCAATTAATCGAAAGGCAAAGAGGAGTACAGTTTGATGTTGATAAAAAGGTAGCAGATATAAATAGTAATCAAGTATTATTGATTGAGGCATTAAATAAGTTACGTGAAAGTGGAAAGGAGTTTGTTCTTGATGGGCATTTTTGTTTAGTTAATAATGATGGTGATATATCTAGAGTTCCATTTGAAACTTTTCAAGAAGTTAAGCCTAATAAAATAATCCTGCTGACAGAAAATCCTCAAGTTATTATGCAGAGACGAGCTGAACGTGATGGAATTGAGCTTGATATTAAAGAAATAGCAGCATTTCAGCATGAGGAATATTCTTATGCAGTCGAGGTTGCAAGAAAGATAGGGTGTCCTATCATTATTTCTTCTGGTGTTAATGAACTAGAATCTATTATTGAGGCTATGTTAATGGAGGAATGAGTTATGGCTGGACAATTTATAGAGGAAGCTTTTTCTAATATTGATTTGAGTGATTCTTTTTTTGATTCACTTAAATGTAGTTATCCTGGTAATGATCATAGTAGAGGGTTTGTTGAGTGGTTTAATCGTAAAGCAGATGATGGAAGTCATGCATTAATTTTTAAAGATGATATTGGGCTAGGAGCTTTTTTGTCGTTAAAAGAAGAAGAAGAAGGTATTAAGCTTGTAGGTCAAGAGTTAGAAATAAAAAAAAGAATAAAAGTTTCGACTTTTAAAATTGCTGAACGTTTTTCGGGACAACGTATCGGCGAGGGGGCTTTAGGTTTAATATTATGGAAGTGGCAAGAATCAGATGCTGAGGAAATATATGCTACATTATTTAAAGAGCAGGCCGAATTAAAACGATTGTTAGAAAGATTTGGTTTTATATTTTTGGGTGAAAATTTAAATGGTGAATTAGTTTATTGTAGAAGTAAACTTCACGTAGATTTTCAAAATCCTTTTAAAGCCTTCCCTTATATTTCTAAAAATACGATTCCTATAAGCTATATAATTATAGACGATCATTATCATGATAAAATATTTGCATACTCAGAATTACAAGGTGTTCATAACAATCCAATTTTTAGTAGTGTTAATAATGGATTGAGTAAAATATATGTTGGTCAAAGTCCTCAGTGCAATCATAAAATTGGTCAACCAGTTCTTATATATAGAAAATTTACAGGAGAAGGAGTCAAACGCTATAAATCATGTGTAACCTCTTATGCAATTATTACAAATATTATAAAAGTTAAACAAAATGGCACTTTTCTAATGTCATATGATGAGTTAAAATCAAATATAGGAAATAAATCAGTTTTTGATGAGGCTGAGTTGAGACAAAAGTATGAGAATAATTACAATATGATTGTTGAAGAATTATTATATTATGGTTATTTTGGTGCAGGTAATAATGTTAATATGGATTGGCTCAATAATAATGGGTTTTGGGGAGTTGAGTTAGGTCGCTATCCTACAGAATATCAATTAAGTATAGATGATTTTAAGTGTATTTTGAAAAAAGGAAAAATTAATGAGTCAAATGTTATTGTCGATTAAACCACAATTTGTGGATCTTATTTTTTCTGGAAAGAAGAAATTTGAATATAGAAAAACAAAATGTAAACGTAATGTTAATACAATTGTAATTTATGCTACAGCACCTGTTATGCGTGTCGTTGGAGAGGTTATTATAGGTGATATTGTAGAAGATTCATTAGATGCTGTATGGGAGAAAACAAAAGAGTTTTCAGGAATCTCAAAAGATTTTTTCGATGAATATTATCATGGTAAACAATCCGCAGTAGCATATGAATTGGAAAATTTAAGAATTTATGAGCCCCCTTTAACGCTTGAAGAAATTGGTGTAAATAGTGCTCCTCAATCATATTGCTACCTCGATATTTAGATTGATATTTGTTAGCTTAAGGATAATGACTAGAAGATTTTTTTAAATCAAGTTTAGTATTTAACTTTTAATTTTGTCGTATTATTTATTGCAATTCATCATATAAAAAACTGAACTCCAAAAATTGGATACAATTCTTGGAGTTCAGTTTTTTTATAGTTTGTGGTATTTAGAAATTACAAAGGTCGTTTAAATTTTCTGCCATTGTAGGATGTGTAAAGATTTGATTTTTAAAATATGTATATGGAATATTATTATCCATAGCCATTTTAATTAAGTTGATCAATTCTTCAGCACTTTGGGAGTAGAGTGTGGCACCAAGGATTAAATTGTTTTCTGTATTTACTACAATTTTGAAAGCCCCTTTAAGGTTGTCATTTACATGTGCTCTTGGCATCGTTGCAACTAGCAATTCTTTCGCTTTAACAGTATAACCTTTGTTGATTGCCTCTTGTTCTGTAAGGCCTACACGAGCGAGTGTGGGTGTTAAGAAGGTTGTGTAAGGAATGTTTTTGCGATCTTTTAATGTATAGTTGCCATTACCTGTAAGTACGCTGAATACAATGCGGAAGTCATCGAGAGAAATATAGGTAAATTGTGGACCACCGTTTACATCGCCTACTGCATATACACCTGGGACAGAGCTTTCACAAGTATCATTGACTACGATAGCACCGCGTTCATTAGTTGTAATCTCAGTATTTTCTAAACCGATGTTCGCAGTATTAGGTCTACGACCTGTAGCATAGAGAACAGCATCAAAGGTATAGTTTTGATTATTAGCAGTGATAACAGGCTTGTTGCCGTCATTAGATACAGAATTTAGTGTAACAGAGTTTAAAATAGTAATACCTTGTTCCGCTAAGTATTCATTTGCTAATTCTTGAACGATAGGTTCTTCACGTTTTAAAATGTTAGCCTCAATATTGAATACCGTAACCTTTGTACCTAATTTAGCGTATAGGCTTGCAAATTCTAAGCCAATAGGACCCGCTCCGATGATACCTAATGTATTTGGTTGCGGTGAAAGCTGTTGAATTTCGGTACTATTATAGAAACCTGTTGCAGTATCGATACCACTAATATTAGGTTTGATGGCTACAGCACCTGTGTTAATGATAATAGTGTCACTAGATAAAACGATTTTGTCTTCGCCAGCTGTAACAGCAATTTCTTTATTACTAATGAACTCACCATGTCCAGTGTATACGTCGACATGTTCATTTGTATCTAACATGTTAAAGTTTTTATTACGTAATCGAGATGTAACGACGTCTCGTTGGTTTAATACTTGATCGTAAGATAAGCCTTTAGAGGCGGCTACAATCATAGTCTTTGTTGGAATACATGCAATATTAATACATGTGCCACCGTACATGAGTAGATTTTCTTCAATCATGGCTACGGCTTTGCCCATTGAGCCTAATTTAGCGGCTAATGTCTTGCCCGCTTTGCCAAAACCTAGGACGATAAGATCATAATGTTTGGTATTCATACGATACCTCCTATCTTTTATATTGAAAATATTAGATATAAAATATTATAACATGTTGTTATAACTTATAAAAGAATAAAGTAGCATATGGAGGTTTAGATAAGTGCTAAATATTGACTAAATATAAAATTTCATGATAGATTCATATAGTAGGGGGTGTTAATATGAAACGATTTATTTTTAGCTTATTCTTTTTGTTGCAAGCTTTAATCTGTGTTCAAGTAGTTAATGCTGAGTGGGTTGATACTACAAGTGATGGTGAGTTTAAGTATTACATTGATCGCGCTTCTGTTAATTATGTGAGCACACATAATCCTGCGTATTATGTAGCACGAATAAAATTAGAAGCGATAAATACACCTTATTACATTATTACCAATATATATGTATATAAAACTAATGCATTTGAATTTTCTGTGGGGGAAGTTTATCATAAATTAAATGGACAAAAGATTCAGGAAGTAAACGCTGTTAGTGTAACGCCTATAAAATCTGGAAGTGTTATAGATAAATTGGCAAATAGGATAGTTGAAATAGATAATAATCAGCAGCAGTATATTAAGAATGAAAGGCTAAAGAAAGCACAAGAAGAAGAAAAGAAACAAAAACAAGAAAAAATGAAGGGAAAAGTTATAGGTGCTTTTACTTTGGGAATTGTAGCATTTATTGTAAGAGTTATTTACTATAAGTATAAAAAACATCAGAATTCTTCAAGTGATTGAATATAATATGAATAAAACTTTATTTGAATAATATGTTTGTTATAAAACTCACATAATAAAAAAATTTATAATAAATATATTGGATAAGTGTTAAGTGTTTATACTTGACACTTATTTTTTTTTACTGTATAGTATGTAAAGTAATATGACTTGACAGTGATGGAGGTGGCGAAATGGAAGAACGAGTACTTATCAGTTTACTCTTAGATTTCTATGGGCCATTGTTGACGGACAAGCAACGCATGTCCTTACAACTACATCACGAAGATGATATGTCCCTTGGTGAAATTGCTGAGGAATTAGGCGTATCAAGGCAAGCTGTTCATGACAATTTACAGCGTGCACGTCATATTTTAAATGACTATGAATCTAAATTACACTTGGTGGCTCAGTACGAGGCACGTGAACAAGTGATAAATGAATTAAAAGATACGTTGCCGGCGGATGTGCTTTCACAATCGCGGGTACAACAATTATTGACGCAAATGGAGGGATAATATGGCATTCGATAGTTTGTCAGAAAAACTGCAAGACGCCTTTAAATCCTTAAAAGGTAAGGGCAAAATTACAGAAGAAGATGTCAATCTTGCGTTGCGTCAGGTACGAACAGCTCTTTTAGAAGCGGACGTAAACTTTATGGTAGCGAAGGATTTCGTTAAATCCATTAAAGAAAAGGCTCTTGGTGAAGAGGTGTTCGGATCCTTGAACCCAGCTCAAACGGTTATTAAAATTGTTAATGATGAGTTGACAGCTCTCCTAGGTGGTACGCAAAGCCGTATCATGATTTCCAGTAAGCCTCCAACAATTATTATGCTTGTAGGGTTACAAGGTGCTGGTAAAACGACTACGGCTGGTAAATTAGCCGTATACCTTCGTAAACAAGGTAAACATCCGATGCTCGTTGCGGCCGATGTATATCGTCCAGCAGCGATTAAGCAATTACAAGTGGTAGGTAAGCAAATCGATATTCCTGTATTTGCTGATGAAACACCTGGTGCAAATCCAGTAGATATTGCGCGTCGTGCCGTAGAGCAAAGCACGCATATGTTGAAAGATGTGGTTATCATCGATACAGCAGGTCGTTTGGCCATAGACGAAGTCCTTATGGATGAGTTGTCCAATATCAAGGCTGCTGTTCGACCTCATGAAATTCTACTCGTTGTAGACTCCATGATTGGTCAGGATGCGGTAACGACAGCACAAACGTTTAATGAAAAATTAGGCGTTGATGGCGTTATCCTTACTAAACTCGATGGCGATGCGCGCGGTGGTGCTGCGTTGTCCATCAAGGCTGTAACCGGTTTACCAATCAAGTTTACGGGTGTAAGCGAAAAAATGGATGGTTTCGACGTATTCTATCCAGACCGTATGGCTTCTCGTATCCTCGATTTAGGGGACTTCAAGACTCTTATTGAAAGCGTACAAGGCGCTATCGATGAAGAAGAAGCTCGTGAAATGGCGCAAAAGATGGCGAAGAACAATTTCACCTTAGATGATTTCTTGAAACAGATGAATCAGGTGAGAAAGTTAGGGCCATTACAAAATATTATTGGTATGTTGCCAGGCATGGGTCAAATTAAGGATCAATTAAAAGACCTTGATTTGAATAGCAAAGAGGTACGTCGTATTGAGGCTATCATCAAATCCATGACGGCTGCAGAACGACAAGATCCAAACATTTTAAATGGTTCTCGTCGTAAGCGTATTGCCTTAGGTTCTGGTACACAAGTACAAGACGTTAATCGCTTATTAAAACAATTCGAAGAAGCGCGGAAGATGATGAAGCGTTTACAAGGATTGCGTGGCGGTAAGGGTGGATTCCCAGGAATGCCGAAATTGCCGTTTATGTAATACATGGACAGGGGCGCTGAACCTGTCCAGCACATCATTATAAGGAGGTGAATCCCACATGTTAAAAATTCGTTTGACTCGTTTAGGTGCTAAAAAAGCTCCTTTCTACCGTATCGTAGTTGCTGACTCTCGTGCTCCACGTGAAGGTCGTCCTGTTGACACAATTGGTCAATATGATGCTACTAAACAACCAGCTATCGTTAATGT